>NZ_CP087591.1:943870-1258494 GCF_015594925.2 Vibrio sp. VB16
CAAGGAAGTGAATATGCAGACGTCATATAAAGGACAATGCTTGTGCGGATCTATTAAGTTTGAAGTCGATGAGATTCAAAAAAAAATGGGGCATTGTCACTGCAGTATGTGCCGCAAATTTCATGGTGCGGCATATGCCACCTATGGAGCAGCTCGTAGTGAGCATTTTAAATGGCTCTCAGGAGAAAAACGGCTTAAGACATACGAAGCTTATAATGGAACAAAAAGACAATTTTGTTCGACGTGTGGATCTAGCCTGCGCTTTATTCCTTCGGACGATAGTGGGGAATTTGTAGAGTTTTCTTTAGGCGCGTTGGATACGGATATACCCCATAAACCTGACGCTCATATTTATACCAAATATGGTGCCAATTGGTGTGAAATATCCGATCAGCTTCCAAGGTTCGAAGAAGGGCGAAACCGCTGAGTTTCTATGGTTATAGACAGTGGTTGAGAAAAGCTTTCTCAACCACTGTCTGGTCGTAAAATGGTGGTCACTAAGGAATCATATACTCGGATCATTTGGGTGTGGCTGTCCGATTTTGGTTTCTAAGTATTGTTTTAGACTGATAACCAGAAAGAAACCCCATTTAGCGTTGCAGTGTTGGTAAAAATCATCGGGTTGTTCCCAACCGTGGTGAGCGAATCTAAGGCATGATCCGCGATCATCGGCAGAGATTGAAAAAACAAATTCACCGGTTTCAACCCATGGTCCACCTGTACATTGCCATCTCACCTCTTTATCGGGGATCGATGAGAGTAACGTCATCACGACTTGATGTTCTCCATTAGGACCAAATGAAAAGGTAAGTTCATCACCTTTCTGTTCCGTTTTTGTCCACCAGTTCGATAATCCTTCTGTGGTCGTTAACGCCCGAAATAGCTGATTAGGTGACGCTTCGATGACTATTTTGTGAAGTATGCTTTGCATGTGTATCTCCTAGTAAGGTCAATAGTTAACCAATAGGTGTACTATCTTCCCGTAGCAAATAAGCGAATTGCTTATTTTGAGTTTATGTCTAAATACCTAACACTCTAGACAAGATCATTGCGACTTTTTCATCGATGGTATTAATTTAATATTGTTGTTCTAAAAGCGTACTGAGGCTGTCGAAACTACTCATCCAGCCAAATCGATGCCCATCAAGTGCAACGTCGTCAGGTAATTTTTCGTGTTTAAGTTGTAACAACGTTGTTTGTCCCTGAGAGATGAAGTTTAACTCAACAATGGTGGTCGCTTTGTGCCCAACACTGCCTTGGCAGGACTGATTCTCAATCTCCCATGTAAAGATTAAGGTGGTTGGTTCATCAACTTCAAGGTACTCACCGTAGTGCCTTATGAGATTTTTATCTGGTGACTCAATGGTGATGTCATAGCGGCCATTTTTTTGACAGTTTGCTTTAACGTTCACAACCGAGAAGTGTTCAGGTCCAAACCAAAGCGCAAGCATTTCGGCATTCGTCCATGCAGCAAATACGCGTTCTATTGGGGCTTTGAATACGTGTTCTAGTTCAAGGGTCTCATTAAACGTTAGTGCGCTCATTATGATTGCTCTTCCTTCGCCAAAAATACATCCAGTGCATTAAATTTGCTATTCCAAAACCTCTCATAAAATTTCATCCAATCAGAAGCTTGCTTTAAAGGCTCTGGGTCGAAACGGCAGTGGTGCACTCGACCATCTATGGTTCGCTTCAATAATCCGGCATTCTCTAATACTTTTACATGCTTAGTAATGGCCGATTTTGTAATGTTGAAGGGCATAGATAGATCTGCAATAGACATCTCGTTTTGACCTAGTCTTATTAACATCTCGCGGCGCGTTGGGTCAGATAACGCGGAAAAAACTTGGGAGAGTTGTTGTTCATTATAGTTAACCATATGGTGTACTATAGTAGCTTAATGTATTTTGATCAAATTTTTAATTTCTTGTGAATGACGCTTGATGCTGCTGGTATATCGTGCTAAATCAAACACTCTCATTTTCAAAAATGTATTTAGAGGTTTCCCATGAATAAACTCAGGTTGAAGGCGGCAGAGCGTGATTTTTTGTTGCAGTTCCCTCAGGGCTTTTCTGATCCTGAAATGGCTAAAATTGCTAAGAAACATCGAGTGCCTCAGATGATAGAACAGTGTCAGGGTTTATTCTCTGTGGAATCCTTCAGCAAGCCGCAACTGGTTGCCGAAAACATGATCAAGGTGATCAGTCGATCTTCGATGGTTTCCTTGTTCGAAAAGCCTAAACTGCGAGATTGGGTAAAGGGAATGACACATGATGAAAGAGAGAGTTATGCATATGCGCTGAAAGATATGCTGCACGGCGACCAAGAATATGGCTTTAACATTATGGGCGATTTGTTAAGGCCTGCTCGGTTAGCCAAATGGTCACTGATGACGATTATTCCAAACTACTATGCGCCACTTGGTGAAGTTTTTGTAAAGCCGACGACGGCGAAAGGCGTCATAAAGTATTTTGAACTGAAAGACTTAGAATACAAACCTACTCCTAGCTATGAGTTCTATCTAAAATATCGCTCGCAAATCATTGAAATGAGGGCGCTTGTCGATGACTCCCTTAAGCCGAATAATGCGGCTTTCTGTGGTTTTTTAATGATGACTACGAGTCAATAGAAATGGGTTTAATTGTCGGGTTGTATCGACGCTCTATATTATTAATAAAGCGTCGATAAGAATTAACGTTATCGTGCATTGCCCATGTTTATGGTCTATATCTAATTTTCATCAAAACAAGTGCTAACGTGGACAATTCATGGTTTTAAAGCGTCAATTTTTTTATCATTCCAGCTTCAGCATGTCCCGGAATATTACAAGCTAATTCTACGTTTTTTTCTCCGTGGAAGTGCCATAAGAGTTGTTTCGCTTTTCCGGGTTTAACGGTGACCGCGTTGCCGCTATCGTGCGCGTGATTACCCATGGCCTTCATCATTTCACGATGTTCAATCTGCTCACTCGCACTACCGATAGAAAACTCATGGTCAACTTTTCCTGTGTTCATAATCACGAATTGAATCACATCATTGGTCTCAATATTTACCTCTTTCTTGAATCGGATTTTCATATCATCAGATAAAAGAACGTGTACTACCTTCGTCGGTTTTGCACCCGCAGCAGGCATGCCAACATCCATCATTCCTTCCATTGCCATGCCATTTGAATGATCCATCGTCATCTCCGTCGAGTGGCCCATTGCGCTGTGGTCCATCTCTTTATGTCCAGAATTTGAATCCGCTATTGCCGTACCAGTCATGGCGATAAGAGCTAAAGTAATCAGTGGTTTTTTCATGTGTATTCTTCCTATATAAGTGATATTCGCTTTGAGCACAACCAACGCGGATGCGCTCGGTAAATGAGATTTAAGATGGTGTTTTTGAGCTCGGTAATCGCTTTATTTCGCGCTGTTTCCAGAGCTTAAATACGGCTGGTAATACCAACAATGTGAGAAGAGTTGCCGAAACCATACCACCAATCATTGGGGCGGCAATGCGTTGCATTACTTCAGAGCCAGTTCCCGTTCCGTACATGATAGGGATTAAGCCGATGATGACGGTTGCAACCGTCATCATTACAGGACGTACCCGCAATCCAGCCCCTTCAATGATGGATTCGAATAAGTCTGTTGATGTGAGAATTTGATCTCGTTCAGTAAGATCAAGCTTACGTTGGTGCCAAGCTTGATTGAGATAGACCAACATGATCACACCTATCTCAACCGCAACACCGGACAGGGCAATAAACCCAACACCAACTGCAATTGAGAAATTGTAATTGAGGTAATGCATGAGCCATAGCCCACCTACCATTGCCAATGGAAGTGTTCCCATAATGATCAACACTTCTCCCACTCTTCTGAAGCTTAAGTAGAGTAAAAGCATGATGATTGTGAGCGTAATCGGAGTAACAACGCTTAATCTGGCTTTTGCTCGTTCCATATACTCATACTGTCCAGACCAAGCTAATGAGTACCCAGCAGGTAGGTTAAGCTGCTCTGCCACTACTTTTTGTGCTTGAGCAACATAAGAACCCAAGTCTCGCCCTTCAATATCAACAAACACCCAGCCATTCGGACGGGCATTTTCTGTTTTTATCATAGGTGGGCCATCTTCAAAACGTATGTCCGCAACATCAGCCAATGCAATACGAGCACCATTTGGAGTAACTAAAGGCAGGCTTTGGAGCTTATCCACCGAATCTCGGTAAGATTGTGGATATCGCACGTTAATTGGGTAGCGTTCCAACCCTTCCGTTGTTTCACCAACGTTCATGCCTCCAATTGCGGTTGATACCACCTGCTGAACCTGCTTAATACTCAACCCGTATCGGGCTGCTTGCTTACGCTTGATGTCTATCGTCACGTAACGCCCTCCAGCAACACGTTCAGCATAAACAGAAGCAGTTCCTTCAACGCCATTTAATAATGGTTCTAATTGGGCCCCAATTTGTTCAATTGTTTTTAAATCGGGTCCGGCTATCTTTATTCCAATCGGTGTTTTTATACCTGTTGCCAGCATATCGATACGAGTCTTGATCGGCATTACCCAAGCGTTCGTCAGGCCGGGAAATTGGATGAGATTATCCAACTCTTTACGCAGTGATTCTGTTGTGACGCCTTCACGCCACTCTTCTTTTGGTTTTAACTGGATGACGGTCTCTATCATCGTTAATGGTGCAGGGTCGGTTGCACTTTCAGCGCGTCCAACTTTCCCCCATGCGGTTTCAACTTCCGGAACGGTTTTAATTAACTTATTGGTTTGTTGTAAGAGCTCTCTAGCCTTACCGATAGAGATACCCGGATAGGTTGTTGGCATATACATGAGGTCGCCTTCATCCAGTGGAGGAATGAATTCACTGCCCATTTTGGTTAATGGAATATACGCTGACGACATGATGATAAGCGCAACGATAACCATGGATTTAGGGTATTTCAGGCTAAGATTTAATAGTGGACGATAGAGCGCAATAAGCGTTCTGTTTACTGGGTTTTTGTGTTCAGGTAAGATTTTACCTCGCACAAAATAGCCCATTAATACGGGTACCAAAGTTATAGAAAGCCCGGCAGATGCGGCCATTGCATACGTTTTGGTAAAGGCAAGAGGGGAAAACATCTTCCCTTCTTGCCCTTCTAGTGCAAATACAGGCACAAAACTAAACGTAATAATGAGTAATGAGAAGAAAAGTGGCGGTCCCACTTCTTCTGCTGCACGCCCAATGACTTGCCAACGGTTTTTGTCTGTTAATGGTGTACGTTCAATGTGCTTGTGTACGTTTTCTATCATGACGATAGCGCCGTCTACCATGGCGCCAATGGCGATAGCAATTCCACCAAGTGACATAATGTTGGCATTTATTCCCTGTGAATGCATAACAACAAATGCCGATAAAATCCCCACCGGTAGGCTTAACGCAATGACCAAGGAAGAACGGATATGAAACAAAAATAGCGCACATACAACGGCAACAACCAAAAACTCTTCCGCGAGTTTTTCCCATAGGTTCTGTACTGCATTGTTGATCAATGTAGAGCGATCATAGGTTGCGACGACTTCAACTCCTTCAGGTAAGCTCGATTGAAGTTGAGTGAGTTTCTCTTTCACGTTGGCAATAACGTCACTCGCGTTCTCGCCGAATCGCATGACAATTACGCCACCAACGGCTTCCCCTTCACCATTAAGTTCCGATATTCCTCTGCGCATTTGAGGACCCAAATTGATATCAGCAATATCACCTAAAAGAAGCGGGGTTCCTGTACTGGTCACTTTTAGCGGGAGGGACTTGATATCTTCAATACCAGAAAGGTAGCCTGTGGTTCTGACCATGTGCTCTGCTTCAGCGATTTCGATGACAGAAGCACCGGTTTCCTGATTACCCGATTGAATGGCCTGATTCACTTGTTGTAGTGTTAAGTCATAGGCTCTAAGTTTCGCGGGATCAATTTGAACCTGATACTGCTTCACCATACCGCCGACCGTTGCTACTTCGGAAACGCCCTTAACCGTTTGAAGTTCATATTTTAGGAACCAATCTTGAATACTTCGTAACTGGGCAAGGTCATGTTGACCGGTTTTATCCTGCAGTACGTAGCTATATATCCATCCGACACCAGTGGCATCCGGACCTAATGTCGGTTTTGCATTCGCAGGCAGCTTTGGAGCAACCTGACTTAAGTATTCTAATACACGTGATCGTGCCCAATACATGTCGGTATCATCGTCAAAAATGATATAAACGTACGAATCACCAAAAAATGAGTAACCACGGACGGTTTCGGCTCCCGGTACGGCGAGCATAGCGGTAGTCAGTGGATAGGTCACTTGGTCTTCTACTACCTGAGGTGCTTGTCCAGGATAACTGGTTTTTATAATCACCTGAACATCTGACAAATCAGGCAGGGCATCAACGGGTGTATTTTTAACACTGTAGAGCCCGGCAAAGACGAGGAAAAACGTGGCGACCAAAACCAAAAATCGGTTGTTGATCGACCATCTTATAATGGCAGTAATCATTATTGACCTCCTGCCTGTTCAATCAATATCAACTGTGTTTCTGCACCTGATTTACTGACTAGAAATCGAATGGCCTGCCCTTCAGAAAATGGCGTTAAATCGATGGCCTCATCCACAGAAAAGTTCATTTCTCCTGCTTCCCATCCCCATTCGGTGACCGCTTCATGGTTTACAGTAATCATGCCAAAATCAGCCATTAACATGCTAATACTGCCATCTATCCATACGTCGTTAGCGATAACAGCGTCTCCGACTTTATAGTCAGTTATCTCGTATTGTCCGCCCTCGGTTTTTTGAATTTCAAAATCGATGGCTTGCCCTTTTTGCACACCTTCAATATTGATACCATCAGCGAAGGTGAAGTTCATCACCATTCCCGGCCATTGCCACTCTTCAACGGGTTGGTGGTTAATGGTTACCATGCGGTGGTCGATCATGGCATCGGTAATCTCACCAACTGCCCAAACGCGGAGCTGGTTTTCCTCGTCTAAACCGTTAATTCGTGACAGGTCTGCACGCTGACTAGATTCGGAATCAAGCATAAACTGTGCAGAAGTGACAACCTTATCGCGATCAGTTAATCCAGCCAGTACCTCTATTTGATCGGATGTTTCACGCCCTATTTGAATTCGGGCAGAGCGATACTGGCCATTGCCCTCAGCCAATACCACACGAGTCATGCCGCCTGAGCGAATCACCGATTCTCTTGGGATAGTCAAAACAGGCGCTTCTGAGCGGGCCTTCAAAGTGACGTTGGCAAACATATTTGGTTTGAGTTCGTTGTTATTGTTAGAGAATTTCAACCTGACACGCAGTGTTCTAGTTTTAGGATCGAGAATTGGATAAATAAAATCGACAGTGCCATTCCACTCTTTACCGGGAAAGGAGCTTAATGTCATTTCTGCTTCTGATCCTATTTTTACCCAATGAGATTGGCGTTCGAAAACCTCGACGTCAGCCCAGACTTCATCAAGAGGTCCTGCACTAATAATCGTTTGTGCAGGTGAAACATAGCCACCTTCTCGAACCTTGAGAGACGCTATTACGCCATTTTCTGGCGCTTTTATGGCTACATTTTGACTTGCCCGTCCTGCTTTGAGAATTTGTTTCACTTGAGGCTTGTCTATGCCTAAAGCGGTTAGACGATCCGTTGCTCCGCTGATAAGAGCTTTTCTCCCAGAACGATAGGCGTTAAGCAATTCTTCTTGAGCCTTAACGAGTTCTGGAGAGTAGATAGTGAAGAGAACATCTCCTTTGTTAACGGCTTGCCCTACTGCATCTATGTTCAGATTTTCTACCCAGCCGCTCACACGTATGTTGGTTTGCCATAAACGACTTTCATCAAAATTAATGTACCCCACTGTTTCAATTTCAGGGGTTAACACATTGAAGCTAACATTAGCGGTTTTAACGCCTAAGTTGTTTTCAACCGCAGGATTAATTCTTACCGTGCCTTGTTTTTCACTGCCACCTGCGGTGTTGTTATCGTCATAAACAGGGATTAGGTCCATCCCCATAGGTGATTTACCGGGTGCATCACGCTGATAGTTAGGGTCCATAGGAGCAACCCAATATAGGGGGGCTTTTTCAGTAGTCCTAGACATGTTCTCTGAGGTCATATCATGGTTGGAAGTTAGATATTGATGACCAGTAAATCCTAGAACGCCACCGATCAAGAGCGCTAGCGTTGCTATTGGTAGTGTTTTCATTATTTTTTTTCCCTAGATGCCATATCAACACTGAGTTCGATAATATTTTGGTCGTAACGATTTAAGGTATAGGCGAGTTGGTTCATCGTTTTGTCTAGATCTGAGAGCAATTTGGCTTCTTCAATGGCCATCGTCAGTTCGTCTCTTGTTGCTAAAATCAGCTCATTAAACTGCACGGTATTATTTTCGTAACCACGTTCTATCGCTTTCGTTCGATTATGGGCCTGTTTTATAAGCACACTCTGATATCTTTCGATTCGTTGCTCTAAATTGCTTTTGTCAATGAACAGCGTGTTTACTTGCGCATTCATCTGTACAAGGAGTAAGTCTTTTTGAGATTTGGCTGCACCAACTTGATATTGGGCGGCAGCATGGGTTCTATCTTGTCGTTTATCCGTGAAAAGGGGGATGTCCATGGTTAAATAAGCACTGACCAAATCAGACGCTGGCTTACCATTCATTCCATTAGATTGACGATAGGCATAACCCACTTCTACACCAAATTGGGGGGCATAAGCCTCTTCTGTGATACGAACTTGAGTCTCTTTCGTTAAGATATTTTTATCGGCGGCCAACACTTTCGGGTGCTGCGTGAGCAAGTCATAAAAGTGAGTAGTATTTTCCGGAAGTTGGCTTAGTTGCACTTTTATATTTGTCCAGTTAAGACTAAGTTGTTGTCCAATATCAATATTTTCTACGTACTCAATTCCAACCCATTCTGATAACTGGGTGCGAACTCGCTGTTGCATTTGTTGGTTTTGCTGTAATTTCTCATCGAATTTACTGACCTGCATTTCCGCAAACAAAAGGTCCTGAGCTTCGCTCTTTCCTAAGGAATAGTTGGTCTGAATAAATGTCGTCATGTCACCCATCAAATCACGCATCTCTTCTGTTAATTGATTCGCACGTTCAAGATATTGAAGTTCGATCCATTGACGAGTGATATTTTTGGCTATATCCAATTTACGTAACTGTAATTGCTGTTCTACCACCTGTGATTGTTGCTCGAAACGCTGTTGGGACAAGTCTAACGTCGAACCACGGCTGAACTGCTGTGCTAATCCAATAGAAATATTGGTCATTGGATCTGCATCAAACTGAAAGCTGTCAACCGGTAAACCACCGACACCAATTTTCATTTTTGGATCCATAAGAGTGGAACTTGCCATTCCGGTTTCTTTAAGGGATAAAACGGTAGAGTTAATCTGGCTGAGACCATGATCTTGCAATACGGCAAGTTCAATAATTTCGTTTAATGAGTAGTATTTACCATCTTGGGCATACAATGGTGCCGATATTGCACTTAATGCGAGTGCTATCGCTATAGGCTTTATGTTCACTTATATTCCAATCGTTAACTGGCGCAAATAGGCCGCAATAGCGTAATATTTGCAAATAAAACAGATCACACGGAAAAATTCCGTGTAAAACGATGTTGATGACGTTAAATCATCAGAAAGGAATTAAGCGATAGGGGGTTTATAGAGCGCATTAGCAATTGAGCTTATACGTCTTGAAGGTTCTTTTGAGATTAAGATTAAACTGTGTGGTTGGGTATGGCTGTGTACCGACTCGATGATTAATGAGAAACTTACTACGCAGCTAATGGCATTACATTGATGATCTGAGGTTATATTATCAGGGTTACAACATGATGCTTCAAAATCAACGGTGTTTTTCGTTGCAGATGCGCAATGACTATCTGGCGTATCTGATTCCATCGTCATTTGGTGAGAAACATCGGTTTGATCGGTAACTGTAACTTGATTTGCTACGGCCATTTGAATCGGCATAAGAGGGTTACTAGACACAATACTGGATAGCAATAAAGCAACCAGTGTGATTGTCGTTAACCAAATTGTGCGCATTTTGTTTTGCATCACAAGCTCTTAGTCCAAATGATTGAACGGTCAATATCTATTAAACTCCATTTCATGTCAATATATAGATAATAACCGTCGATACATTTTCGAATTTTATGTCACCGAAATAGTCCATGCGCAGTTTAACGAAGGTTTTCTCTGTAGAGTAAGCTGTGCAATTTGATATTTATAAAGATTCCGGGCTCTTTAACCAATCCGCATTCAGTTTTTCCGTGGATCCTAAATAGTCGACCATCCATTCAATCAGCTTGTGGCTTGAATCTCGTTTCCACACCAAGCAGCATTGACTAGGTTGTTGTGGACGAGGGATTTCCTTTCTAACCAGGTCTGCTTCTTTCACCAGAGGGGCGGCAATATGGCGAGGAAGATAACCGACTCCGACGCCACTTTTAATCAATTCAATAGCACTAAACCAATTGGGTAATAATAACCGACGCTGCGCCTTATAATTTCCAAAATGCCGTTTGGGTAAATTAATGGATGTGTCATCAAGGCATATGAATGGATAGTCGGCTAATTGATCCTCTGATATGTGTTCTATGTGAGCTAAAGGGTGTGTTGCTGACAAAACAAAATCCCATTCGACAGCCCCCATATCTTTCACGCTAAAGTCACCATTTACGGGGATGGACGATGTGGCTCCAATTACGATGTCTGTACGCCCTTGAGAAATGGCATCCCATGAACCGTTGAATACCTCCATGTTAATTTGCAATTCAGATTGTGTAAATGTGTTGTAGAACACCTCTATCATCGGTTTTAGTTGATCCAATTTTACTACGTTGTCTACGGTTACTCTCAACCGAGATTGCCAGCCCAATGCCGCTCTTTGTGTTTGGGTTTTAACGTCCTCCATATGCATTAATAGCTGTTCAGCTTCAGCGACTAAAATTTTTCCTGCCGACGTGAGCTCTACTTTTCTAGGTAACCGCCTAAAAAGTACAACATCCAATTCCTGTTCCATTTGACGAATGTTGTAGCTAATGGCAGACGGAACTTTGTGAAGCAAACTTGCCGCTGCCGTAAAACTCTCTAAGCGTGCAACCGTAACCAGTGTTTCTAACGAGGATTTGGAAAACATATATTGCCTTCAAAAATTTTGATTCATAACCACAAAAAATGTCGCTTAATTTGCGATTTACTTAGGTATACCATCATCGCTTCTTTATTTACGAACATTACTTAGAAATAAGTGTAATCAAATTATTTAGTCGAGAACAGCATGAACGTATCAAAATTACAAATTTTTTATTTATCAGCACTGTCTATGTTGGGCTTTGTCGCCACTGACATGTATCTACCTGCATTTGATTCAATGCAAACCTTTTTTGCTACTGGTCCCCAGCAAGTCGCACTTTCACTGACTGTTTTTTTAACGGGTATGGGTATTGGCCAATTAGGGTGGGGTGTGTTATCTGAAAAGTATGGCTATCGCAAATCATTAGTCGCAGGTCTTTTCATTTTTTCAGTCGCCTCATTTGGTCTTATCTACAGTACTCAAGTTTGGCATCTGCTGACGTTTCGCTTCATCCAGGCAATCGGTGTCTGTGCGCCTGCCGTTATATGGCAAGCGATGGTCATCAGCCGTTATCCTGAAAAGGTTAGCCAACAGCTATTTGCTACCATCATGCCTCTTGTCGCATTATCTCCTGCGTTAGCCCCGCAATTGGGTGTGCTGTTGCTCGGTATATTTGATTGGCAAAGTATTTTTCTGTCACTGACGGCTTTTGGACTCATACTCATGGTGGTGACATTGCGACAACCGCAATCCGAGATATTGATAAAGAAAACAAGTACTTTGGAGGATATTAAATTATTAGTTAAGTCGAAAGAATACATGGGTAACATCACTATATTTGCATTTGCATCGGCGGCATTTTTTGCCTATTTGACTGGCATGCCAGTGATCATGAGCCAGATGGGGTACACCCCGAACGACATTGGTATGAGTTTCCTTCCTCAAACGGCCGCATTTATTATCGGAGGATATTTAGGTAAAAAATGGACTCAAAAACTGGGTGCAGAACGTGTTCTTAAGTCACTACTTATTTTCTTTTCTGTCTCAGTCGTACTTTTATTTGTTAGCTCTCAGTGGACCTTAACGTCTATTTGGCCAATATTGATTCCGTTTTGTCTTATTGCCATGGTAAACGGTGCCTTGTATCCAATTGTTGTCAATAAAGCATTGGTTAACGCAAAACATAGTCCTGCCACGGCAGCTGGCTTTCAAAATAGCTTTCAAATTGCAGTGAGTAGTGTGTCCAGTGGCGTGGTAGCAACATTTGCTTTGAATGCTCAGTCGGTAACAGGGGTGGTTATTTTGTTTTGTACAGTAGGATTATGGGTGGGGTATATCGTGTCTAATAGAAAACTAGCTGCGCAGTTTACCATTCCTGATAATGCAAGAGTGGGCCCAGGGAAAGAAAGTCACTGGTAGGGTATAGGATGTCGAAAATATCGGAGGCGACACTCGTCACCGATATTTTCAATAAGAGAACGTTAATTATTTTTTAGGTGTAACTCAGTCACCGTAGATATCAAAGGTAAAGTACTTGCTTGCAATTTTGTCGTAGGTGCCGTTATTCCGAATGGCAACAATGGCCTGATTGAATTTTTCAGCGAGTTCAGTATCTTGTTGTCTAAGCGCTAGCGCAGTACCTTCTCCGATATAAGCTTTGTCTGTTACAGCTTCACCTTTGAATTCAAAACCATCGCCTTGCTTTGTGTCTAAGAACGCAAGGGCAAGTTGGTCTGAGTTACCGAAAGTGGCATCTAAGCGTTGATTCGCCATATCGATATAAACTTCATCTTGACCTGTATAACGTTTAATTTTTGCTACATCTCCAAACTTATCGGTGACGTATCGATCGTGGATTGTACCCTGTTGTACACCAATCACCTTTCCATCCAATCCGGCTTTATCAATAGTAAAGCGGCTTGATGTTTGGGCGACAAATCGAGCGGGTGTTTGGTAATATTTATTGGTGAAGAGTATTTTCTTCTTGCGCTCTTCTGTGATTCTCATCGATGCCATGATGACGTCTGATTTTCGGGAGAGCAGGCTAGGGATCAATGCATCCCATCCTTGTGATACCCATACACAGTCTAGTTTTGCCTGCGCACATAATGCGTCAGCAATTTCTATGTCAAAGCCAACGGGTTCACCGTCACTATTTTTGTAGTTAAATGGAGGGTAAGTAAAGTCCGACGCGAGACGAACTTCCTTCGCGACGACAGAAGTGCTCATCAGGGCCGCGACGCAGGCGATAACTGATAGTAGTTTATTCATTGTTGTTTCCTTCCTTGAATCAGTATTCGGTTGAGTTTTTCATTACATGAGTATATTGCGTAAGAAGCTTGGCGACCTCACGCATGGTTTCTTTACAACCAATCGTGATTCTCACACAATTGGTTAAAGCAGGTTCGTGGCCTTGATTTCGAGTAACCACGCCATTGTTTAAGAGGTATCTAAATACGTCTACAGACGAGTCAGTTTTTATCAAAATAAAGTTAGTGTTTGACGGGTAAATCGATTCAATCCACTTGAGCGATTGAATCGCGGATACAAATTCATCACGGACAGCGATGATTTCTTTGAGACCAGAACGCATTGTTGCAAGGCCTTCCGACGATAATGCTTGCATCACAATATGTGATGAGGAGTCTGGCATCGGGTAAGGTGGAACCAGTTTCTTTAGATAATCCATAACGGTTTGTTCTGCAAGTATAAAACCACAACGCACAGCGGCTAAACCAAACGCCTTTGATAAGGTGCGGATAACAATTAGGTGCGGAAATCGGTCAATCAGCGGCGCAATATTATTGGTCATGTCAAAGTCAATATAGGCTTCATCAACGACCACCAAAGCACTCTCTTTGGTTTGTTCAAGTACCTGAATAATGGTTTCTTCTGGTATCAAATTTCCAGTTGGGTTATTTGGTGAGCAGAGAAAGACTACATTTACGTCATGAGCTTTTACTGCGATTTCGTTAACATTCAGCGAAAATGTAGGTGGCAATAAAGGGACGTCTAGGGTTTCGACAGAAAAGGAGTCCGCACAAAATTCATACATTGCGTAAGTTGGTGAGCAGATTAATATTTTGTCCTTTCCGGGCTGACAAAACGTTCTGATAATGAGATCGATAGCCTCGTCTGCGCCTCTCACGGCCAATGCTGGCGTCTTTGTCTGGCTGTAATCTTGATAGGCAGAGGCGATATCGAATGGCAAAAAGTCGGGATAGCGATGGTACTCGGCATTGGTATCTGGATACATTATGCCATGCTCAAGTTCGTTGGCATTTAACCACAACCGACCACTGCCACCTATTCTTCTAGCAGATTGATAAGGTATTAGTTTTTTTATGGCTTCTGGCACTAAGTTCTCTACTAACGCTGACATTAAATCCCTCTATATAATTATCTTGCTTAATTATTTGATTTTATATGCGTTGGTTTTGCTTTTTTATCCGAAATATAACCAGTACGCTGCATAAAATCTATTCAACCAAAAAACACTTGCAGAAGAAATCGAAATAAATGCATACTAGCCATGAATAAAAAACATGGCTAAGTAACATTTATGAAGAATAGATTGCCCTCAACGAAGAGCTTACAGGTATTTTTGATTACGGCTAAGCAGCTAAATTTGACCCGCGCGGCGGAGGTTCTGAATATTACCCAAGGTGCGGTGAGTCGGCAGATCCAAATGTTAGAGGATCTTCTTGGCGTTCAACTTTTTTATCGCAAAGCGCGTGGGCTTAAATTAACGGCGCAGGGAGAGAAATTTATCCCTCATGCAGAAGACGTGATTACTCGGTTGCGCAAGGCGGTTGTAGATATGTCCAGCCAATCAGAGACTATTAAGTTAAACGCACCGAGTTGTATTACTCCTTGGCTGCTACCCAAATTAATGAAATTTCAAGAGAAGTATCCTGAAATTAAAGTGGAACTCACCTCAACAGTTACCCATTTCGTAACACCGGATTTTGATGTGTTTGACGCCACTATTGTCTATGGTAAAGCGCCAAAGTCGTCGTTTATGGATGCGCATCTTTTATTTGAAGAGCAGCTGTCGCCTGTTTGTAACCCTAGATTACTAGACGCGATCAAATCACATGAAGATCAACAGGTAGGGGACAATATTGAACGCTTTACTTGGTTGCATGCTGATGCTGATCACACAGACTGGAAGGCATGGCTAAGTCATCGTGGCTATAAAGGTAAGGTGAGCAAGCAGAATCAAAATTTTCCTACGTTAGATCATGCTATGAATGCGGCATTACAAGGGTTTGGTATCGCGATAGGCGACATTAAGTTGGCAGAGCTAGATATTAAGGCAAAGCGTTTGGTACGGCCTTACAATGACGTGGTCCTTTCCGGTATGAGCTATTTTTTTGTCCACCCCAAGACCAGCCAACATTCACTGTTACCGAAACTGGTAGAGCAGCTTTTGTTTGAGTGATTTTGTATCCCCTTATTACTTTACTTTGACTGTAGCGCTACCTTTATAAGTGCGATACAGAAACTGGAACGGAATGAAGCATTATTGTTTGATGTTTTAGATACGTCGCAACATATCATCATGATTTCCAAGCCGCATCTGGACTCCATTCCGCCACCCACTTGGGTAAATCTTCCGCTGGCATAGGACGTGCGATACCATAGCCTTGAGCGAGGTCACAGCCCATAGATAGTAATTGGGTTCCATGGTCAATGGTCTCAACGCCTTCGGCTATCACCTGACGACTGAAAGCAGACGCTAAGCTGATGACACCCACTACGATAGCGCGATCATCAGGGTCGACCAGCATATCTCTAACAAAGCTTTGGTCGATTTTTAGCTGATCTACTGGCAAACGTTTTAGGTAGGTCAACGACGAAAATCCAGTACCGAAGTCATCAAGAGAGAAGCTTACACCAATATCGATACACGATTTCATTATGGTTAATACCTCTACTAGGTCTCCTAACGCGCTGGTTTCCAATATCTCAAGTTGTAAAGAGTTCGGGCTGATCATCGGGTGTTTTTTCAGTGCATCTGATAACTTACTGATGAAGTCTCGTTGCTGTAACTGGAAAGCATCTATATTGATACTGACGGGCATATTGAGCCCTGCAGATTGCCACTTGGTCATCTGAGTTAGTGCGGTATCGATAACCCATTCACCTATTTCCAAACTGATTGGGTGGTTATCAATAATAGGTAGAAAATCATTCGGGTAGACTAACCCTCGTTCTGGGTGCTGCCAGCGGATCAAGGCCTCTGCACCGAATATAGCTCCCGTTCTCATGTTAACTTTGGGCTGATAATGTAGCACGAATTCGTGTTGATCGAGCCCTCGCTTGATATGTTCGATAGTCTCTCGTTGTGTCTGTATAGATTTGTCTTTATGGATATCAAACAGGTGATAGCGATTCTTTCCTGTCTGTTTAGCAATGTACATTGCTTGATCAGCATGACGCATCAATTGGTCAGCGTCGACGCCATCCTGAGGGTACAATGTGACACCGATGCTGGTGGATACTTGCAACGTGTTTTTCTTGATCGTGATGGGGCTCATGGATGCTTGTAATAATCGCTCTAATACTCGCGTGCACTGACTCATTTCCTCTATGTCGACGAGAACGGCCACAAATTCGTCGCCACCGATACGAGCGAGTGTGTCGCCGTCGCGTAAGCATTTGTTCATTAGTGTAGAAAGTTCGATTAAAAGCTCATCACCTACGTCATGACCATAGGTATCATTCACCGTTTTAAAGCCGTCTAAATCAAGATACGCAACCGCCAGAGATTGCCCCCGTCGTTCACTTTGGGCCATTGCATGGTGCAAGCGGTCCGCCAACAATATGCGGTTAGGCAGGTTCGTGAGGGTATCGTAATGCGCGATATGTTCGAGCTGCTGTTGGTGGTTCTTCATTGGGGTAATATCTGAGAATAGAGCGACGTAGCTTTGTGTTTGACCTTTGGTATCGGTTACAGCACTGATAGTGACTAATTCGGCAAATAACTCTCCGTTTTTACGCTCGTTCCAGATCTCTCCAGACCATTGCTTTTTATTGAGTAGTGATGTCCACATCTCAGTGTAGAATGCTTGGTCATGACGACCGGAATGGAGAATACGAGGATTCTCGCCTATCGCTTCCTCGCGAGAATAACCGGTAATATGAGTGAAGGTATCGTTTACATCAATAATGGTGCCCGAGGCGTCAGTGATAATAATCCCTTCACGTGCATGCGTGAAGACACTGGCGGCAAGCCTTAACTGCTCTTCCGTTTTTTTGCGTTCGCTGATATCGAGAAACTCAATAACCCTTGCATTCCGCTCTTTATAGACAATATTTTTGCCTTTGATCGCTAGTGGATATCGAGACCCATCACGACGCATACCAATAACCTCATAGCTTTGGGTATAGTCGATTCGCATTTTGTCAAAGACGGTTTCTATGCATTCTGGTGCGATCAGCTCAAGGCCGTTCATGTTGATAAGCTCCTTGTAACTGAAGCCAGTCATGTCAGATAAACCGGTATTGCACTCCAGTATTTGACCTTCATCATGAATGATAACCCCGCCATTTGTCGCACTACTCAGCGCCTTGAACCGTTCTTCGCTCTCTTGAATTGTCTTCTTTGCGTGGGCAATACGCTGATTAAATCGATGGAGATAAAAGTTAAAGGAGCTAGTGCCTAGTACGATGGCTAGTGCGACGGCGAGCACTGGAAATACCCAGTCAGGTAATCGACTAGGATTAGTATCGTAGATGAAGCCATCAAGGTTTTCGTCATTGGCTATTAACCCGGCTGTCACAAAAACATTGGCCATATGTTGCCAACGTTCAGGGTTCATATGGCCGATTTGAATTAGGTTAGGAATAATCAACTTACGCATTTCTTCGGCTTCAAAACGGAGATGATCCCTTGTTTTCTGCACCTTATATTTTGTTAATAGAAGTTCGATTATTTCTTCTGGGTTATCCATCGCATAACGCCAACCTTTTAGTGTTGCTCTGGTCATCGCTTCAACCCTTTTCGGGTTGTTACGTAATTCGTGTTCAGACGTAAAGAAAATATCGCTATAAAAATCAACGCTATATGATACTGGGTCGATAATATTGTATTCGATATTACGTTGTTTCAGAAAATACGGTTCGTTAGTGGTATATGAGTTGAAGGCATCTACTTTGCCAGATATAAGGTCTTCAAGTTGATAGCTACTATGTATCGCATTGATTTGTGAAACGGAAATACCTTCGTTGACCAGCATGGTTAAAAAGTCTGCATCTTCGTTCTTATTGGCAAGCATGACCTTTTTACCGATGAGATCGTGTACAGAGCGGATGCCTGAACTTTTTAATGTAAGTAGCACGGAAGGGGAATGCTGGAATATAGATGCAAGGGCGATGAGCGGCCTGCCTTGTAAGCGCTGATAAAGGATTTCGCTGTTCCCTTCCGCGTATTGTGCCCGACCTGACAATACTTCAGCTACAGGTTGACGTTTTGGATCACCGTTACGAATTTGAACGTCGATCCCTTCGTCTTTATAAAAGCCTTTTTCTAATGCAGCATAGTAGCCAGCGAACTGGAACTGATGATGCCAACGCAGTTGTATATAAACAACGTTGGGATCCGACGGGTTTGATACAGGTGATTCTGATGCAGAGTTTTTCGATATAGCGAATTGCGATGCCAATGACGGTGAAACCCAAGAGGTTAGAACCAAAATTAGGCACAGAAAGATAGCTCCGCTTAAGGAGGTCCATTTTTTTTCTAAAGCAATCGTATCCAACTATTGCACCTTTTATTCTATTTGTTATCCAGCGAATGAGAAGGGAGGCTTGTTGTCCACTCTATCAAGGTACTGTAATTATTAGTATAGGAACAATAAAATAGATTTTGCACAGGTATATGCTCGAACTGCTAACTTGAACAGAACCTTTGTTGTGATTGATTCATTAGCGAGCGGAAGGTTGAAGAGATCGTTGTGTATTTTTCATGTATTTTAGATGTAAAAAAGCCAGCACTGATTTGCTGGCTATATGAATCTGGTTATTTGTCGTTGCTTAAAGTAATTTCATCTCTTGGATAATATCTGAAGCAATCTCTGGTTTCGTGCTCGTTGGTTTCTCGTGAAGGTCCGATTTTAATTGCCCTTTACGGCTACTTAGACCTGTCTCTAGTTTTTTCAATGTTGCCGCAATTGCAGGATACATGATAGCGTTAGTCGACTTTGCTGAAACCCTTACACCCTCATAATTGGTAAAAATTTCCACATCGTATTGTCCATGCTCTTTGGTAATGATGATGTCGCTGCTGATGAGTTGTGGAAAGTGAGCGGATACCTTCTCAAATTTACTTTCAATTTCTTTACGTGAGTCGTCATTAATTGAAACGTGATGTGTTTGAACATTTACTTTCATATAATTATACCTTTTCAATCACTGTGTCACTTAAACTTAGCAAACGCAGCGCAGTTTGACCACGTGTATATTTGTATATATGTGATTGAGTACAGTGTTATGAAAGTGAATTGAGCAGGATCTAACCTTTCATCTAAGAACCACAAGGTTGTGATGGACATTTATTTCAGACGAAACTCGTAAATTATATTCGAGAGCGGCCATAAATCATCTGGTCAGAAGTTTCTAATGAAGAGGACAAAGTGGTGAGGGCATTTAGCTCACCACTTTATAAGTTCGTATTACGAATATGGGTCTATTCTGCGAAGGTTAACAGGTATTGTTTTACAGCATCGGAGGCGAATGAGCGTTCTACGCTTATTCTATAGATTTCAAAATAGTCTTCACGACGTAGTTTAAATTCTTCCATAACTTTACGAACCTCTTCCGTCATTGTGGTATTGGAGACGGTACGGTTATCGGTGTTTATGGTAACGAGCAAGCCATCTTTATAAAAAGCGTCTAACGGGTGGTTGCTAAGCTTATCGACTGCTTTGGTTTGGATGTTGCTACTGGGGCATGTTTCCAGTACTACCGCGTCGCTTTTAACCAATTTATAGGCACTTTCGTGAGCATTAATACCAATACCGTGACCGATGCGTTCAGCATTTAACAGTGAGACGGCATCGTGTACATTTTGACCGTCACCTTGCTCACCCGCATGAATCGTAATTCGATACCCTTTGTCTTCGGCATACTTTGCATAAGGCACGAACTCATGACTGAATCCTGGTACTTCGCTACCCGCTATGTCGAATGCTATGACGCCGTTATGCAGGTACTTTTCGCCGGCATCAATAACCTCATTAACTCTATCTTTAGGCATATGTCTTAATACTGAAAGAATGAAATTGCCTTTGATATCGTACTGTTCTTCAGCCTTTTTCATGCCTTTAATTGCATTGCGTAATACTTGATCAAGGTTAAGACCATTTTCAAGGTGTAATAATGGTCCAAAACGAACTTCTAAGTACTTTACGTTCTCTTTTGCCGCGTCTTCAAAGACTTCGAAAGCGATACGTTCGATGCCATATTCGGTTTGCATGACAGAAAGCGGAAGTTCGAATCGCATCAAATACTCGTCAAGGTTTTGACAGGTTTCAGGTGCAATCATCATTGAGCGAATTACATTGATGTCGTTACTTGGCAAGCTTAGGTCTTGTTGGTTAGCGAGATCAATAATAGTTTGTGGACGGACGCTTCCGTCAAGGTGACAGTGAAGATCGATTTTTGGCAGGTTAAAATAGTTCATGAGCCTCTACCTTTATTGGTGGCAAATAAAGTTACAGACTTCATAATCAAGAGTTATTGGCCCTTGGTAGAAACTCCCAAACCATATCATTGGGATTATACGAAGTAATTTTCCGCAGGAGTTTATCATTCTACACTTCGCTCTGCAATTAGGGCTTTTTACTCTAATAGTTTAATCGGTAAAATTGATTGCTGATGTAAATTAAGCTTCAAATATTGTCGTACTTTAATGATATTGAATTTGGCGATAAGGTACTCGTTTTCCTGAGTACACTTAGTTATTTAGAAGACGCTCTATTTTTCTTTGACAGCTAAGTGCTGCTTTGATAGTTTGAAAGGCTATGAATAAAACTATAATCACGACTGTTTCTTCACATCTTATTAATTGGTGGCGCTCTTTTTAGAGCGGCGTCGAATCATTGTGTTCACTAGCCGCCGAAAGGTAGCTGGGGGACAAAAACGATAACCATTTCTCCCTCTTATTATCTTCGGTGGCACATAAACTGGAGATAAAAAATGACAACATTAACGAAAAAGACAATCTTAACAGGTGATAGAGCGACAGGCGCTTTGCACCTAGGGCATTACGTCGGTTCTCTTAAGCCTCGAGTCGTATTACAACATAATCACAATCAAACTATCTTGGTCGCCGATATGCAAGGCCTAACGGATAATGCGTTTGATCCTCAAAAAGTGTCGGGCAATATTTTGAATGTGGTCGCTGATTATTTGGCTGTGGGTATTGAGCCAGCTAAAACAACTATTTGTCTACAGTCTAAGATCCCAGCGTTAGCAGAGCTTACGATGTTTTATAGTAATCTCGTGTCTGTGGCGCGATTAGAACGAAACCCTACCGTAAAAAATGAGATCCAATCTAAAAGCTTCGGTCGGTCTATCCCTACAGGTTTCTTTACCTATCCAATATCTCAAGCGGCAGATATCACTGCGTTTCGAGCTGATACCGTTCCCGTCGGTGATGACCAACTCCCCATGCTTGAGCTGACTAACGAGATTGTTAGAAAGGTCAATCGTCTCGCGGACAGGCCGATCCTTACCGAGTGCGAACCATTGCTTAGCCATATGCCAAGGTTACCAAGTGCCGATGGCAAAAATAAAATGTCCAAATCAATGGGAAACACGATCTCATTAGGTTCTACGCCTAAAGAGATAAGTGTTGCGGTAAAGTCGATGTATACAGACCCGAATCATGTGAGGATTGAGGATTCTGGCCAGATAGAAGGAAACGTGGTGTTTACCTATTTGGACGCTTTCTGTGAAGACCAGGGATATGTGCAAAGCTTAAAAGAACAATATCGACGGGGTGGGCTTGGTGATGGTACAACGAAAAAAGTTCTTGAAGAATGTCTTCAAGAACTATTATTGCCTATTCGACAGAGGCGTGAGGCATTCTTAACAGATAGGCAAGAATTGGCTAACATATTACGCGCAGGGACAGATGTTGCTAATGCACAAGCCAACGAAGTCCTCAGCGATGTAAAAGATATTTATGGTCTGAACATATTCTGAAACAAAGCGAAATCGCGGGCTTATTACTTGTTGCTGAGGGAACATACTAACCCCGCTTTTAATTGGTGTTATGGCATAACCCAAAACAGACCTAATTGTATTTTGTTAACCACTTCATAATACGAGCTCTATCGCGTTGCTCGTAACTATAGATCGCGGCTAATAGGGTGAAATTGAAATCTATTTCGTTGTCATTACCTATTGCGTAACAACCAATGGTATACGCGTTAAACGTTTAGCCTTTTCTGCAAAACCAACAATGTTTCTCGTTCGGTTATTAACTGACCACGAATCACCGCCTGTCGAATTACATTTAATTTGCCCGAGTAGAGAACAGGTCACGCCCGCTGTTATAGCCTTCAGGGAATTACTTCGAGAGAAAATCGCGTCAGTGATATCTGCTTTAAAAAAAGGTTTTTTAAAGCAAGATTCGGTCAAATCAGCGACTGGTTATGGGTTGAACTTCTTGGTATGTGACCGGTTTTATATCCATAGGTCCGGATAAAACGGATGCCGCACTGTCTCGTTTTTTTTCTTGCGATTGAAAATGCCCCTAAACGGAAGTAATAATGGCACATTGTTATTAGACGTATCTCTTTTACCAGAGGCTGACATTGTGCCGTAATCCGTAACGTATAAATGTGTCTCCAGTACGGCGACCATGAAGAATACGACTATTATGATCAGCAAGACCTTACTTCAAATTGTTTGTTTTACAACGGGCGTCATCTTGCTCTCTGCGTCTTTTTCTACTTACGCATTAAGCTATATCAAGTCGGCGGCCAAAGCCTATCATTACAACACCAGTCAATTTCAGACGAATTTGTATAAAGCAAGGAGTGTGGAATCGATGTGTCGAGTGAAAGTGAGTTCAACGTTGCTTGATAAAGGGTATTTGCGCCCGAACGTTCATAACAATATGCACAGTGGAGAGGTCACCTTACTCAATGATTACTTGCAAAAATCCAATGGTTTACAAGACGAATGCAATGTGAAAAATGGATACGACTCTTATATGCAAGAACATAAGTATTACTTAGATGAATCGCGAAAGTTTAAAAGTCGATTCGGTAAACTGACGGCGAAAATTCTGTAATTTGCGGCTGAGTAAGATCTCATCGCTCTGCTGTACTACAACAAAGTGATGAGACTTGTGATGATAGAAACCCAATATTCAAATTGTGTTATTTCGTTTTACTTGTGAGTAAGTCTCTCAATTTTTGAGGTAATAATTCTTCAATTTCTGGGTCATCGTTGAGCATTTCCAGTAATTGTTCGCGTGCTTTCTCTTTTTCACCATTGGCTAATAGCCATTCGATGTCTTCAAACAAATATTGTTCTTTGGCCTCTGGCATAGCCATTGTCATGTCTAATTTTTCGCTGTTTTTCATCAACCTTTTATTGGCGTTAGATTGCGATGCATTTTCTTGTATTGAACGTAATAATAATGCGTCAGATTCGACCTTTTTGGCTTTGATATTGCGAGATTCCAATTTTGGTGCGTCACGCATTATTTGATTCTCTGATTCAATTTCCGATATAAGTGGAAGCGCATTATATTGTTCCTGCTCGGTCGGATTTTGCAACGTCTGATCTAACCAATTCCAAGGCGAAAGAAGTGTGACAACAGTGACCGATGCTGCTAATCCTATGTGCGGCCACCATGTTTTCTGCTTTTTGCTTTGTCGCTTCGCGTAGCCAAGAATGTTTTCATCCAGTTCACTTGAAGGTGTTTCTGTTGCGCCTTGTTGGTATAGCGAAACCATCTCTTCATCTTTTAGTGGTCGGTTCATTCTTGACCTCCTAGTTTGCGTGTTAGGCATTGGCGTAATTGATCTAATGCATATCGAAGGCGGGTTTTTATCGCCTCTGGTTTTGCGTCAACAATCGTGCAGATTTGCGCTGATTCGAAACCGGATTCGTATCGCAATAAAAAGGCTTCTCGTTGGAGGGGAGCAAGTAATGACATACAGTGTTTTATCGCGCCTTTATTTTGTTCGGTTGGATCATGTAATTCAGTGAATTCTTCATTATTGATTTGTGCGCTATACGCTTTTTCAGACATGCGTTTTCGATATTCATCGATAATCAAGTTATGCGCCATTCTATACAACCAGGTGGTAAATTTGGCCGACGGTGTATAGGACTCTCTCTTGTCGACAACTCGAAACCATACGTCTTGGAACAACTCTTCCGCGTGAGCATTTTGTGAGGGTTCAAGCTGCCTCACAAAAAATCGATAGAGCGGGTCTTTGTGCCGTTGATACAGCTCGGAAAAAGCGTTTTGCTCGCCATTTCCGAATGCTGCCATTAGTTGTTCATCGGTTCTGTTTTTCATTAAAGACTCTGTGCTAATTCAACTAAGCTAATAAATTCTCCACGATAATTGTACGGGTCTTTTCCACGATTTTCTCGGGCAATATCAGCAATTTTCTCATAGGATAAGCTATCTAAATAGTCGTTGTCTTTGAGCTTTTGAGCAAATGCAGCCACGCTAGAAGCGAATTGGAAGTCTTCACTGGCATGGTCAAAGCGTTCTTTTATCTGATGATTGCTTACGATGCTCGTGGTCAAAACGCTCTTTTCTGACTCTGGTAATTTGTAACGTACCTTCACTTGCGCTAGCTCACCTTCAAAATTTTCTGCTGCTATAGTTTTACGGTCGTACCGTAGGTCGTCTATTTGGCCTTTTTCGCCTGTAAGTGTGATTTCGTATAGTGCCGTTACGGTATGACCCGCGCCAATTTCACCTGCATCTACTTTGTCGTTGTTAAAGTCTTCGTCTTTCAAAATACGGTTTTGATATCCGATTAAACGGTATTCTTTGACAATGTTTGGGTTAAATTCAATCTGAATTTTCACATCCGACGCAATGGTTTGTAATGTGCCACTCATCTGACGGAGCAGAACTTTTTTAGCTTCATGTAAGGTATCAATATACGCATGATTACCGTCACCAATGTTGGCGAGTTGTTCCATCATCGCATCATTGTAATTACCGCGACCAAAGCCAAGTGTTGTTAGTGATACCCCTTTGTCACGTTCGTTGGCAATCATCTCTTTTAATGCATCAATGCTCGCTATACCAACATTAAAATCGCCATCTGTTGCCAAGATTACGCGATTTACTCCCTCTTTGATGAAATTAGAACGTGCTTGTTGGTAGGCCATGATAATGCCACTTTCTCCGTAGGTTCCTCCTCCCGCAGAAAGGCTTTTTAGTGCGTTGGTAATGGTCTCTTTTTCATTTCCTTTTGTTGGCTCGAGTACGACACTTGAATGACCAGCATAGGTCACTAGGCTCACGGTGTCTTTCTCGTTCAGCTCCTTAACTAACATTGAAAGGCTTTGTACCAGTAAGGGCAGTTTATTCGCTTCATTCATGGAGCCTGAAACATCGACTAAGAAAACCAGATTTGAAGATTTACGTTCAGCCTGTGGGACGTCATAACCTTTAAGTGCGATTCGAAGCAGTTGTCGATGCTCGTTCCAAGGAGAAGGGGCAATTTCGGTATTCACCGAAAAGGGTTGGTTTTTGTCCTGTGATGCAGCGTATTGATAGTCAAAATAGTTGATGAAAGCTTCTTCACGTATGGCGTCGGTAGGGGGTTTACGGCCCATATTGAGATAACTACGAACGTTGGCATAACTACCAGTATCCACATCAATAGAGAACGTGGATAGAGGGGTATTAAGTACCTGATGCACGTTATTACTGACACTTTCAAGGTAGTTATCACGATCTTGGTTGTAAGTCGGCGGTTCTACTCTTAGCATCATATCCATTTGAGATACGTGCGCAGAACGTACGGCTTGTTTAGACAATTTGGATTTCGATTGTCTTTCCAATACCGCCGACGCATACATTTCTTGTTCTTCTATAGCGTGAATTTTTGTCTCACGAGTAGCCACTTCGGTTGTGGCGACCTGTTGTGTGTCTGAGTTTGATGCTTGGTCTCGCTCGTTAGCTATCTGGTCACTGCAACCCATTACTACGGTCAGCGCTGTGAATACCGTTGATATCTTGCGTAAAGTCATGTGTTTTTCCTTCTGTGTACTCAGTCTGTTTCCTATATAAACGGATGAGTTTTCAGAAGGGGTTATTTATTTTCTATATTTTTTTAAAGCTAAATATTTCGATTGGAAGTTAAAATTACGCTAATCAAAATAATAGCAGCACCGAACAGTTGCAGTGCGGTAAAGGTTTCGTTTAACCAAAAATAAGCAAATATTGCACCAAACAAAGGTTCACTACCCATTAACAGCGATGTTTTGGTGGCAGAAATTTTTCTGACCGCATAGTTTTGTACAAAGAAAGCCAGCAGCGTACAGAATAGGACCAAATAAGAAACATATAGCCAAAAGCTAAGTTCGGTTGGCAGAGATATTATCGAGTATTCTACCGTGGTAAAAAGTGCGATAACGGAGCAACCGGCGACGACAAAAGACTGAACAAAAGTAAGCGTTGTGTTCGCTATTTGCTTGCCATTGGTTAGTCGTCTTGTTGTTGTGACCATTAATGCACGAAGCACGGCAGCGCTGAGGATGCAGTAGTCGCCTGCGTTGAGTGAGACACTCAGGTTTAAAGAATCAGTGAGCAATAACACCCCCAAAACGCTCGAGGAACAAAGTGTTATTAACTCAACACTCGGCTTCTCTTTATTGATTATGTTCTGAATAAAGGCAGTAAAAATAACATTGAGACTAATAAGAAATGCGGCGTTTGCTGCGGTAGTTTTGCTTACGCCATAAACCTCAAAGAAGAAGATAGCGGCCAATATAAATCCCGTTGGTAATGACACTATCCAATCCTTATTCCTTTGTTTTGCAATGTCATTCAAAACAAAAGGTATTAGGCAACAACAAGTCATGGAAAACCGAATAGCAATAAACAACAGTACCGAGGTGTAAGTGAGCGCACTTTTTGTCAAGCCATAGCTGGTTCCCCATACGATGGCGACAAGCAGTAACAGTACCTCAGTGGTTGGAAACGTAAAGGTAGAACGTTGTTTAGATTCAGTTGCTATGTTCATTGTCAGGGTATCTCAGAGTATTTACGTGATTGATTAGTCCACTATCAACTAGTACTCTGTGATAAACAATAGGCCAAAATGGAAAGGATTGTTGCGTTGTGGATATGAATAAGTTGTTAGTACTTTTACCAGAGATGGCTACCTTTGTTGTTGTCATTGAAGAAGGCAGTTTTTCAAGAGCGGCAATAAAACTTGGTGTCGCGCCTTCATCTGTTAGCCGCTCGGTAGCAAGACTAGAGAATGCACTGCAGCAAAAATTGATTGAAAGAACCACCAGAAGCCTGCGCCTGAGTACAATCGGTGAAGAGGTCTTTTGTCTCTGTATCGATATGGTGAACTCCGCCAAATCGGCAGTGAATGCTGCCTATTCAGAATCGGATACGATTTCTGGTTTGGTTCGGGTTTCGGCGCCTAAGGCTTTGGCTAGACAAGTATTATCGCCAATTATTTTGGATTTCCTGAAAGCCTACCCTAAGGTCTCTATTCAGATTCAGTCCGAAGATCATTTCATTGATCCAATCGGCAATGAGGTAGATGTTGTCATCCATATTACCGATAAACCCGTTGAAGGCTTGGTTGCCAAATTATTAGGAAATAGTCGTTTAATCGTGGACACAACATAGAAACGGTTAATATCGACGGAAATTTTGCAGCAAATCATACCGAAATAAGAAAAGATGCTGTGCTAAGAGGGCTAGGCATTTCGGTATTTCCAGAGTTTACTATTAACGAACTTATTCAGTCAGGAGCGGTGGTAGAAGTGCTCCCTGATTGGAGATTAATCGGTCGCTATCAGGGGCAAATAGTTGCACAATATTTACAATCGAAATATGTACCAGCTCAATTAAAGCTATTTGTAGAATACCTGCACGAGCAGATGCAAGATTACCGATAGGCATGCATTGGTGATGCTGAGGCAATGTACATTTTAAGTTATTTGAAACAGAGGTCCGCCCAGCGAGATAAACCTGCGGTTACCGACCCGAAATAACTGCCGCTAACAATTTCTGTATCTGGTAACACTGATTTTATCGCATTTCTCAGTATGGGAGAACGCGCTGAACCGCCAGTCATATAGACAATATCCGGTTTTACTTGCCCTTGTTTCTCTGCCTCTTGTACCATCTGCGTGATTTTTCTTACAGGTTCTGAAATCGCATCTGCCATCTGTTCTTTAAGCAGTCTAATATCAAGGGTTTCTTCTAATAGATTAAGAGTAGAAATGTATTCCTCTTGATCGCCGAGTGCAATTTTTGCTAATTCAGCTTCTCGGACAACACTGTGCCCCAGCGTCCCTTTATGAACATAGGCTAAGCGTTTTAGCTTTTCTGGCTGCTTTGCATTTTTGATGAGTTCGTAGATCGGTTTTAAATTATCAAATTTATAAAAGTCTCTTTGGGCAACGACATCATTGACGGCAATACAGTTCCAAAATTGAGAAATAGGGACAGGTAAGCCTGATAACTGTTCCGTGCCCAGACCAAAATCGGTCATGAATTTTTTGAATGCAATCGAAATATCAAGATCATTTCCGCCAACGGATAACCCACTATGTGAAAGAAGGGATTCGGAGCGATTTTGATTTCCTTGCCAGGTGGGGCCCATTTGAATTAAAGAACAATCTGAAGTACCGCCGCCAATATCAACGACCAATACGGTTTTATCTGAAGTTAGTTTAGATTCATATTCGAACCCTGCTGCCACAGGTTCAAATTGAAATTCAATTTGCTTGAAACCCGCTCGAGTCGCTGCGCGTTGCAAAATGCCTTCGGCTTGCTGGTTGGATTTTTCACCACCGCGACCACGAAAGTTAACCGGACGACCAATAACTACAGCAGATACGGGCTTATTTAAAGCGAGTTCTGTCTTCTCTTTTACGTTTGCCATCATGGCGCAGATGAGATCTTCGAAGAAAGAGAGTTGCACATCTCGCAAGCCTTGTGTGCCTAAAAAAGACTTAGGTGACTGTACATAGTAGACATCTTTGGGGTCGTCTAAGTAAAGGTCTAATGCCGCTTGACCAAAATGAATGTCATCTGGTCGAACTGTTAACCCCTCTTCCTTATTAAGTTTAATAGCTCGGCGGAGTACGGACTCTCCGATAGCGTTAGCCGGTCTAATATCAAGAATCCGGAACAAGTACTCGGACACAGACTCAGCATTGGGTGCGCTGAGTGTTGATGGCAAATAAATATCACTTCCAGATAATGGGACAGCGTGAACCTTCTCATCAATAATATGTGCTACCGAGCAGTTAGCAGTACCGAAATCAAAACCAATGGCCATTAACAACCTCTTTGAAGATAAATAGGCGAGTCGAAAAGCGCAACACTATAAGGGCTACCCCCATAGTCAGGTCAATTGATTTATTCATTTTTTTAATAATCTGTCGTTTTTATTCAATCTTACTGTGGGTGCATAAACTATTATTTTAGCCATCAGGTGTGGGAGGCGGACGAAAGTTAGTTGCCCTCACCGTCTAAAATGATAGTTAATTGAATTTGGTAGGTAGAAAAGCGATGTTAGAAATAAAAAAAATTGAGTCAATAGGTGAGATCAGTGAATTAAGAGCCGCTTATTTTGCGAAAACTACCGCCCCACTGGATGGCATGTGGCACTTTGGATTTGTTCCTATGTCGGATCATTTTGGGTTCTATGAGGATAATGCTCTAGTCGGATATTGTTGCGTTAATGGGGATGGCTATCTGTTGCAGTTTTATCTGTCGCCTGTGGCTAAGGTACAGCCAACGGAATTGTTTACCTTAATTGCACAGCAAAACAGTGTCGATATAGGTGAGGTTATCGGGGCATTTGTCAGTACGGCTGAAACGGATTATCTCTCGCTATGTTTAGATAATTCGTCATCATTTACGGTCAATGCTTTGATGTATCAACAAAATTCAACAAGTAAAGCTAACCAAACAAAATGGTTAGAAATGAAAATGGCCAATCAGCAACAGCTTAAAAGTTTTGTAGAATTTGCCGCCGACGCTATCGGTGCTCCGGAGCAATGGTTATCTGGATACTACGATAACTTAATTCAGCGCCAAGAGCTTTGGGGTTATTGGATAAATGAACAATTAGTCGCCTCAGGAGAGTGTCGTTTATTCGATGAGCATCAGGTCGAATTTGCTGATATGGGTATGATTGTGGCGAAATCTGAACGAGGAAAAGGAATTGCTACTAGAGTGTTACGGTTCCTAATAAATAGAGCTGCCGAGCAAGGTTTAAAACCGATGTGTTCAACTGAAAGCGATAATACAGGCGCTCAAAAAGCGATCATGCGAGCGGGGCTTACTTCTTCAAATCGAATTGTTCAGTTCGAATTTGATCGTGCTTAACCTGTTGCTATTAGGTTCATATGCTATAAACGTTTGAGTCTTTTTTGATTACAAGAACACTGAATTTCGTCTCTATTTAGCATATAGTCAGATGATAAAAATGATCGCGGTTATACAACACAATGATTCATTGGCTTCAGGCTCCAGAATTACCAAGCGTAGCAAAGTATATTGAGTGTTATTGGTTTATTGAAAAACGATCGGATGCAACAAGCCACCAATATCCAAAGCTAAACCCAGACCCATCCGCGCACTTGATACTTTCGCCTTCGAATCAAGAATATCGTTACGACATGAACCCTGTAATAGTTGAAGGGAAGGGGAGTCATTGGTTATTTCCTCATCAGCAAACCTTGCAGTTGGACCATTCACAAGCTTTTGTACATCTGGGCATTAAGTTTCGTATTGGTGCTTTGTATTCATTAAAAATACCCACGTGCGCCCACCCGATGTTGGACGCTGTAGAAGCGTTCAATTTGACCAGCCTATTTAGTATGAATGGGTTAGTCGAACTTGACCTTATTGATTGTGCGAGAAATAGCCCCAATCTTTGCTGTGCTCAATTGGATAAGTTATTGCAACCATGGCTTGAAAACGCCAAAGACGATCAACACAGCGAACTCACTAACAAAGCCCTTCCACTCCTTGGTCATACCCTTATTTCCGATCTAAGTAGCGCGTTATTTTGTTCGCAAAGGACGCTAGAGAGAAGCTTCAGTCGAGTGACGGGCCTAACTTTGAAACAATGTCAGACAATGAACAAATTAGAACAGATGCTAGAATATCTCTATCAGCGCAGTACTAGTGAGATAGATTGGGTTGAGGTTGCATTCCAATTTGGGTTTAGTGATCAGCCTCATCTCATTAGGCATTTGAAGAAACAGATTGGACTGACGCCAAAAAACTATGCGAAAGAGAGAGGATTAACTATCGATGTGTATGGGGGCGTCAGATCTTCGTGAAGCGCGTTTCGCTCCGGTCTACAAACCAGAGCGTTGTTAAATTAACTATTTTGGTTCCTGAATAGGAAAGATAAGCTCTGAGGTATTAAATCCAGCCGCTTTCGCTATCATGATGTATTTGTCCATTTTATCTTGACCAATCGTTGGTGTGCGAGACAAAATCCAAAAATAGTCGGTGTTATAGCCACTGATTAGTGCCGTTGAATAATCAGGCTCTAAATAAAAGACAATGTAACTGCCGTAGAATGGCCCAAAGAACGACACCTTTAAATGTGCTATATCGGGTGTGATGACAAATTTGGCTTTACCTTCTGCTTCACTCCATTCTTTGTCTTCTTTTTTCCATCCACGGTTTATGACACGCACAGATCCGTCATCATTGACAGAATACGTTGCGCTGACATGACTGAGCCCACGCTCAAAGCTGTGATCTAGCCGGGCAAGTTCGTACCATTTACCTAGATAGTTATCGAGATCAAAATTGGCAACAGGTTCGATATCGTTCGGTTTACCGGTACAACCTGACAATGTAAGAATGCAGATAAATAATATGGTCAAATTTCTTAACGCTTTCATTCTTTTTCCTTTCTGATTAAAAAGCTTTCCTTAAGTCTATACCTAAAAAAGAATAAAATGGGTAAGTAATAGTAGAATAATTGATAGTAGAAACGGCTTAATAACGGGCTTTCATACCCATTGATGTCTGTTCTATGACGTTCATATTGCGGACAAATTAATTTTCCAGATCGGTATGGCGCTTTGTAGTCGGGTGAAATTAGGTTACTTACTCAAAAATAGAGATATAAAAACCCCGAATCTTGATTCAGGGTTTTTTATATCTAAAGCGTGTTTATAGACCTACTTTCAAAGTAAAGGGCTTGAAGGTTGGTTTATGATAACAAGCCTTTTATGGCGCTGATTGGCTGAACGATGGTGAAATGACCTCAGTGCGGCGATTTAGTGCTCGCCCTTCTAGCGTGCTGTTGTCAGCAACTGGTTCACTTTCCCCTCGGCCTTCAACCTGAATACGATTAGCCGCAATGCCATTATTTTCAAAATAGGAAGCGACACTTTGTGCTCGTTGTAGAGAGATTTGCTCATTGTAGCTCGCTGAACCTTGAGAATCGGTATGACCAATAATGAACAGCTGTGCTTCTGAATGATCTTGAAGTCTCTTTAGCATTGGACTCAGGTGCCCATCTGCTTCTGATGATAAGGTAGTGCCATCAAATTTGAACAGAGCATAGCTACTTAATTCATTGATGCTCACCACTTCAGGTTCGATGACTTCAGGCTCAATCGCTTCAGGCTCAACAATAGTCACTTCTGGTTCTGTGACGGGAGTGGCTTTATCTGTAGAGCCAAACGTATAGGCAAGACCTACGGTTAAAAAGCTAACGTCGGAACCACTAATATCATCAAACCATTGGTATTCTAATCTCGTTCTTAATTGGTCAGATAACTGATACTCAAGACCGGTACCAAGCATTAAAGACGTTCCGTCGTCTGTATTACGGTTACTACGGTTTGGTTCCTGCATCTTTTGTTCAGCTTGCCATCTGAACCCACCGACTTTACCAAAAATATTTAATCTATCGGCCAAGTAATAGTCGGCTTTAAGACCGAGTTCTACACCTTGGACTTTCGTGCTATTAGAAGCGTTTATTGATGATTCACTCGAACTCGGGTAAGTAGCCTTAGCTTTACCCAAGTAATCATAACCACTTTCAATTGCAAGCCAATCATTGATGCTATAACCAAGGAATAAACCGCCACCCATCGCTTCTTTGTCGCAATCTAAACTTAGTGGTTCGCAGCTCCCAGAAAAATGAGTCCAGCCAGTTTTTCCACCAATATAGAAACCACTCTCATCGGCGGCCACATTGAACGCGATACTTGCACCTAATAGACATAATGTTATTTTTTTCATAATTCTCCATTCAACATAAATGTTAAAATTTGCTCATTAATTGAATCAATAATTAACCTTGATTCTGGTTGTGAATAAAACTCAACCGTAATGTAAGTTGAATTTAAAGTAATATGGTTAATAGTTGCAGTTAAGGTCTGCGTTGAAGGGCATTATGGTAAACGGATTTTCTAACAGTAATAATAGCGTAATATTAATTTTTTAAATGACATATGCTATATAACTGAGATGATGCGTGTGCTGTATTATTATGAGTATTTGAATATTATATGTTTAACTCTATGTAGTATTCTTATGGGGCATATATAGCTTGAATGAGTTGCTCATAATTTATTGTATTTAAAGTTATTTTTAAAAAATAGTTGTATTTATTAATATAATGAACAGATCATTTCCGATTGTCATAGGTTGTCTATGCCACGGTATAATAACGTGTATTAGGCCAATGTATTCTAGATAGTGATAAGTAAAAGAATGTTCATGTTGTAGAGATAACGTAAGGATAGTTTGCAGGAATAAACCTATAGTACGTTACAGCACAAATTAGACGCACAGCGAGGTACGCCTAATTTGTGGCATATATTAAAATGTACTGACATTAAAAACATGTTCGACTGCGGTTATTTTAGCCAGCAAATGCTCAGTAGGTTGAGATTCAATATCGACAATGGTGTACGCAATGTCATCGCGGCTTCTGTTGAGCATGTCAATTACGTTGATTTCCAAATCAGAGAGAACAAGAAGAACTTGACTTAATACCTTCGGAACGTTGTCGTTAGCAAAAGCAATTCGATAGCCTTTCGTTCTATCTAAACTAATCGTTGGAAAATTTACTGAATTGCGAATATTACCATTTTCAAGGAAGTCTATCAGTTGATCGGCGGCCATTGTGGCGCAGTTTTGTTCGGCCTCGTGCGTGCTTGCCCCTAAGTGCGGTAGCAGAATGACTTGAGGATGCTCTAGAAGTTCTGGTGATGGGAAGTCACATACGTATTGCTTAATCAACCCTTGCTCTAGTGAAGCGAGGAGGGCTTGTTGATTCACAATACTACCACGAGCGAAGTTCAGCAGTACGGAACCAGGTTTCGCGTGAGATAAGGTTTCTGTATTGAGCATGTCCTTGGTATGTTCATTGGCTGGTACATGCAAGCTGATAAAATCACTGCGTGCAATGAGCCACTGCATATTTTCTGCGCGTTGTATTTGCGAAGAGAGTCGCCACGCCGTATCGACACTAAGTGCAGGGTCGTAACCCACCACTTTCATACCCAGAGCCAATGCCGCGTGTGCGACACTTGCTCCAATAGCACCTAAACCAACAACCCCTAACGTTTTACCTGATAATTCTGAACCTACGAAATTTGTCTTCTCTTTTTCAACCAACTTTGAAAACTGAGGGTTATTGCGTTCACTAACAAGCATTCTGGTAAAATCGATACCGTTAACGATTTTTCGCGAAGACATTAACATGCCAGTTAAGACTAATTCCTTTACTGCATTGGCGTTTGCTCCGGGCGTGTTGAATACGACAATCCCTTGATGGGTGCAATCACCCACTGGAATGTTGTTAACACCAGCGCCACAGCGTGCAATGGCTTTAACTCGCTCAGGAAAACAGATGTCATGTAAGTTTTGACTACGTAACATGATGGCGTCGGGTTCGCTTATCTCACTGGCGACCTCATAGCTATCACGGGGAAAGCAGTCCAATCCATGGGGGCTGATACTATTGTAGGTACGAATTTTTCGCATTAGCATGGCTCTCTTATACGTTGTATTCAATATTCTTTTAAGGGCGTGTGATTATTTACTAACCTGCTGATAACCCCAGCTTAACCATGGAAGTAGTGTTTTAAGATCGCTTGATTCAACCGTGGCGCCACACCAGATTCGAAGGCCAGCTGGTGCATCTCGATAAGCTCCAATATCGTAGGCGACACCTTCAACATCCAGCAATTTTACTAACGCTTTAACTTGTTCTGGTGTTGCGTCTAAAGAGAGGCATACACTCGTATTCGAACGAGTATGAGAGTCTGCTGCCAGAAAATCTATCCACTCATTATTGGCAATAAATTCTTCTATAACGGCCAAGTTTTCCTGTGATTTTGCGATACATGCAGAGAGGCCACCAATAGAGTCAACCCATTGAAGTGCGTCTAAGTAGTCGGCCACACACAACATAGATGGTGTGTTGATAGTCGCGCCGCTAAATATACCTTCAATAAGCTTATTCCCTTTGGTTAAGCGGAAGATTTTAGGCATCGGCCAACTTGGAGTATAACTCTCTAACCGTTCCACGGCTCTTGGGCTAAGCACGATAACACCATGCCCGCCTTCACCACCCAGCACTTTTTGCCAGCTGTAGGTCGTAACGTCTAATTTATCCCAAGGCATTGGCATGGCGAAGACAGCAGAGGTTGCATCACAGATAGTCAACCCATCTCGATCATCTTCTATCCAGTCACCATTAGGTACACATACACCTGAGGTTGTTCCATTCCAAGTAAACACGACGTCATGATCTGAATTAGCCTGATTAAGGTCTGGCAGTTGTCCATAATCTGCACCAAAATGGCGGACGTCGTTGAGCTTGAGCTGCTTGGTTACATCGGTGAGCCATTCCTCACCAAACGATTCCCACGTAAAAATATCTACAGGACGTTGACCCAACATGGACCAAAGGATCATTTCCATTGCTCCAGTATCTGATGCAGGCACGATACCCACTCTGTAACCTTCTGGAAGTTCTAACGCTGCTTTTGTTTGTTCAATCGCCGACTGTAAGGCGGCTTTACCAATTGTACTGCGGTGGGAGCGTCCCAGAGTGGATAAATCGAGTTGGCTTACATCGTATCCTGGACGTTTGGCGCAGGGGCCTGAAGAGAAATTAGGGTTAGCAGGCTGTTTCTGAGGTTTCATAATGCTCCTTGGTGGCGATAGCCGATTCGAAAATAGGTTGAATCAAGTCAATGAGTATAAAAATTATAGAGGTTGGGAAACTTGATCATTGCGCGATTTTCGTACATACGTGAATAAATAGGCTGTTTTTGTGAAATTTTAGTTATTCTTCGTGTTTGAAAAATCTGGTTTATAATGGTGTCAGCCTATGCCGTTCGTTTCTTTAGTCATCAGAGCACCAAGCAAAATAGAAGGCTAGCTGAACCAGAAAAAAACAATTTCTGACTTAAAGGTAGATCAACATAAGTAAATGCCTGTTCACCTGCACCATCATTCATTGATGCCGCTTTGCTTGTTGCTAAATTTGGGCTGTGTTTTATATAGCGAGTATTCGTCGGTGTAGAAACCATAAAAAAGGTACCAATAAGCCACTGCGCCATCATGCTATAGAAGAAGTAATCCGATATGAATTTAACCGCTAGAATGCCAGTCTGATACTCGATTAGGAAAATAGCCCCAACAAAGAATACGTTGGATAGGGCAACAAAAATGAGCAGTTTAAATAGTTTTTCCATGGGGTTAAGCCTGTCGTGTAAGGTAAGTTACTATACTAACATTTTATTAAAATCAATTGGTTACCTTTGTTTATATTGTGACCGAAAGATAATCAGGATGCTCAGGAAATTTTGGTGTTATGCAGCTTGCATACACTCTTCACTTCAATAAATTTAAGAAATGATGATTCATAAGATCTCATACATTTCGTCTGTCCAATTATGTAGTAGTATGGGTGTTATATCGAAACAGGGACTTCCTCCAATAAATGGAAACGAGTAAATTGGTTACTATAAAGTGTATTCGTTGCGTTTTTAAATCGAAAGGAACAAATTTTTGATGATATCTAGATGGTTTTTATTGGTTAGCCTACTGTTTGTTGCGCCACTGCAAGCCGCAAGTTATCGACTGCCAACCGACGGTAGTCAACTTGTTGGTCGAATACAGAATCACTTGGTGGAACAGGGTGAATCAATGGCCGGTATTGCAAAACAATATGATGTCGGTTTTCTATCATTAATGGCAGCAAACCAAGGCGTTGACCCTTTTTTACCAGAAGAAGGGACTGTCCTTACAATACCTTCACTCTTTATTCTACCTTCCAAAGACCGCGAAGGAATAGTGATTAACCTTGCAGAATTACGGCTCTATTATTTTGATAAAGACAAAAAAAATGTGCATGTTTTTCCTGTCGGTATCGGTCGTATTGGTCGTGATACTCCAGAAATGACGTCTTACATTAACCAAAAAATTAAAGATCCAACGTGGACACCCACTCAGACAATTCGAGCTGAGTCATTGGCCAATGGTATTGAACTACCCAAGGTTGTTCCTGCAGGACCAAATAATCCTCTGGGGCTGTATGCATTACGCTTAGGGTATGGAGTAGGAGATTACCTTATTCATGGAACCAATAAAGATTTTGGTATAGGGCTCCGTGTAAGCTCTGGATGTATTCGAATGGAACCAAAAGATATTGACTGGTTATTTCATCAAGTCTCTCGTAAAGAGAAAGTGAGAGTAGTGAATACGCCTGTGAAAATGACGTTAGAACCTGATAGCAGTGTATTTATGGAAGTTCATGAACCTTTGACCAGAAGCAACGGTGAGAAAAAAACCTTAGCTGTACCCAAAAATCTAGAGGGTTGGATGGATGAGTTTGGAATGTCTAAAAATAAAGCGAAAGCGGCGATTCTAGTTCAAAGTGGTATCCCTATAGAGATAGCAGGACCATAGTTTTCGTTTGAAAACGGAGGTTATCTTCATATTCTTGGCGGTGCAGTATTTTGCTCTATGTATAGACAAAGTTCGTTTATGGGGACGGGTCGGCTAAAGTAGTAACCCTGTAAGCGATCACAGTGGTGCTGTTTTAAAAAGGCGATCTGCTCTTCTGTTTCAACCCCTTCTGCAACGACCTGCAGTCCCAGGTTGTGAGCTAACGAAATCGTTGTAATACAGATCTCTTCATTATTGGTATCCTTTCCTATATCGCTAACAAACGTCCTATCTACTTTGAGGGTTTGGATAGGTAATTTTTTCAGATAACTCAGCGATGAATAACCTGTGCCAAAATCATCGATAGCCAATGAGATACCTAGATTACTGAGAGCGGTAAGTTGTGAAACGGCAAAGTCTGGATCTTGCATTGCGGCTGTCTCAGTGATTTCAAATTCTAGTTCACCGACTGAAATACCATATTTTTTCATTGCCTTGTTTACTTTGTCGATCAGTTTAGTGGATTGCAGTTGGTTGACTGAAAGATTGATGGATATTTTCTTTAAGCCACAGCCACGCTGTTTTATTTGAGAGAATGAATGGCAAGCTTCGTTTAATATCCAATCGCCAAGGGTGTGAATGAATCCAGTATCCTCTGCGATGGGTATAAATTTGTCGGGTGGATAGAACCCGTGCTCTGGATGTTTCCAGCGGATAAGTGCTTCTGCACTAACGATAGACAGAGAGTTTGTGTTCACGATAGGTTGAAAGTAGATTTCGAATTGACCCAACTCCAGTGCAACTCGCATTTGGTTCTCTAGTTTCAACCTTTCATCCGCTGCTTGGGACAAAGCGGTGGTAAAAAATTGGTAGTTATTTCGCCCCTTTAGTTTTGCCTGATACATGGCGATATCGGCATTTTTCATCAGTTCGACCGTCGTCGTGCCATCATCTGGATATAAACAGATACCAATACTGGCAGAGGTCTCCACATCACGATTACTAATGTGATAGAGCTTGTTTAGTTTCTCTTGGATCCGTTGAGCAACAAGAGCAACATCTGAAGTATCAGTTACTTGAGGGAGAATCAGTACAAATTCATCACCCCCGATCCGTGCAAGGGTATCTTGATCTCGCTTTATTTTGGAAAGTTCGTGCGCCACTTCTATGATCAGTTTGTCGCCAAATGCGTGACCAAGTGAGTCGTTAATCGTCTTAAATCGGTCAAGATCAATGAACAACATCGCCGCTTTGTAGTGATATTTTTGGGCTCGCTCCAGCACCCGTTCTAGCCTCTCTTCTAAGCTGTAGCGGTTATGTAGGTCGGTCAAAATGTCGAAATGAGCAAGATGGGCAATTTCCTTTTCCGCTTCTTTTCGTTCGCTAATATCGCTGTAGGTACTGATATAAAAGGATGAATCACTGCATTCCTTTTTTATTTTGGAAATTGAAAGCCATTTAGGAAATACGCTGCCATCTTTCTTCCGGCCGTAGGATTCACCTTGCCAAAATCCTTTGTCTTCTAACGTATTCGTCATCTCAAGATAGGTCGAAATTGGCGTATTATCCGCGTGCAATATTGCCCAGTTTCTGGAAATAACGTCCCCAATTGAATAACCACTGTGTTTTAGAAATGCACGATTTGCATTGATGATTTTTTGGTCCTGGTCAATGATCAACATGGCTTCACCACTGCTGGAAAAGGCGCTAGCATAAAGGCCTAGAACCTCGGCCGACTCTTCTCTTTCTATGTCTCTTTGTTGACGTTCCTTGACCTGAGAAGAGGATATATTTGAGTATAAGAAGATACCCAATCCACCTAAAACCCAAAGGATAGAATGGCTAGCTGATAGATTGTTAATGGATCGCTCAACTAATTGATAGTGTTCGGTAAGAGGTAAACTTACGCCGATACCACCTCTGATATCACCAAGTCGATAGCCTTGTGAGGCGTGGCATTTAAGGCACCCTTCTTCAACGTTCATGGCTCTCAGGTAGCGAAGATTAGGTACTCCATCGATTAACTCTGTATCCCAACTTTCTGTGATGACACCCTGTTCAAATGCGGTCAACTGTTGTGTTTCCCAAGCGTCAGGTGCATTGAATTTGTTGATCGGCTTTAAGGATGTAATTCGACTCTGTATACCAAATAATGTGGCATACTTCTCAGATGACTGACGAAGCATCGCGGCAGGATTCACAAGAGTGAGCATTGTACCATCTGGGCGTTTGACGTCCCTGTTTGGGATATGGCTTAACCACTTAATTGGTTGTTGTTTGTCCGAGACAGGCACATAAACGCCGCCATGAGACGAGCCCCATAAGCGAAATGTGATGTCTTTATTGATAGACGTTTTTGCCTCGCTATAGGCCCGGCTTATGATGTTTTCTCTCGCAGCGATAATATTCCAGCTAAGTGAGCCAGCAATCAAAATCGACCACACAACCAACATACTGATAGTGGTTTTGTATTTTTTAATAAAGCCCAAAGGACGGTCTCTTTTCTAGCCAATTACATATTATTATTCTATGAGTATAACGACAAATATTGCTTAGGGTTAAGTGATTAGGTGCGTAGGTCTTGTTTTTGATAATGCCGTCATTTTTTTGCGGTTTAAAATGAATGTAGAGAAGTGTACATACCGACAATGTCAATGGTATTTGAACTACAATTAACCGACATGCAAGAGGCAAACTTAGCCTGAAGAGGATGAAATAATGAAGACGATGACGTGTAAACAACTAGGTGGTGCTTGTGATGAAGTATTTAGTGCCAATACTTTTGAAGAGTTGGTCGAGCTAAGTAAACAGCATGGAATGGTGATGTTTCAACAACAAGATACTCAACATTTGCAAGCGATGGCTAGAATTCAACAATTGATGTCAGACCCTGAAGCGATGAAGGTTTGGTTCGATAGTAAGAGAAGCGAATTTGACCAACTCGAATCTGATTAGGTTCGAGTTGGGTATGTTGCGATCTATTTGATCGTTAAGGAAAGTGAAGCGACGCGTTGAAGAAGTGTAGTCAGGTGCATTATTGCCTCGATATGTTGAGGGTAGTCTTGAAATGGTTGGCAGCGAACGTCATCCATTTCGATTATCTCGTTGGATAATAACCAATATAAATCCGAGGTGTAAAGCATAGCGGATAGTGGCTTGTATACTTCCGTTTCATACGCTTGAGATAGGTCCGCGATAATCATCTCACGATCGTGTTCACTCTCTATTGGCTTATTTGCATTGTCTATAGCGGTTATGTAGTGCAGGTTATTAACGAGGCTTTCCATAATCGGCTTGTTATCCTTTGACAAAGATGACAACGTTTGTTTGATAATGCTTAGCCAGTTTGCTTTGGTTAATGTGTTTTCATCTACACTTTCGAACTCATTAACGATTTTGTGTTCTACAAAGACCTGTGATTCTTTCAATACCGCTCTTACCTTTTGAAACGGCAATTGAAATTCTATGCAAAGTGCAAGGATAAGGCGATGGAAGCCGCCATCAGGAAGATGAAGGTTACCTTTAAAAAGAGTAATGGCGTGTTCTTGTTCTTGAGTGAGGTTACTCATTCTGGGTCTTTCCTTACTGCTTAGCATGTATAATTACTGTTGATATCAACAACATTATATATCGATTTATTTAGCGTTGATTTATCCGCGGCGTTTTTTAAGAATAGTGTCAATATCTAGCGCTTCAGTGTATAAGCTCAGCTTATCTTGTTTCGTTTCGATAGCTAAAATAGACATTCTGTCGGCGAGTTCATTGCCTTCTACACCAATGTGCCCATTGACGTGGTGGATGGCTATTTTACTCTCTAGGGTTTGGTACAAAGCAAACATCTCTTTAATAAGCTCGATATTTTTGATCTCGCCTCCTTTCCTAACCCATCCATTCTTTGCCCATCCTTTCGCCCATGTGGTTAAACACTGGATTGAGTAACTAGAATCGCTATAAATACCAACGGTTTTGTTGTTATCCAGATAGGCTTGACTGATCAATAAGCTCTGATGAAGAGCATTCAGTTCTGCCGTGTTATTGGTCCCTTCCGCTTGGTAGATTCCAAACCATAGCTCAGCAAGCTTGTTGGAATGATAGATAGCAATACCCGAGCCCGCTTCACCAGGGTTTGGCTCGCAAGCCCCATCGGTAAAAATCTTAACCTCATAAGGCATGGCGTCAATATGTTCATCGGTTAGAGCTGAGGCTTTAGGCTTTTTAGAGCCTGCGATAGATTTGCTTCCGTGTTTGGACTTAACGGCGGGCGATTTGGATATTATTCCGGTGTTCGCTGATTGGCTAAATGCCTCTTCAGCCTCAATGCGAGTCGGAAATGATTTATAACGAGCCCCAGGGAATTTTTCAACTTGAGTCTTACACGTTGCCCAATCAGTAAAAATACCCGTTTTACGGCCTTGCCAAACGACATAGAATTTTGCCAAATTATGCTTTTAAACCTAATGAATTAGAGACAGAGCGAATGTATTACACTATTCGCGTTATTTCAATTGAGATACTAGGTATTTATACCAGTACCACTAAAAGATAGGTTAGATGAAAAGTGTTTACGCTCACATGTCTCGATCAGTTTGGCAAACCGAATTCATTTTAATCACATAATCAATTTGATGGATATTGGTTGTAATCCGTAGATAAAAAAAGCCCTAACAAAAGTTAGGGCTTAGCGTTGTGTTGTTACTATTTAGTAAAGCTGTCTATCACTACTTAGTATTTGAAAACTACTTCGTATAAGACTGAGCGATATTATCGATTCGCTCGTTTGCTCTAGCTGCTTCATCTTGAGCTGACATAGCTGCATCAGTCGCTTTACCTGCTTTCATCTCAGCAGCTGATTGACTTGATTTAAGCGAAGAAACTTCACTGCTTAACTCATCTACTTGTGAAGATAGCGCGGCAAGTTGACTGGTTGTTTCTTCATCGGGTCCAGAGGCACAGCCTCCTAGTAAAAGAAGAGAACCCATACCGACTGCTATTAGTAATTTGTTATTCATGCACACTCCTGTTATGTAATGTCATCTTTTTTTAACTCGAATTTAGTGTAGCTCTGATCTTATTGATCCGATAGGGTTTATTAGTAAATAGATTTGCATCGTCATCACTATTTACACTGTAAAATTGTATCCGTCTCATTAATAAGACAATTTAGTGCGATTTGACCGACAAAAAATACCCATAAAAACGAATTTTTTTACAAATTCAGATAGTGATCAACCAAAAGAGCAACAAATAGAAGCATTAAGTGATAAATAGAAAACTTAAATGTATCCATTGCTGTGCTGTTTTTACAGTTATATTTAAGCTGCCATGCATGAAAGATAAACCCACTGCTTAATACCGTTGCAATCGACAAATATATCATTCCACTCATGCCGACAAGAACCGGTAATAAGCAAACCAAAAATAGTAAAATGGTGTAAAGCAAAATACTTGTTTTTGTGTATTCCACTCCATGAGTAACGGGGAGCATAGGAATATCAGCTTTGGCATACTCATCTTTTCGGTGGATCGCGAGTGCCCAGAAATGAGGCGGGGTCCAAACAAAAATAATCATCACCAATAACCACGCGTTAGCATGGAGTTCTCCTGTAACAGAGGTCCAACCTAATAGAGGAGGCATCGCGCCTGCAATACCTGCTATGACAATATTTTGCGGCGTGGCTCTTTTTAGGTACATGGTGTAAACCACGGCGTAACCGAGCAGACTCACCAAGGTGAGAAATGCAGTTAATGCGTTAACACCTATATAGAGCACGGCAAATCCAATGACTCCTAATGCGAAAGCAAAAAGCGAAACCTCATAAGCGTTGATATTTCCCGATGGGAGCGGCCTTTTTTGAGTCCTCATCATCAAAGCATCGATTCTTCTATCGATTAGGTGGTTAAATGCGGCAGCAGAACCCGCCATCGCGCCAATACCCAAAAGACCCAGTAGGCTTTGCTGTACGGGTAACGAAGTGGGCACGGCTAAACACATACCTACAACCGCAGTAAGCAACATAAGTGCGACCACTTTTGGTTTGGTGAGCGAGAGGTAAAGACGCCATTTTGGTTGTTCAAATTCAGCCGTACTGCTTGCGACAAGTGTTTTATTCATGAGTCCCCCTAATATGTGATTCGATAGAGTGAGAAGTTGCAATGTTGTGGTTTTTACTGTGTACGTAAATAACGTAGTTGATTCTGACTGTGGTAATGAGAATCAGTGCACCGCAAAGATTATGCAGAACAGCGATAGGTAATGGTAATTGAAGTAAAACGTTACTGATCCCTAATGTTATTTGAATCAGTAACAAAAAGAGGAGCCAATGTGATAGGTGGCGAAGAAATGGATCAGCGCTCTGCCTTGCTTGCCAATGAAATAGCAATACAACGATGGCGACGACAAAAGCGCCAATGCGGTGGCTGATATGTATGGTCATTCGGCTCGCGTAATCTAATACGCCAAATTCATAATTATCATGGCCAGATTGGATGAGTGTAAACGCCGTTTTAAAATTAAGATATTGCGTCCATTCGCCTTGGCAAATCGGAAGACTGGTGCACATTAGCGCAGCATAATTGGCTGATGTCCAGCCACCCAAAAATATCTGACCGATGACTGAAAACAAGGTGATCAGTGCGAGTGGTTTTATAGCGCCTTGTAACGGTTCGTTAATTTGTGCAGGGGCAACGTTACGTAGACGTATTTTGGTGTACAGAAGCACCAGCAAACTGAGTAATGTAAAACCACCAAACAGATGAGCTAACACCACGATAGGCATGAGTTTAAGGGTGACGGTCCACATGCCGAGTAATGCTTGTGCTATGACGACTATCGATAGTGAGATTGGAAGTATGAAGCCGACACGGTTGTGCCGCAGTGAAATCCACGTGACAGCAAAAACAAGTAAGCCGAGAGAGCCAGCGAAGTAGCGGTGAATCATTTCTGGCCATGCTTTACTCTCGACAACGTCAAGATGAGGGTAGAGTTGATTCGCTTTTGCTATCTCAGTCGTGGAAGTGGGTACACTAAGGTGACCATAACACCCCGGCCAGTCCGGACAGCCCAATCCTGCGTCGGATAGACGAGTATAGGCACCCAAAACGATGACACACAGAGTCAATATAATACTCAGCTTTAATACCAATAATAAAACCCGAGGTTCGTTCTGCATTTCGGTATCCTTATCCGACTCTAGAAAGTTTTAATAACTTACGAAAATCAGTAAGTAGTTCTTTATGCTGCTTAAAAAGTTCGTTTTCTAATGACTGTCGAGGATATTTCATAACTAATTGCCCGAGAGGGTCGACTAACAAATACTCTGACGAATCAACGTAGTTCATAAAGTTTTCGGTCACTTTAATGGTTGTAAATGAATCACGTAGACTGGATAAGCTATTAAGGTCACTATTTTCGGTGACATAAAGGACGGCTTTAACTCTAGGTTGGTATTTTCCTAGTGCGATAAAGCTTTGGTTGAGTAAATAAACCTGTTGTTTACATAGCTCATCACACTCAGCAGGGATGACGATTCCCATGTGCCAAATTTTGCTTACGGGCATCTCTATCTTAAGCATTGAATAAGTGAGTCTTGGTTCGATCAGGACGCCTTTGTTTGTTACACCTGACTGGTACCAATGTTGAGTCAATATTAATTTAGCCGCGATGGCTGGAATCATGAACATGAGAATAAGAGAAACCAAAACGATTCGGCCTTTGGTTCGGCTATTGGTGGGGTTTTCTTCTAGTGAGATGGTCATGATATATCCCTGTTAATGGCTCGTAATTTTTTATAGAAAATGGTTAACATGAGCAGTAACCAAACGGCTGCCATCGCAAACCACTGTACTGAATAAGCGAAGTGTTTGGATGAAGCCATGGGTATCGGTTTCCATGGTTGAGGGAGAGGCCAGTCTTCTACTTGATCGGGTTGCATAGCGAAAGGTAATAAAGAAACCATAAGTTTGGTTTCAAGTTGTTTGAAGTTCAAATTTTGAATTCTAAGATGTTTGATAGTTTCGGGCATCAGGTCTGAGCTGAGCTTATTCAAGCTTCGAGCATACAGCCGACCCGTTAAACGCTCTTGTTGTAAAGTTTGTGGGGTAACAGGGAGTACTGAACGATCATGCCCCGTTGGTATAAATCCGAGCTCGATCAACAGGTGATCGTTATGGTTATGAGGCTTAACAATTTGATACACCAAATAACCGGCTTGGCCGTTATGGGTTTGATTATCAAGATAGATCAAAGGGTTATCGCTGGTATTGAAGGCTGAGGATACTTTTAGTCCAGTGACAGGAGCCGAATAATCGGTCAATTCACTAAGGGGGATATGAGTTTGTACTGCTCTCGTTTCTAACTGTTGTTCAAGCTGCTGTTTCGCCTCACCTCGACTTAATTGCCATAATCCTAAGTTGACCAATAGAAAAAATACAACCACAGTTAACAGTGCTGCAACCCAATACGAGACGGAGTGGGATAACACAGCAATAGGAGATGCTATGGTTTTTGCTTTCAAAACAGCACTGATATTCATGTTACTTTTCATCATCGGCAACTTGGCGATAGCCCTTTATTATATGGTGAAATCATCACCTTCTGATGGTGAAAAAAACCCTTCCATGAGTCAATTTTTAGGCCGCCGACTTATGGTATCAGTAGGTGTCGTTATATTACTTATTATTGCTTTGAGCTCAGGTTTAATAGAGCCCAATGTTCGTCCTTATTGATCATCCAAAATACGTTGTATTCGTGAATCAAACCGTTTCTATAGCACATAAACGAATACAAATAGGCAGAGCCAGATCACGTCAACAAAATGCCAATACCAACTTCCGGCTTGAAACGCAAAATGGTTTCGAGGTGTAAAATGGTCATACGCAATTCTACAAAGCAGAATTATCAAAAAGATGGATCCCAATAAGACGTGCAGGCCGTGAAATCCGGTCAGCATAAAGAAGGTGTTGCCATAAATGCCAGATTGCAATGTGAGTCCGAGTTCTTGGTAGGCATGGATGTATTCTTCGATTTGGAAGAACAGAAACAGCCCCGCTAACACGATGGTTATCTCTAACCAGAAAACCAATGCTGTGCGGCGGCCTTTTTCTAAACTGACATGAGCGAAGTGCAGTGTGATTGAAGAGAGCAATAAGATTATCGTATTTTTAAGTGGAATTCCTTGCCACGGCATGGCTTCGACTGACTGGCCCGAAGGTGTACTGGTTAAGGGCCAAAGGGCCTCAAATGCGGGCCACAAAATTTCGTGAGTCATCGCATTGTTATCTGCACCCGCTAACCAAGGCACGGCAACCATCCTCGCGTAAAATAGGGCACCAAAAAAAGCACCAAAAAACATAATTTCTGAGAAAATAAACCAACTCATGCCTTGTTTGAATGAACGATCGATCTGATCTGAATACAAGCCAGAGAGAGATTCGGTGATCACGCTCTTAAACCATCCCGCAAACATATACAATAGAACCAAGAACCCGATGGTTAATACGCCTTTACCGATGACAGACCCAAGGCTCTCGGTCCCTTTATACTGGACGGTTACCCCTGCACCTACCGCGATCAGAAATAGAGCGATAGCGCCAATGATCGGCCAATGACTCTGGGCTGGGACATAGTAAGTAGGATGTTGCGAATGGGGGGCTTCTACGCTCATTCTGATCTCCTTGGTGTCGCGGTTGAATTAGTGAGCATGGCGACACTTTTTGGCTCTTTTTCTACTGAGTCGGTTATGTCGAATACGGTGTAAGAAAGTGTAAGAGTATGAATGGAGTCGGGGATATCTGGCTCGATATAGAATACCAGCCCAAGCTCGGTACTTTCCCCTGCTTTTAGTGGTTGACGAGTAAAACAGAAACACTCCATTTTGTTAAAATGGGTAGCTGCTATGCCCGGAGAGACTGAGGGTACCGCTTGTACAATCGAATCTTGTTTCGACAAATTCTTGGCGAGATACGCCGTTTGTATCACCTGTCCTGGGTGAACTTGGAGCGTTCGAACTTTTGGTTTCATTTGCCAAAGCATACCAGACGGAATGTGAGCCATAAGCTCTACGTCAATAGTTCGAGATAGATCAATAGCCATTCCATGGGGCTGATCTATCGCGACTCTATTCGTCTTTCCATTGATACCTAAAGCATCACACATGACATCATAAAGAGGCACAAGCGCGTATCCAAAGCCGAACATCGCCACGACGGCAAACAGTAGTTTGGTCGTCAGCGCTTTGTTCGCTTTTTGCTTGTCCTTTTTTTTACCTATTCCCATGACGACACCTAATCAATTTTTGGTGGTTGATCAAACGTATGATGAGGGGCAGGGCTAGGGACCGTCCATTCTAGTCCTTCAGCTCTTTCCCACGGTTTTGCAGGTGCTTTCTCTCCGCCTTTTATGCATTTAATGACGACCCAAAGAAATAGCAACTGTGATAGACCAAATGCGAATCCTCCGATGGAAACAATCTGATTCACGTCGGCAAATTGGATAGCGTAGTCGGGTATTCGGCGTGGCATACCGGCAAGACCAAGGAAATGCATCGGGAAGAACAGAATGTTTACCGAGATAAGCGATGTCCAAAAATGCCATAGACTAAGGCGTTGGTTGTACATATTTCCGGTCCATTTTGGTAACCAATAATAGGCCGCTGCCATGATGGAAAATACGGCACCAGAAACCAGAACATAGTGAAAATGGGCGACCACAAAATAGGTGTCGTGATACTGGAAATCTGCCGGAACAATGGCCAACATCAACCCAGAAAACCCGCCGATGGTGAACAGAACAATGAATGCGATAGCAAACAACATAGGGGTTTCAAAGGTAAGTGAGCCACGCCACATGGTGGCTACCCAGTTGAACACTTTCACACCAGTGGGTACCGAAATCAACATGGTGCAATACATAAAAAACAGTTCAGCAAACACGGGCATACCCGTGGTGAACATATGGTGTGCCCACACTAAAAATGACATCAATGCGATGCTAACGGTCGCGTAGACCATGGAGTTATAGCCAAATAATTTCTTACCAGAGAAAGCGGGAACAATGGCGGAAACAATGCCAAAAGAAGGTAGGATCATTATGTACACTTCTGGATGACCAAAGAACCAGAAAATATGTTGGAACATGACTGGGTCACCACCCCCAGCAGCATCAAAGAAGCTGGTGCCAAAGTACTTATCAGTTAATACCATGGTTACCGCACCCGCTAGCACGGGCATAACGGCAATGAGTAGGAAGGCCGTTATCAACCATGTCCACACAAACATCGGCATCTTCATTAGTGTCATGCCCGGCGCGCGCATATTGAAAATGGTGACGATAACGTTGATCGCGCCCATGATAGAACTGATACCCATAATATGAACCGAGAAAACAAATAATGCGGTGCTATCAGGGCTATAAGTGGTAGAAAGTGGTGCGTAAAATGTCCAACCAAAGTTCGGACCGCCGCCTTCAGTAAAAAGCGATGCCAGCAAGATTAAGAATGCGAAAGGTAATATCCAAAAACTGAGATTATTCATGCGAGGTAGCGCCATATCTGGCGCACCGATCATCATTGGGATCATCCAATTGGCTAAGCCAGTAAAAGCCGGCATGACGGCACCAAATACCATGATCAGTCCATGCACCGTCGTCATCTGATTGAAGAAGTTTGGCTCGACAAGTTGTAACCCCGGCTGAAAAAGTTCTGCACGGATCACCATTGCCATCGCACCACCAATGAAGAACATGGTTAGGCTAAAAATAAGATAGAGCGTACCTATGTCTTTGTGGTTGGTTGAAAACACCCACCTGGTCCAACCGCTAGGCGCATGATGGATGTCATGGGAGGATGCGGTATCTGACGCCACCAATTCTGATTCGATTGTCGAGCCGATGTTGTTGCTTTCTATAGAAGTTTTCATTGCTCTTCCTCCGAATTTTTATCTGCTTCAGCTGGATTCTTAAATGCATTGATATCGGAAGCCTGAATCACGTCACCTGTTTTGTTGTCCCAAGCATTACGCTGGTAAGTGATAACGGCAGCGATTTCTTGATCGGTGAGTTGAAGAGCAAATGCTTGCATAGCGGTGCCGGAGCGCCCATTAACGATGGTGTCAATGTGGAGAGAAATATCACCTGTAGCGATAGGACTTCCATTGATAGCAGGGAACACGGCAGGCAGACCCATTCCATTTGGTTGGTGGCATACTGAGCAGCGTTCCAGATATACTTTTTCACCTATGCTCATGAGTTGATCTAATGGCATATTGTTTGCCAATGCTTTGGCAGCCTCGATTTTTTGGCGTTCGACGTCCTGACGTTTACCTAATAACCATTGTTCGTAGTCATCTTCCTCCATCGCGTGAACGACGATAGGCATAAAGCCGTGGGCTTGGCCGCAAAGTTCTGCGCACTGGCCGCGATAGATGCCGGGTTTATCAATTTTTGTCCATGCCTCATTGATGAAGCCGGGTACGGTGTCTTTTTTTACTGCAAAATCTGGCACCCACCATGAATGGATAACGTCGTCGGAAGTGAGTAAAAAACGGATTTTTTTATTGATAGGTAAGACGAGTGGATTGTTAACTTCAAGTAGATAATTCGCCCCTTTCTCTTTAATGCCGTCAATTTCGTCTGAAGAGGTGGCGAGTAAGCTGAAGAACTCAATTTCTTCACCAAAGTAGCTATAGTGCCATTTCCATTGCGAACCTGTGATCTTTATAGTCAAGTCTGATTTGCTTGTATCTTCCATTGCAATCAGTGTTTTGGTTGCAGGAATCGCCATCGCGATCAAAATGATAACAGGGATAACTGTCCATATAATCTCGACCTTTGTGCTTTCATGAAAGTCGGCAGCGACAGCGCCTTTAGATTTACGGTGATTAAAAATGGCGTAGAACATCGCACCGAACACAACAAAAGCAATGGCACAGCATATATAGAAGATCAACATATGCAATTCATACACTTTGCCGCTGATGTCTGTCACACCTTGTGTCATGTTGAGTGAAGTCTGAGCTAATGCTTTAACTGGTAGCGAGAGTAAAAGTAAGTAAATGAACAATTTTCGGACAGTAGCTAGTTGATGCAAACGATATCCCCCCATCTTAGTCGAGTGCATCCCACGTCAATCTTTGATGATAACGCTGGAAACATACTGCACTGGTTGTAATTGTTATGATTATGTTAATGAATGCTAGTTTGATAATAGGAATTGTTCAAGGTGACAGAGTAAATTGCCGTCGCAATTATTGTGTTATCGAGAGCAACATTTGTGTGCTTTTTTTTTGAGTAAAAATTTAATATTAACTACCTTTTTTTTCAATTCGTTTTAGAAAGTAGATCGTATAAAATGAATAGAAGTTATTTTCATTCTGTAATAAAAAGCAGAATAAAAGTAAGATTTGATGGTAATATTCTTTATAAACAAATAGTTAAAAATAAACATGACTTGTATTTCTTGTATTGACATCGTAATTTCTTTGTATTATTTGGTTGTATTAAAGTGGTCGCATTTAAAGTAATACATTTATAATACATAAAATAACTCTTATGTGATAACTATCACGGAAAGTTAGGACAAATAGTACGAATATATAGCTACTGAGTAAGTCGTGACTAACTCATATATTTCTGAAATAGTTGTGTACCTCTTCTAAAGAGATTGAAAGGGCCATCAATAAAGTTCGCAACTAATACGAGACGATAGAGAGACGAGATAAAGGATAACAAGATGAAAATCTTAGCAATTACTGCATGTACTGCTGGGGTCGCTCATACTTATATGGCGGCTAAAACGTTAGAAAAAAAAGCGAAAGCGCGCGGTTATGATATTAAAGTAGAAAAACAAGGTGCTAACGGTATTGATGACCGCATCACGGCACAAGATATCGCTGAAGCTTCAGGTATCATTTTCGCCACAGATGTTGGTGTAGCGGAAATGGAACGTTTTGAAGGGCTGATATCTGTTCAAGGTAAAGTTAAAGACGGTGTCAAGAAAGCGGATGCAATGATTGATGCTCTGGTACAAAAAATTGAAGCAGCAGGTGGTGAAGCCTCTAAAGTTACTAGCGCTTCTACCGTGGCATTTGATGAGTCTGATGATAGCAATAGTAACTTCGTTGTTAAGTTCTTAAAAAATTGGTACAAGGGCGCACTATCTGGTGTATCTCACATTATCCCTCTTGTTATTATTGGCGGCCTTTGTGTTGGTTTACTCAATCTTTTTTATGGTTACGACTATACCCACCTTTACAACCTCACAAGTGAACAGATTGCTGACAAAGAATTCATGGGTGACTTTGCAACCACACACCAAGGCATTGTTCACTATCTATACTACATTGCACTAAAAGCATTTAATCCACTGTTGATTTGTGTTCTTGCTGCATTTACTGCCTACGGTATGGTAGGTAAACCCGGCCTAGCGCCAGGCTTCGTTGGTGGTTATGTTGCCGTGGGTGGCACTTTCGGTAAACTAACGATCGTTAGTGGTGGTTTCATTGGTGGTCTTGTTGCGGGTGCAGCCGCCGCATTGTTTGTTATGCTTGTCCGTCAAATCAAGGTACCTCAAGTACTAGAATCAGTTAAGATTCTTATTATTACTCCGCTTGTTGCTGGCGTACTAACGATTCTATTCATGCTAGTCGGGCCTGGTAAGTTCTTTGCGTTCCTAAACACTTCTTTAGCTGATTGGCTAAACGTAATGAGCGGTTCTAACCTACTCATCCTTGGCTTCATCCTCGGTTGTATGTCTAACCTTGATATGGGTGGTCCAATTAACAAAGCCGCCTACCTATTCTGTATTGGTGCCGGTACAAACGGTAACACTGAGTTCTACGCCGCGTTTACTGCCGCAAAATGTATCCCCGGTATGTCTCTTGGTATCATGGCGATTACACTCCCTCGCTTCTTCGACAAAGAAGATCGTCTTGCAGGTCCATCTACCGCAATTCTAGGTTTCTGCGGTATTACGGAAGGTGCAATCCCTTACGCTGTTAAAGACCCAATGCGCATTATCCCTGCTCATATGATTGGTGGTGGTGTTGCGGCTGCTCTTATTCTTTCATCCAAGATCCAAATCGGCACGATTGCAGGTGGTGCGGTGTTCATGCTACCTGTAATTAGCGAGCCTATGGCATGGTTAACCTACTTTATCATCGGTGTTGCCGTTTCTATGGGCCTCACTATCGCTCTTAAAATGGTGGGTAAACAAGGTAAGGTAAAAGTAAAAGCACAAGCGTAATAAAGACATTTGGCATTATCGGCACTCATTGACTCATTGTCTTGTGCTTTCAATAGTGTGCCTACTGCCCATCCTTTCGGATGGGTTTTTTTTATAAGTATAAAGGTAAAATTTACACGAGCAGTTACGACATCTGCTAAAAAGATTGGTTAATAACGTTATATTATTTCTCATAGTGTACTTGCAACATTGTTCCTTTTGTTAGCGACAAAGAGGCATTAGATAATGATTAATTATTAGGGGAATTGATCTTAATAGTCAAAATGTTAATTAAATCACAAATTTATCCTGTCAAATGCTTACCATGTATTACAAGAAGCAAACACATGAATACAACAAATGAATACAACAAATGACGGAATCTAAATCAAAACTAGCTATAAACCAGATTGTTTATGACATTCTAAAAGAAAACATTCCAGCTGGGTCATTTTTAAAAGGCGAAAATGAATTAGCGCAATCTTTAGGTGTTTCAAGAACTTCAATTCGAAGTGCATTGCAAACTCTGGCGAGTAAAGGCTTGATCACTATAACGCCAAAAGTTGGTAGTGTGGCGAATTTACCTGATGTATGGAATTGGCTAGATCATGACGTATTACGTTGGGTTACACAGTATAAAGAATCGGATACTTTTATCCCTCATTTATTAGAAGTTCGTTTGATGGTTGAACCAAATGCGGCAGCGTTAGCAGCATTGAACGCGACTGGAGATAATCTTGCAGCTCTTGAAAAAAGTTACAATATGATGGCTTCTGGCCTGAAACAAGAAAATAGAGCGCAAATCAACATTGGTGACATAGAGTTCCATAAACAACTTTTGCAGGCTACTAAGAATCCATTTTTGATATCGCTGGGCGATGCGTTAACGACTACGATGGAAGTTTCTTTTTCTAGAACATTGGAACAGAACGTAATTTTGAGTAAACCAGCACTTAATGATCACTTTCGTGTGATGGACGCAGTTAGGATGCGTAAACCGCAACTAGCCAGAGACACGATGAGGGGAATTATTATGGATTCCATCGCTAAGACAACAAAAGTATTGAGTAGTAGCGACTATATAAAATAAACAGAAATAAATTAAACGCTGCGATGATTACTATCGTGGTCGTTTAGTTTAATAGCCCTTGTAATACAAGGTGAACATTCAGGTAATACATAAAGAGAAGGTTGGAATGGAAACTAATTGGATTGCTGTAGATTGGGGAACGACAAATTTTAGGGCCTTTTTAATGTCCGTTAACGGTGAATGCATAGATACAATCGAACAACCAAGGGGGTTGCTATCTGTTGAGCAAGGTCAGTATCCGTCGATATTTGACGGATTAATAGAGCGCTGGACCCAAAGTTTCGGGTCATTACCGGTAATCATGGCTGGTATGGTTGGTTCACAGCAGGGTTGGCTCGAAGTCCCTTACGTTTGTGCTCCCGCTTCAGTAAATGATCTTCTTGAAAACATTCATGAGGTAGAACTTCTCTCTGGCAACAAAGGTAAGATTGTATCGGGTGTAAGTTATGAGAATGGCTTTGGTAGTTTTGAGGTAATGCGAGGTGAAGAAGTTCAATTGATCGGACTAAGCGAAATAGTCCAACAAGATTTTACTGCAATTTTATATGGCACTCATAGTAAGCACGCATACTGGCAGAATGGAAAACTAGATCGTTATTCAACAATAATGACCGGAGAGCTATATTCAATATTGACCGACCATAGTATTTTGAGCAAATCATTACCTGAACAGAAATTTAATGAAGAGAGCTTTATTAGAGGCATAGATATAGGTAAAAATCATCCTCTAAATCATGTTTTGTTTAGCGCAAGAACGTTAAGGCTATTTAAAAAAATAGAAGAGTGTCACGTTCATTGTTATATCTCAGGAATGCTTATAGGTCATGAGTTTTCTTGCGTTGATGCATCTGAAAAGCTTTATTTAATTGGATCTAAAAAACTGTCAGACATTTATACTATCTCATTAAATCACCTAAATATTAAATTTGAAGTTATTAATGGTGACGACTGTTTTTTGAAGGGTATGAATAAAATATATAACAATGGGAATAACAATGAATAGTGACCAACTAAGAAAAAACCTATGGTTTAAAGAACTGCCATTAATTGCAATTTTACGTGGTGTCGAACCAAGCGAAGTGTTGGATATGGCTGAGGTTTTAATTGACAACGGTTTTCGCTTTATTGAAGTGCCATTGAACTCACCTAAAGCAATATTTAGCATTGAGAAATTGGTGGAAAAGTATGGAGATAAAGCTTTTATTGGGGCAGGGACAGTGACGGATATCGAGAAACTAAAACCTGTTCTTCAAACTGGTGCCAAATTAATTGTGACACCCAACATGAATCCAGATGTTATTCGTTTGGCAAGGACACATGATTGCGTGGTTTTTTCAGGAGTACAAACTGCAACAGAAGCGTTTTCAGCGGTAGATTGTGGCGTTACAGCATTAAAATTCTTTCCAGCGGAACTTATTCAACCATTAGGGGTGAAAGCGATCAAATCAGTATTACCATCTGAAGTGATCTGCTGTCCCACTGGAGGTATTGAAGCAAACTCTGAACAGATGAAATCTTACTTAGAAGTGGGTGCAGATGGTTTCGGTTTAGGGTCAGCTTTGTATAAAAAGGGTATGAAGCCCTTAGAGTTAAATATACGTGCTAAAGCGTATAGAGATAGTTGGAACAATATACAACACATAACACATAACACATAAAAATTAAAAGGTTACCCTATGAAACTAAATAAAATTACTGCCTTAATAACTATACCTCTAATGGCCATGTCATTACATGTTCAAGCAAAAGATATGCGTATCGGAATTGGAGTGCCTGAATCTCATTTTGAATTTGTTGCAATGAAGAAATTTGAAAAACACATTGAAGATAATACCGAAATAGATGTGGAAGTTTACCCAAGTAACCAATTAGGTAGCGATTTGGAAGCGCTTGAACAGGTTAAGTTTAATGCAACTCAAATGAACCTACCTTCACCAGCTGTACTTGGTAATATAGTTAAGGACTTTAACATTTTAACTCTCCCATTTATTTTCCCAGACGAAAATATTGCTAATCAGATAGTAGACGGTGAATGGGGTAAAGAGCTCTTATCTAAACTTGATAATGCCGGCTACGTTGGTCTTGGTTTCGGTAATTTTGGTTTCCGTCATGTGTCTAATAATGTTCGTCCTATAGAAAAAGTGGCTGACATGAAAGGTCTAAAGCTGCGTACTATGCAAAACAAGGCTCATCTTGACGCGTTTCGTGCACTAGGTGCTAATCCAACACCAATGGCTTTCTCTGAGCTGTTCTCGTCGTTGCAACAGGGTGTTGTTGATGGACAAGAAAATCCTTATACAAACATTTATTCTCAGCGGTTGTATGAAGTACAAAAATACGTGTCCAATACTGGTCATGTTTACTCTTGGGTAGTATTCGTCGTTGGTAAGAAGTTTTATGATGGTTTAACGACGAAAGAGCAGAAAACGATGCAAGAAGCCGCTCGTATAGCTATTGAGCACATGCGTATTTCTGTGAAATCTCAAGATGAAAAATCGTTACAGAATATGATTGACGCAGGTCTAATCTATACTCCGTTATCCGTGGAAGTGAAGTCGGAAATGCATGAAAAAGTGGCTCCCATTGTAGAAAAATATGCAGCCAAAATTAATCCAGAATTATATAAGAAACTAACAAAAGAAGTGACTAAGCTGCAGTAATTTTTCATTCAAGGGCTGTGTAATGCAGCCCTATTTTAATATATGGTTTCGTTATGATTAATAAAAAAACTTCATTTTTAGACAATATTGAGGAATATATAAGTACACTTCTTTTTATTTCTTTAATAATCCTGTGTTTTTTACAAATATTATTTAGGTTTGTTTTTAATTTCTCACTTTCTTGGACTGAAGAATTATCTAGATATGTTTTTATTGCATTAGTTTATTTCTCTGCAAGTCTTGCTGTCGTCCGTGGTGCTCACGTTCGTGTAGAAGTTATAGATGGAGTTATAAAAGGAAGTAGTAAAAAAATATTAGATTCTATAATTGATTTGTCGTTCGCTGCTTTTATGATTTGGCTGGGATATTTCGGTTTACATATTTCAATGGATGCTATCAGCATTGAACAAACAACACCTGCTCTTGAATGGCAAGCAGGTTGGGTATACGCGATTATTCCGTTTACTTTTTATTTAATCGCACTGAGATTAATTCAACGAGTATACCGTCGAATTAACGGCAATCTTGAACATGAATATGCGCTCAGTGAAGCACAAGAAGCATTGAGAAAAATAGAAGATGAACGAGGAATAAAATAATGGAAGCATTTCTAATTACTATGTTCGTTTTTATCGCTTTACTCGCAATAGGAATGCCAATTGCGATTAGCATCGGTATGTGTACTGCTTTCGCGTTGATACTCGCAGATATTCCTATTTCGTTCATTGCCCAAACGGCATTTACCTCACTGGATTCTTTTACCTACTTAGCAATCCCTATGTTCATCATGGCGGGTTTTGTGATGGAAAAAGGTGGGCTTTCTAAGCGGATAGTTAACTTTGCCTCTAGTTTAGTAGGTCGTACGGCTGGTGGATTAGGGATCGTTACTGTTGTGGCTTGTATGTTTTTTGCAGCCATTTCGGGTTCGTCACCAGCTACAGTCGCTGCAATCGGCTCAATGATGGTGCCTTCGATGATAGAGAAAGGTTACAACCGTCATTTTGCTGGAGCGTTGACGGCATCGGCAGGATCTCTGGGGATTCTTATTCCACCATCTATACCAATGATTATTTATGCGGTTACTGCTGAAATATCTATTGGCGATATGTTCTTAGCTGGCTTTGCACCCGGAGCTATGATCGGTTTTGGTCTTATTCTTACAGTTTATATTATTTCGAAAAAACGTGGTTATAAAGGGCAAGACGAAGACTTTTCACTATCAAAAATAAAAGAAACTTTCCTTGATGCAAAATGGGCGTTGTTAACACCAATTATTATTTTAGGTGGTATTTATTCAGGTATTTTTACTGCAACGGAAGCGGCTTGTATTACGGTTATTTATACGTTGATTGTAAGTTTCTTTATTCACAAAGAAATGAGTTTTAAGGATCTGATTCCTACGGTATCAAGAGCCGCGCTAACCACCGGTTGTGTCATCATTATTTTAGGTTTTGCCACAGCATTTGCCCGGTATTTGACCATTAGCATGATTCCGCAACAGATTGGGGAAGCAATTTTAGAATTAACGGACAACCCAACAATAATTTTATTAATTTTTGTCGCCTTGATTATGTTTACTGGCTTATTTATTGAAACGGCTGCACAGATTTTAATTTATACACCGTTGTTTTTACCTATTTTAGTTCAACTCGGTATTAGCCCATACCATTTCGGCATCATTCTTATCGTGGGGACTGAACTTGCTCTAATCACGCCACCTGTTGGTGTCAATTTATTTGTCGCAAAAGGCATTACTGGATCATCTATGGTCCAACTAACTCGCGCTGTAATTCCATTTCTAATCAGTATGTTACTTGTACAAATCGCGTTGGTATTTATGCCCGGCGTTATTACTTTTTTACCAGATTTATTTAAATAGGTTACGTCATGAAAATTGTAGGTTATGAAAAATTTATTGTTGCTCCTCGTTGGGGATTCCTAAAGATAATTACCGATGAAGGTATAGTTGGTTGGGGTGAGCCAAGCCTAGAAGGGCGGACACATACTGTTCACACCTGTGTTGATGAATTAATGGAATACCTTATAGGCAAAGACCCAAGGGATATTGAACTTCATTGGAACTACCTACACCGTTCGACATTCTATCGCGGTGGCGCCGTGATGATGAGCGCGCTATCAGGTATTGACCAAGCATTATGGGACATTAAAGGAAAGGCGTTAGATACCCCTGTATATCAATTAATGGGTGGCAAGTGCCGAGACAAAATACAGACATATTCATGGATAGGTGGTGATAGGCCTGATGATGTAGTGCGTATGGCTAAAGAACGTAAAGCGCTTGGATTTAATGCAATAAAGATGAACGGGACGGCAGAACTCAATTTTATTGATGACTTTAGTAAAATTGATGCGTTGCTGGACCGAGTTCAAGGTTTACGAGATGCAATGGGCAAAGATTTTGGGATTGGTATTGATTTTCATGGACGCGTTCATAAAGCGATGGCGAAAATCATGATGAAAGAGTTAGCACCTATGCGGCCTATGTTTGTTGAAGAACCTGTACTTGCTGAGCATTTTGATTGTATCCATGAAATTGCTCAGTATGGCGCAATTCCAATAGCTACGGGTGAAAGATTGCACTCACGCTGGGAATTTAAAAAGCTATTGGAGCATGGAGGCGTTGATATTATTCAACCGGATATTTGTCACTGTGGTGGTTTAACTGAGCTTAAAAAAATAGCCTCAATGGCGGAAGCTTATGATGTGGCGTTAGCACCGCATTGCCCACTTGGCCCGATCGCCTTAGCTTCTTCAGTTCATATTGACACTACTTGTCAAAATGCAATTATTCAAGAACAGAGTATTGGAATGCACTACAACAAAGGTTGTGACGTTCTTGATTATGTCGAGAATAAAGATGTATTTGAGTTTGATAACGGTTATTGCTTGAATATTAATGGTCCGGGTCTTGGTATTGAAATCGAGGAAGAATTCATGAGAGAACAACATGAAAAGGCGTTAACTGAGCCGAAATGGAGAAACCCTCATTGGTCAAACAAAGATGGTTCTTTTGCGGAGTGGTAAAGATGAGTAATTGCGGATCATGTGGTTCGTGTGGTGTAGGGGATTTAACTTCTCATTACAACGAGATACTGAAAGAAGACAATGGTGCACTTAAGCGTGCTTTGTACAAGTCCATGGGTCACAGTGATAGTGACCTTAGAAAGCCAATCATTGCTGTAGTAAATAGTTATACTAATGCAACTGCAGGTCATGCGAATTTGGACGTGGTTGGAGCTGAAGTGATTAGAGGTATCGAAGAGTCCGGAGGTACAGCGATGACTTTTGGCACCATCGCTCCTTGTGATGGAATTGCGGAAGGCCATATTGGTATGCGTTATATATTGGCCGCCCGTGAAGTCATCGCTGCGTCGATAGAAGTGATGGTCAGGGCTCATAATTTTGATGCAATGGTGTTACTTGGCTCGTGCGACAAAATTGTACCGGGGATGCTAATGGCCGCGGCTCGATTGGATATTCCAGCTATTTTAGTTAATGGAGGACCAATGTATCCGGCAGAGTACGCCGGGAAACATTGGGATGGAAATATTGTTACTGAAGCGATAGGTTGGAAAAACAAAGGGCAGATAGATGACAAAGAGTTTCGCAAAATAGAAGATCTGGCAGAGCCAACTATTGGCTCGTGTGCTATGTATGGCACGGCCAATACCATGTGTTGTCTATCTGAGTCATTAGGTATGACTTTACCTCAAACTTCAACTATTCCTGCCGTGCATCCACAACGATTAGAAGTTGGCTATCAGAGCGGTGTTCGTATTGTTGAGATGTTGGCAGAAGGGTTGACTGCACGGAAGATTATTTCTAAAAAAGGTATACATAATGCAATTTGCACGCTCCTAGCAACGGGTGGTTCGACGAATGCAATTATTCATCTTCAGGCCATTCATTACGAAGCAGAGTTAGGTGAATTAGACCTTGATATTTTTGATAAAATGAGTCAGAAAATTCCTTTGGTAGCATCGATTTATCCTGCATCTAAATACGATATGATTGATTTTTTTGAGGCTGGAGGTGTGGCAGCGGTAGAGAAGGAGCTTTCCTCTTTGCTTGAGTTAGATGCGGTCACGGTTTTAGGTACGAAGCAGGAGTGTTTGGAACGTATTCAGATCTCGACTAATCGAGAATTAATTCGAACATTAAATAATCCTTTTTTACCAGAAGCTGGCGTTGGTATATTAAAAGGTAACTTATCTCCATTGGGTTCGGTGGTTAAGCCTGCTGCTGTGCCTAAAGCTATGTTTAAGTTTACTGGTAAAGCTGTCGTTTTTGAGTCTGAACAGGCTGCTGTTGAGGCGATAATGAACGATAAAATTCAAGAAGGTAGTGTTGTAGTAATTCGTTATGAAGGAACGACAGGGGGCCCAGGGTTACCTGAAATGTATAAGCCAATGAAATTACTCGAGGGAATGGGTTTATCAGAGAGCTGTGCATTAATTACGGATGGTCGATTTTCTGGTTCAAACCGTGGTCTCTTTGTAGGACATATATCACCAGAAGCCTATGAAGGTGGCTTGATTGGATTAGTAAATAATGGTGATGAAATTAGCTTGGACTTAACAACAAGAAAAATCACGTTACATGTCGATGATGCAATGTTAGGTACCCGTAGAAATTCTTGGACTCGTTTGCACAAAGAAATACCTAAAGGTTTTTTACGTTTATACCGAGAACGAGTTTCATCTGCAGCATATGGAGCGATTTTAAAATGATAAAGCCTGAAGATATTATAGGTGTGAACCCCATTGTTGCAATGCCATTCGATGCTTCTGGTAAAGTTGATATTTTGAGTTTTAGAAGGTTGGTAGAACATCTGGTAAATATAGGTTGCAATGGATTGACCTTGTTTGGAATTGCCAGTGAATTCTACAAACTAAATTTATATGAGAAGGAAAATCTAGCTGATTGTTTCCATGAAATAACTTCAAAACATAAAATACTCAGTTGCATTTCTATTACGGAGCACGCAACAGAATTAGCAGTAGAACAAGCCATAAAATACCAGCGTCAAGGTTTTGATTCATTGATGCTGTTACCTCCATTTTTTTTAAATCCGAGCTCAGAACATATAATTAGTCATATTAAAAGTGTGCTAGGTTCGGTCGATATACCTGTTTTTATTCAGTATGCTCCAACAGAAACAGGAATGACGATTTCGCCTGAAGATATGAAAAAAATCAGTGATAATCACCCTAATGTGGTATTCAAAATTGAGTGTAATCCACCAGTTGAATATACAAAACAATTACTGAGATGTATACCAGACGCGGTTATTATGAATGGCTATGCTGGTTTGTACATGTTAGACATGCTTGATAACGGAGGCAAAGGAGTCATGCCCGGTTGCTCATTTGCTGAAATATATGTGTCAACTTATCAATTGTGGAGAAATGGTGAGCGGGAAAAGGCAAGAACTCTCCACAATAAATTATTGAAATATATAAATAAATGGATGTCGAATTGTGAATATATTATATCAATAGAAAAAGAAATATTAACTAGGCGAGGTATTATTTCTACCGGCTATTGCCGCAAACCTGATTACCCTCTTACTGAATTAGATATTCAAGATATCGATATGTTTTTAAGAGAATTCAATCTCCTCTGAACGTGAAATATTTATGTTTTAATATCTAATTGATTATATAAATTGGTCATTGAGGAAGCTTGGTATCGTTCTTTGTTTCATTTTGATCTGAATGTAATACTCAGGTGTCATTCAACGTATTCTGGTTTAGTTTAATCATCCATCTCTATAACGGATAATTCTATCTGCTATAGAAGTGAACATCAATTCAAAGTGATACGAATGATAGCAGAATTGGAAAGACGAATATGAGGGATATGTCGTTTTAACTATGGATATTGATGAGAGGTCTGAGTTGATGACAAAAAATCGTTCAGGTGCATATGTAAGTAAATCTATTAAAAAACTAGTGTAATTTCAATTGATCACTGTAACTAAATAAAAGTATTCTGAAGTTCTTAAATGGATTGCTTGCCTAGTGTTTAGTATCAACCTACCTACAAGACAACTATCAGATAAAGGCTTTTTCTTTTCTGAAAAAAATACACATTTGCCTTGTAGATACGCTAAAGTCTTCTTTGATGATAATAAATACTTATTTAATAGGGATATTGCGTGATGTTTCGAATGTTAGTGGTCTGTTGTTTGATGTTTAGTGGCTTCTCTTCTGCTGAAAATGAATTGGTTGTCGAACCCGAAATGCGTGGGCCACTTATTGAGTTAGATATTGTGGTGGATACGAAGGGAATTGAAGAAGCGATATTGATTACCAATCAGTCCATGAAGCAGGTAATTGAAGCGTTAAATCGGATATCCGATAACCAAGAACTTACGCCAGAACAAGCGGCAATAATTACCTCAACGTCAGGAAATATTAGTCAGTTGGCCATGTCATCAACAGAAGTAGTGGAAGCACTGCCAGAGGCCATTACCAAAGCAAGAGAATCTGTTGTCGCAAATGCCCGGGTATTTCTGAGTGATCTGAAAATGAATATACTCATCGTGCTAATCTTGGTCGTGGTCGGGTTAGCGATTGTCATTGCCTGTTTGTATTGGTTTGTCATTCGACCTATGCAGAGCACTATATTGGCGGCGACGGGTAATGTCGCAAGCATGGCAAATTCTATTCAGATAACGGCGAAATCTTTAGAAGAAAGCAACAAAACTCATGCGAAGTTGTTAGAGATGCTAGAGCAGAATCACAATACCGCATAGACGCAATGATGCGCTACTCATGTCGTTTAGGTGGGTTAATAAGGTGTTACTAATTTGTAACTAAACGTGACAGGGCCTATAATTTATCTCGACATAATAAAGATTTGATATGTAGGAGATTACATGCGAGTTCTTATCTTTGGATTAATGGTGGTATTGCTAAGCCCAGTTGGCTTAGCACGTGATTTAATTCTAGAAGTTTCAAATAAGCCAGTAAAAATAGTCACGTTTGATGAACTTAAATCCATGCCTTCAATAAGCTATAAAACCCATTTGCCTTGGTTTACTGGTGAAGCGGAATTTACGGGTGTCTCATTAGAGTATTTTCTGACCAAACAGTTTGGAGCCATCCCAGATATTGTTACCTTCCGCGCGTTAAATGACTATTCCGTCGAGATTGTTAAGAGTGATATAGAAAAATTTGATCCTATTATCGCCTATCTAAAAGATGGGAAGGAAATGACAATACGAGAAAAAGGACCCTATTGGATAATATACTCGCTTTCTGATTTTCCGAGAATTGATGACAGCCTATATCACGCTCAGATGATCTGGCAGTTAGAAAAAATTCAAATCGATAGCCTATGAAAATAGAACGTTCTATTAAAAAGGCTCATCTTTACTCAGGTACAGCGAAGTTGTTGCTGTCAATGTTTGCGACCATTATATTGATAGCCAATATTTACATATTGGGGGAAACCAAGAAACTGGTGGCTTCTTTTTCTAGCCAACAAAACCAAGCAACATGGTTTCTTTTTCAGTTAAATAAAGAGTTATTAGAGCTTGCATCGAATGCGAGCCATTTAGGCGATGGTGACAATCATCTGCCAAGTGTCATACTTAAATACGACCTTGCATGGAGCCGCTTTGACCTATTGTTGATGGGGGCAGAATCAGATGATTTTATGGCATTGACAGGGACGAGACCTTTTTTTACAGATCTATTTGATGAGTTCAAAAAGGTTGAACCTCTACTGAAGGCTATTGATGAAACGAAATCGAAGAGCTCAACTGAATTTGTAAACAGAACCACTGAGATACATAAACAGTTAGTCGACTATATAAATCGAAATTTCCGTATAGCAAGTCCTCTGTATTTAGAAAGGCGAAATCAAGTAAACAATTTAGAGCAGATGCAAACAGCGTTACTTCTGTTACTGGTCGTCTGCATATCCATTATTGGATTGATATTTGCCAAGGAGCTGAAATATAGTCGGTGCCTTGCGTTGACGGACACATTGACTTCATTGCCAAATCGATTGGCGCTGTTTAACGTGGTCGATGAATTAAACAATGAAAATAAGTCATTTAACCTTTTTCTTTTAGACCTAAATGGCTTCAAGCAAATAAATGATAAATATGGGCATCAGGTAGGCGATAAAGCCCTAATCGAAGTCGCTAAGCGTCTTAATTTGAATCGAAGCATGAAATCTTATCCATTTCGCATTGGTGGCGATGAATTTGCTGTTGTAGTACCAGAAGAATTTTTGAGCTCGGGTGACGATTTTTGTAAAGTACTCGAGTCAATATTTCATCGCCCGTTTAGGCATGAAGATACCCATTACGAGCTTTCTACCAGCATAGGCTTTGCAAACTTCCCAAATGACAGTATTCATATTGACGAACTCATTCGTCACGCCGATCAGAGAATGTATCAAATGAAGTTTACCCATCGGGAGGCAACAGCCGATAGTTGATATATTGAATGATATTATTCAAGGTAATTTGAGCTATCCCAATTGACTCTGTAAAGACGACTCTTCGGTCAAATCGATCATTTGACTAAAAAATAAACGATAATAATTTTTGTGATCGCTATCTATTAGATAGGGATCTGCGTTATTATGGCGCGCTATTTTTTACCTTAAAATCGGAGAACAAACTTTTGCAGTTTAAAGACCTCGGCCTAGATAATCGTTTACTGAAAAACCTTAACCATTTCGCATTCAAACAAGCGACAGACATCCAACAGCAAGCAATTCCTGTTGCGATTGCTGGCAAAGATTTAATGGCATCGTCAAAAACTGGGTCAGGAAAAACATTGGCGTTTGTGTTGCCAATGCTGCATAAGTCTCTAAAAACCAAATCGTTCTCAGCGAGAGATCCTAGAGCCGTTATTCTTGCGCCAACTCGTGAGCTTGCTAAGCAAGTTTATGGTGAGCTGCGTGGTATGTTAGGTGGCCTTTCTTATACCGCGACTCTTATTGTCGGTGGGGAAAACTTTAACGACCAAGTTAAAGCGCTAAGAAAACACCCAAAATTCATTGTCGCGACACCTGGTCGTTTGGCCGATCATATTGAACATCGGTCACTGTTTATCGACACGCTTGACACATTGATTTTGGATGAAGCGGACCGGATGCTCGATTTAGGTTTTGCACCTGAATTACTTAAAATCAATAAATTAGCAAAACATCGTCGTCGTCAAACACTTATGTTTTCGGCTACGATGGATCATGCTGAAGTGAATGAAATCGCCTCAGAGATGCTAAATGATCCGAAACGAATTTCAATCGGTCTTTCAAATGAAGAGCACAAGGATATTACGCAATCATTTTATCTCTGTGACCATTTAGACCATAAAGAAGCGATTTTAGACCGGGTTATTAGTGAAGCTGAGTATCGCCAAGTCATTGTGTTCACAGCAACACGTGCAGATACTGAGCGTTTGACAGAAAAACTGAACGAGAAGAAGCTTAAAGCGGTAGCACTGAGTGGTAACCTGAACCAAACACAACGTAATTCTATCATGAGTCAGTTTGAACGTGCTGTTCATAAAATACTTGTGACGACAGACATTGCTTCTCGTGGGTTGGACATTGCCAATGTTACGCATGTCGTTAACTTTGATATGCCAAAGCATATGGAAGAGTATGTGCACCGAGTTGGCCGTACAGGTCGTGCTGGCAACAAAGGTAATGCGATTTCTTTGGTTGGTCCGAAAGATTGGGACAGCTTTAAACGTGTAGAGTCATTCCTTCAGCAAGACATTGAATTTGCAGAATTAGAAGGGCTGAAAGGCAAATTTAAAGGAATTAAACCTCCGAAGCCTGCTGTGAAAAAAGGCGATAGTTCGAAGAAGAAACAGCATCCAAATGCGAAGAAAGTGGCTAAGAAGCCCGTTAAGCGAGATAAGACGTTTTATAAAACTGTCGCAGTTGGTGATGATGTATTTGTACCAAAAAAGAAAGCAGCGAAACCAGAATCATCAACGCCTGAAGAGTAAGATTACTCAAAAAATATCAAGCCCTACTAATCTTTGTTAGTGGGGCTTTTTTAATGCGGTTATAAACGACTTCTCACAGAATATAACTTTTATTTATTGCACTCTATTGGCATTAAGGCGAGGCTAATCTTAAGAGGGATTACAGTGTATAAGCAGTTGAACGAAGAAAAACGATTGCAGATATGGGCACTTAGAAAAGAAGGAAAATCTCAAACTGATATCGCTCATATTCTCGACGTTCACCGTGCAACGGTAAGTCGAGAGCTCTCCAGAAACTCAGGCCCTTATGGCTACGAGCCTCAACTCGCTCAACGTATGGCGATCCATCGAAAAAAATTTCACACTCAAATTGTAGAAAAACAGTATGAAGAGCTAGTAAAAGAGCTCGTTGGTATTGGTTGGGAACGAGAACAGTGTCAGGAATTTATTCTTCATTATCATTCTGAACTTACCATTGAGCAGATTGATAAATTGATTGATGATTGCTTTATAACTGAATAGTTTTAAAAATTGAGACATAAATCACGTGTTGCACTTGCCCATCATTTCCTGTTCATATCCCTTGCCTATCTGTTGCACTTGCCTAAGAGAAAATAGAAGTAACCTGTAAATTACGATCTATATCTGTTGCACTTGCTCACTTTCAAATATCCATCAGTGTTGTTGCACTTGCTCAAAAAATAATATTAATAATATCAAATATTCTATTAAATCAAATAGTTACAAATATTTTCCTTAGTTGATACACATCACGCTTTTAATGTTGAGAGCTGTCTATATTAGCCTCGTTACCTAAAAAGAAGTGTTTTACCCAAGGAGCGAGAAATGAAAAAATTTAATCACATAGGAATACCTTCAAATATCGAGCACACAGGTGAAGTGTTAAATGCAGATATCGGTTTGTACTGTACCGATTTCAACGAAAGTGAAAACCGTATCGAATGGTTGCGCTTTCTTGAAGACAGCCCGATGCCAGAAGAGTTAAAAACAACCGCACATATTGCTTATGAAGTGAGTGACTTAGAAGAAGCAATGAAAGGTAAAAAAGTACTTTTAGAACCATTTAATGCAAATGACTCATTAAAGATTGCATTTGTAATGGAAGATGAAGCGCCCGTAGAACTGATGCAATTCTTATAAAATAAAGCCATTAGATTACGAATAACGTGTGTATCAAATAACGTATTAAGAGAACCCTACAATGAAAAAATTTATTAATAATAGTGAAAATATCACCGTAGAGCTCCTTCAAGGTTTAGCTCTAACCTTTCCTCAAAAAGTAAAAGTGGTCTCAGACAAAATTGTCTGTCGTCGCACTCCAAAAGACCCGAGTAAAGTGGCTGTCGTTACGCTTGGTGGCGCTGGACATGAACCGGCGTTAAGTGGCTACGTAGGTGAAGGCATACTGGATTACTCTGTAGTAGGCGATATCTTTGCGGCACCTGGTGCACCTAAAGTATTTGAAGCATTAAAAATGGCTGACGGTCCTGCAGGTGTTCTGTTAATTGTACTTAACCATGAAGGCGATGTGATGTCGGCCAATATGGCAATGGAAATGGCCAAACGTGAAGGCATCAATGTGAAGATGTTGCTTACCCATGAAGATATCAGTGCAGGGATCGATATCGATATCAAAGACCGTCGAGGGTTGGCTGGTTGTGTACCAGTATACAAAATTGCAGGTGCTGCCGCAGAGGCCGGGTTGGAGTTGGAAGAAGTCTACCGTGTGGCGCAAAAATTCAATCAAAATATGGCGACTTTAGCGGTCGCGATGAGTAATGCAACTCACCCACAGTCAGGCATGATTATTGGTGACCTCGCCGATGACGAAATGGAAATTGGTATGGGGCAGCATGGTGAAGGCGGTGGGGGACGAATGAAGATCCAAACCGCTGATGATACAGCCAGCATAATGTTAACCCAGATCTGTAAGGCCATCGATCTGAAAAAAGGTGACGATCTTATGCTTATGATTAATGGTACTGGTGCCACTACGTTGATGGAAATGTTTATCGTTGCGCGTGCGAGTCATCTTTATCTTAATGACAAAGGAGCCACGATCTCACGTTCGAAAGTGGAAGAGATACTCACGGTTCAAGAGATGGCCGGATTCCAGATGTGTGTTAGTAAGTTTGATGGTGAGACATTAGGTTACTGGGATATGCCATGTAACGCACCTTACTGGACGCAACAGTAGGTCAATACTGGCTTGCCAACGATTCACTGGCAAGCTCTTTCAAACGATAAAACGAATGTTCAAGTTTATATGCCGTGTTTTTGCACTTTGGCGTAGGGATTCGTTTAGCCATAAATCAGGAGAAGAATAATGGCCACATTCAATCAGGATTTGTTATTTGGCATGTTTGCGCACGCAGCGAAATGCCTATTGGAGCAAGTCCCGCACCTTAATGAACTCGATGGACAAACTGGTGACGGTGATCACGGAACCACCATGCTGCGAGTTTGCCATTGCATAGAAGCGTCTATGCAGCAAACAAATGTGGGCGATTGGAGTAAACAAGTAGATGAGCTTGGTTGGACGATTATGAGTCAAGACGGTGGCTCGGCTGGGATGCTAATCGGCAATCTATTTATGGGTATCGGCTCTGGCTTGGTCGAACCCGAACTTTCCCCCTCGGAGGTTGCGGCTGCATTTCGTGCAGGGCTTGACCGTCTGGTTCACTTTAGTGGCGCTCATCAGGGTGACAAAACAATGTTGGACGCGCTTATTCCAGCGACTGAAGCATTAGAAATAAACGCTAAAGAAGGGGCCAGTATCGCTCAGATGTTTGATATGGCGTCTAAGGCTGCACAGCAAGGTTGTCAGGAGACAATCGCTATGATCCCAACGCGTGGACGCGCAAAAAACATGGGCGAAAAAGCCGTGGGTTTTGTTGACCCAGGGGCAACAAGTATGGCGATTCTTTTCGAATCATTTACTCATTATATAGAAGAACAAAGAGGCTAGGAGAGAAAAAATGGCAGATAAAGATGGTATGAAGTTGTCCAAAAATTTCGGTTTAGATATTCCGCAAGCAAACCAGTCTTTTTATATAAAAGGGATGGATCATGTTGATTGGGGAATGAAAGACCGCCTAAGCCGTATTTTTAGACCGGATACAGGCAAAACAGTGATGCTAGCGTTTGATCATGGCTACATGATGGGCGCAACCGCTGGGCTAGAAAGAATGGACCTGACAATCGAGCCTTTAGCTCCTTACGCTGATGCTCTGATGGCCACTCGAGGTGCGTTAAGAAGCTGTATTCAACCTATTCACAATAAGCCTGTGATTTTACGAGCAAGTGCAGGGAGCACAGTATTAAAAGACGACATGAGCCATGAAGTGATCGGTGTCGAAATTGATGATGCGATTAGAATTAATGCTTCTTGTCTCGCGGTGCAGGTTTTTGTCGGCTCAAATGGCGAATGCCAAAGTTTAAAGAATTTAGTTAACACGATTGATGCAGGGGCACGTTTTGGTGTTCCAACATTAGGGGTGACTGCAGTAGGGAAGGAGATGGCGAGAACGACTCGATATTTCATGCTAGCAACCCGTGTTTTGGCTGAACTTGGAGCCCATATAGTGAAAACGTATTACTGTGATGATTTTGAAAAAGTTGTTGCAGCATGTCCGGTTCCAATTGTTGTTGCGGGAGGCAAGAAAGTCACCGAAATGGAAGCACTAGAGCTTACATACCGGTCTATTCAAGCCGGTGCTGCTGGTGTTGATATGGGACGAAATGTGTTCCAGTCCGATAGTCCGGTGGGCATGATAAAAGCCATTAATGGTGTTGTTCATTGCGGCCTGACGCCAGTACAAGCGTATGACCTCTATGAAACTGAAAAAAGCGCTCAAGCTTAAGGAAGGCAAAGATGAAATTTTCACAGTTTTTATTTATCCCCGTAATCGTCGCATTTTTAGCATTTACCATTCAGATATTGGACCAACTGGTCGCTGGATTTATGCCTGTTGAAAATAATGTTGGATTTGGTTGGATAGCGTTCATAGCATGGGCCATGTACTTTATGGCGGGGTGCACAATTGAGGGGGGTAAGAAAGCATTCTTCGGCTACATCGCTGGCATAGTGGCATCGGTTGCAATAATGGAGCTGGGCGGTGTATTGGCTAGCCTTGGATTCTTTGCATTTCCTGTCGCTGTTTTTATTGTGGTCATCTTCTGTATTTGCTTAGAACGCATACCCCCATTTGATTTTGTTCCGGCTCTATTTGTTGGTGCGGGTACCTTCTTTGGATTTATGTCTTATGTCGATGGTGCAACCTATGTGTCAGCAACTATCACAGAACTTATTTACTGTGTAATTGGCCTTGTTTACGGACTGATCACTATCGTGCTTCGTGGACGCTACGAAGCCTATATTGAAAACCACAGTCCAGCACACGATATGCATGCAAGCAATTAGGGTTTGCTTAGTTAGGTTTACCGTAAAGCCCGGGTCTCGGAGAACAGGACCCGGGCTTTTTAATTTGTGGCACTTTCAATTCATCTAAGGTTTCACCGTTATTGGCTCAGTCGAAAATACGCTATATGGCGGGCTAGTTCGCATTCTTTCCCTTGTCGTAATATCTCGTATTCGCTGTAATATTACCTACGAAATTAACCCTTTACCCGTTGCCAACTACTGATCTTTTTATGTTCTAAATTTCCTTTATTCTTAATATTCAATAAGTAACAACTTAGTTATCCAATAATCCAAATAAAACGCACTGTCACAGAGTGTTCAATATACTGAAACACAACTGTCACATTTAAGTCCTAAAGTTACTCTCGTTCAAACAAAACAAATACGGCAACTATGCCCCTAAAGGAAATTGTGATGAAAAAGACAGTAATCGGTGCAATTGCACTTCTTGGCGCTCTATCAGTAACTCCAGTTTCAGCGAAAGAAACTATCTCAGCTGTAGGTTCTTCAAGTGTAACGCCACTGATGGAAGTTTTTGGTGAAACATACATGAAATCGCACGAAGGTGTTTTCATTGAGGTTCAAGGGCCTGGTTCTTCTGCTGGTGTAAAAGCCGCAAAAAATGGTTCTGCTGACTTAGGGATGGCATCTCGTAACCTAAAAGCATCGGAAAAAGAAGATTCACTTAAAGAGCTTGTGGTTGCTCGTGACGGAATCGCGGTAGTGGTAAACCCTAAAAACAAAATCCAAGGGCTAACGGCTGCACAAGTAACGGCTATCTATAAAGGCGACGTTACTAACTGGAAAGATGTTGGTGGTGAAGACAAGCCAATCGTTGCTATCACACGTGATACTGCATCAGGTACTCGTGGTGCGTTCGAAGACATCATGAGCCTAAAGCAAAAAATCGCGGGTAAAAAAGTATCGGCAATCTCTCAACGTGCACAAGTTGCAGCGGGTAATGGTGCTCTAAAAACGAACGTCGCTTCTAACCCATATGCTATCGGGTATATCTCTCTAGGTACAGTAGATGCATCTGTTCATGCGCTTGCAATTGACGGTGTTGATGCGACCGTTGCTAATGTTAAGAGTGGTGACTACAAAGTCGCTCGTCCTTTCTTAGTCCTCTACAGAGAAGGCAAACCTTCTGCTGAAACTCAAAAATTCCTTGACTGGATGGTAGCCGACGACGCGCAGAAACTTGTTGATGCGAAAGGCTACATCTCTGTTAAATAAGCCAGACCATTTGTAATGATTGCTCAGCCCGCTAACTTTTAGGGCTGAGCCTTTTCCTTTTCCATATCGAATAAATCGAAATGTGAGAATTTTATATGACCATCGCAACAAATAGTGAAAAGCTTATGCCTAGCGTTAAATCAAATGGTTTACGTACGAAAAAAGGTGTTGATTGGAAAGAACGCATTTTCCATGGCTTATTCTTAACCAGTGCAATTATTGGTACTTTTTCTCTTGCAGTGATCGCTTATACCATCATTGTAGAAAGTATTCCTGCATTCCAAGAAGCCGGCGTTACTGGCATCGTGTTAGGAACAAATTGGCTTCCCCCCGCGCTATATGGCGTATTGACGATGATCGTTGCCTCAGTAGTGTCCACCTTTGGTGCGGTAATTGTTGGTGTGCCCGTTGGTGTTCTTACCGCCATTTTTATCGCTGAGATAGCCCCAAAAAGACTCGCGGATATAATCCGCCCAGCGGTTGAGTTACTCGCTGGTATCCCTTCAGTGGTTTACGGTTTCTTCGGTCTAGTTATCATTGTACCGCTTATACAAAATGTTTTTTCTGTCCCCGCTGGTAACACCATTTTGGCGGGCATTATCGTTCTTGGTATCATGATTCTGCCGACGGTAATTACGGTTTCTGAAACATCAATTAGAGCCGTGCCGCATTCATACAAGGAAGGTTCCTTAGCGTTAGGAGCCTCTCGTGTGTTCACCATTTTTAAGTTACTGATTCCCGCTGCACGTTCAGGAATCATGACCGCAGTTATCTTAGGTATCGGTCGTGCTCTTGGTGAAACCATGGCAATTATTATGGTGATGGGGAATGCACCAGCAATGCCAGAAGGCATTTTAGATGCAGCACGTACATTAACGGCGAATATTGCGATAGAAATGTCTTACGCTAGCGGTGTTCACGCGAGTGCACTTTACGCCACAGGCGTCGTGTTACTGGTATTTATTATGGTGCTAAATGCGGCGCTGCTTTACCTAAACCGTGAGAGAGCGAAGTAATTATTATGGATACAGTAAAACTTAAACAAGCTCGCCAGAACAAGGATAAAGTCCTTATCACTTTAATCTGGGGCGCGGCGGCGCTGACGGTCGGTTTCTTGTTCTGGATCATTTGGTACATCCTTTCTAACGGCCTGCAATATGTGGACTGGGAATTTATCTCTACAGACTACACTGCAACAGGTGAGGACAAGGGTATTTTCCCAATGATCATTTCAACCATTTATATGGTTATTGCCTCTATTTCAGTGGCCGCACCCTTGGGGATAATGACGGCGATTTATCTAACTGAGTATGCCAAAGTGGGCAGTCGCCTAGTTAAAATAATCCGTTTTTGTACTGAATCCCTAGCAGGTATACCATCCATTATATTTGGTCTGTTCGGCATGACCTTTTTTGTTGGTGTCCTTGGGTTAGGTTTCTCAATATTATCCGGTGCATTGACGCTAAGTATCCTCATTCTTCCGGTTATTATTCGTACTACAGAAGAGGCATTGATGGCGGTACCACAAACGTATCGCGAAGGGTCGTATGCGTTAGGCTCTTCAAAAATATATACTATCTGGCGTTTAATATTGCCAAGTGCAACGCCGGGTATTCTAACGTCGGTCATTCTTAGTATTGGTCGAGTAATTGGTGAATCGGCTCCGGTGTTTTTAACCGCAGGCATGGTCGCGCGCGTACCAGAATCTCTATTGGATTCAGGTAGAACGTTAACCGTTCATCTCTATAAGTTAACGACGGAGCTATTTTCTGTTGATGAATGGAACCAAGCTTACGGTACAGCAACGGTACTTATTGTACTTGTGTTGCTGATTAATATGGTTACCAAGCTTATTGCGAAACGCTTTAATACAGCGACTTATTGATAGAAATGCTCGTTGCAGAATATGATTGTATCGAGAAGAAATCGACGAATGTAGAGACGAAAATATGAACAAATTTAACATCGAAAACCTTGATCTTTTTTACGGTGAGAATCAGGCATTAAAAGCTATTAACCTGCCTATTCCTGTTCGACAAGTAACGGCACTTATTGGGCCATCAGGTTGCGGTAAATCAACATTGCTACGTTGTTTAAATCGTATGAATGATTTGATTGAAGGGGTTACCATTACCGGGTTGTTAGAAATGGATGGTACCGATGTGTATGGCAATATTGATGTTGCCGATCTTCGTATCAAGGTCGGTATGGTTTTCCAAAAACCAAATCCATTCCCAATGAGTATTTATGAAAACGTAGCATACGGCCTCCGGGCTCAGGGTATTAAAGATAAAAAACACATTGATTCGGTTGTTGAAGACTCTTTACGTGGCGCCGCATTGTGGGATGAAGTGAAAGATCGTCTTAAATCCCACGCTTTTGGACTTTCTGGTGGTCAACAACAACGTCTATGTATCGCTCGTACTATTGCAATGGAACCTGATGTCATTCTAATGGACGAACCGACGTCGGCACTCGACCCAATTGCAACGCACAAAATTGAAGTGTTGATGGAAGAGTTAAAAAAAGATTACACCATTGTGATTGTTACCCACTCAATGCAGCAAGCTCGTCGTATCTCTGACAGAACCGCGTTTTTCTTGATGGGGGAGCTCGTTGAACACGATGATACAAAAAATATCTTTAGTAACCCGCAAGATGACCGTACGAAAGGTTACGTTAATGGTGATTTTGGTTAACAGAATCGATGATGTGTTGGTGGCAATCGACACATTGCAATACCAATTTACAAAATGATTCGTACAACATTAGGAATGATATTTATATTGAGAACAAAGTTACTCAACTTGGTATAACGCCGTATTTATCGGCGAATAACGTAATTACTGGCAACCTATTATAATAATATGCGATGGAAACTTTTCCCCACTCAATGAGTGGGGTTTTTTTTGCCTAGAATTTGGTTTTACTTAGGATTGTGTGGACGTAAGTATCCGTTTATGCGGTGTGATTTTGTTCCTATTAGTGTCTCTATTCTTTTGTTTAGGTCGGAGACTGAGATCCCATCCATTATAATTTTAGGGTCAGTATAAGCATCCAAAGAATAACCAAAGGTTAGGTAACGCGTTAGTTTCTCTAAGTTGTCTGTCACGCCATTGTTTTTTGCTATATCGGTAGTGACTTGTTTTTTTGCTGTTTTCAGCTCCTCCTCTGATACGCCATTGACACGAAGGTTAGTTAATAATTCTACCATCGCCTCTTTAGCTGGATGGACATCTTTTGGTTCTAATGTCATTTCGAACCATAATTCACTGGTGTCAACACCGTCCATTTTACTCAGGTTAACGGCGGGAGAGTAATCTAACCCTTTATCTTCTCGAATTAGTCGGTAATACCTAGAATCGATGATTTTGTAGATTAGTTCATTAATAACACTCTCCTTGGTGTCTGCTACGGATGATTGCTCTGAAAAATAGACGCCGTAAAGGACGGAGTTCTCATTCGATGTTGCTCTATCGAACTCAGTTTTATGTGAAGAAAGCATTATTTCCTGACCGCTGTGTCGCTTCGCGGCATAATCTATATTAGCCACATATTGCTCAAGGTATGGTGTGAGCTCTTCTGGGGTGATGTCTGCCGCTAATACGAGTCGAAATGGATGTTCAGTACGAAACAACAAGTGATAAAGTTCGTCTAAAGAGTCCGCAGTTACAGCGGCGATATCATTCGGTGTTGAGCTCGTATTTGCACTGTTTATGCCGTATTGCTCTCTTTGTAAATCAAAATAATAGGCGCCTATCGGCGACTGTTGTAGGTTTCTTTTCTCATCGACGATTCTGTTTTGTATTAGATCAAACTGGGAACGGTCAATCTGAGCTTCAGTCGCACTTAAATGTAACAGAGCAAAAGCATTGTTTAGGTTTTTATTTGTTGTATCTATTTGAAATCCATGAGTATTAATATTTAAGAATGGATAAATATCGGTGGCATGACTTATTAGGTTTGTTTGCAGCTCGGTAACATTTAATCCTGCAAGGCCACTTTGTTGTAAGGTTTCTAACAACAGGTTGTAGGCAGGATTGAAGCGTTTATCAACACTTAACAATCCGCCTTCGCTGATATAGTTTATATAAACGTTATTTTCCGCTTGTTCTGATTGCGCTAACCAGACTTCGATGCCATTTTCTAAGTTCCACTTATGAAGGTCCTTTTTTATCGTCTCGAATGACAATATTTTTCCAGCAGGAAGAGATATCGAAAGCGGTTTATTGTTGATTTCGGTTGGTTTTTTGTTGTTCGTTTGAGAAAAAATAGTATTGAATGTGTCGAAATATTTATGTGTTGGAAAATGTGCAAAGTCTAGCGACTCGATCAACGTTGGAGTACCAAATATGATTTTTTGATGATTTGCTCGGAGTGTTATTTTAATGGTCTCATTTGTTTTGGCTAAGTTAGCCTCAGTTAAGAATTGTTGAAAGCTCTGTTTGGTATCTTGAATATATTGATAAGGATTCCCAGTTAAAATAGAGGCTTCTTTTTCGTTAATGACCTCTAGAGACGTTCTATTATTATAGTCGCTCTCAATCTCATCAAATGCGTTATTAAACGTTTGTAATACAATAGCGAATTCCGATTGGCTCATACCTTGGTCACGCAAATTTGCCAGTTCTGTTGCGAGAAACGCTTGCGATTTCTCTCGATCTTTTTCAGAAAAACCGACGGTTAATTCTCCGTACTTAACTTGAAATAGATCGAAATCGCCGACGAAAACATAATCAGTATTAAGTGATTTTTCATACGCTTTGCTCTCCAAGCGATACTGTATTGCTTGATAGGCAAGAATGTAATTAAGAATGCGTTGTTGGTCGAGTCGAGTTTGTTCTTGTGACGTTCCTAGAGGTTGTAGCAGCGTTATTGATGCTGGATCTGAAGTAGGGACTGCAAATGTTGTTGGTACAGTATCCTTAATGTGTTCCAGCTGTATTTTGAATTTGGTCGGCATTGTGCTTGACGACCAGTCAGAGAATAAGTCTTTAACCTTTTGTTTTACTTTTTGTGGTGAGATGTCGCCAACGATAATGATTTCTGTATTGTTTGGGAGATACCACTTGTTATAGAAATTGGCCAGCTTTTCTTTATTTATTGTCTTTATGTGGTCTTCACTACCTAATGGATCATAGCTAGATAGTTCAGCTTCTTTTATAAGCTCGTCATATATTTGATCATACAGTGGGACTTCATTGGTATTGGAGACTCTAAACTCACCTAATACAACATTTTTTTCTCGTTCAATTTGGTCTGGTGATAACGTCAATCCATCGCCAATATCACGAAACCAAGTTAAAGCATCGTCGAATTTGTGGTTGTCTGGCAATGACATTTGGTAACTGGTGACTTCATAGTCAGTATAAGCGTTGAGATCGGCACCAAAGGTTATGCCTTCTTGTTCAAATTTATTAATAAGTTGGTTGTCTTTAAAATGTTTGCTGCCATTAAAAGCCATATGTTCTAAAAAATGAGCATAACCAAGTTCGTACAAGTTTTCGTTGTAGCTGCCAACCTTTACAAGTAAACGCATCTCTACAGGTTCACCTTCCAAGTAATAAGAAGAGTATTTTAGTCCGTTTTCTAATGTGCCAGTGTGCCAGTGTGGATCTGAAATGATGGCTTTTGATGTTTGGATTGTTGAATAAGAACACCCAGAAATGAGTAATGAAAGAAGAGCAAGTAATGTATTTGATAATACTATTTTTATAGACTTCATACACGGTTAACCATCTGAATTAGTGAGAGATAACATAGATATCAGATCGTTGCTATTGTCGTCAACTTAACGTGTTTGATATAGAAGTAATAGTGTAATAATTGCGCTTTAATAGTTAGAGTTTTAAACAAGCGCCAAAATATTCAAAACAATAAACCAGCTTTAACTGGTTTATTGTGCGAAGTAAACACTCTGTTTTTGCTTACCCTTTATGGCGTTTTGCTATCAGGGTAAATTTATAGTCGGTTGACTTAAAATAGTTGCGGCTGTATTCGAATACCGTTCCGTCCAATAAATAGCCACGGGTACGTTTTTCAATTATCGGCTGAGAAGGGTCTATTCCAAGTAAGGCTGAGACTTTTTCGGGTGGAAGCACTGGAACAATTTCTTGTTCGCTCCGGTCGATGATCATACCTTTTTGATTTTCAATATAGTCATATTTTGAGTTTCGCATTACTTCATAAGTCAAATCTGGAAATAGACTTAGTGGCATCCATGTCTCTTCGACAGTAATAGGATTATCGTCCAAATATCGTACACGTTTGATATAAAATATCCGCTCATCCTCTGTGATATTTAGATGCTCTGCCATACTCAGGTTGGGCAATGTGATTTCAAATGCAATCACGTCGCTGTGGGTCGAGACATTCAGATGTGCCCATTTTTCTTTGAAGCTAGTTTGCTGATAAATATCATAATTTACCTTACTGGCTTTTACGTATGTCCCGCTGCCTTGAACGCTCTCTAACTCTCCATTTTCGATGAGTAATTTTAATGCTTGCCTAACCGTAACTCGGCTGACTGAAAACTCTTCACGTAAATTGGCTTCAGTAGGCAGGGCTTCACCAACCTTATATTCACCGTTGCCGATTTTTTCGCGGATTGCATCAGAAATTTGACGGTACATTGGAAGTCTGGCCATGCCTACCTCTTTAATTTTGGCAGTGTAATTCTATATTCTTATTGTTTACATGATACAAATTAATTACGATAACACAACTCAAATCTAATCATGTTTTCTATATACAATACAACAAGAATACAAATTTGTATCAAAGCGTGGTATTGATCACGGATAATTTGTATTGCTGGTGTATTATTATTGCAGAACCGATAACAATTGTTTATTAAAACTACGCTAGTTTTGATGTTTGACCGTGTTATCGACACTTATTTCTTTGACGATGATGAGACTGGGCCATGAAATTAACCACTATTACCGATGCGTCGCTAATCAATATAAAAACGACATTCACTAGTAAAGATGAAGCGATTAGAGCGCTTGCAGAACAACTTAACCAACAAGGTAAGTTACATAACCTTGAAGAATATCTTGAAGCTGTATTTGAACGTGAAGCACATGGTGCAACCGCTTTGGGTGAAGGTTTGGCTGTTCCGCATGGTAAAACAAATGCAGTAAAAGAAGCGGCGTTTGCCGTTGCAACCCTCACCGAAGAGTTAAAGTGGCCTGGTATCGATGAAGATGATGAAGACGAAGATGTAAACCTTATCTTTCTTATCGCTATTCCAAATGCAGAAGCAGGTTCAACCCACATGCATTTGCTTACCGCATTAACATCGACATTGGTTGATGATGATGTTCGAGAAGCCGTGTTGAACGCCACAACGGCGGAAGAGATTTTGGCTATCTTTGATGCCCAAAATGAAGACGAAGAAGCACCGGCAGTAAACGCTGAGCCAACACCAACACCATCAGTGATAAGTGTGAAGACTGCGTCACCTTCTTTCTTCGAAAGAGTCGCGAGTTGGTTTAAATCCTGAGCTTTCAGAGATGATGCTGAAGACTAGAGATCAAGATAACACGCTATCTACTCTCTAAATCTCAGCACATATTGCGCCCATATAACCTTTTAAAAATTCTAATTTTTGCTGACGAGCAAGATTCAAAGCCACCGCCTTTGAGCACTCTAATAGCGACCACATCAGGTAACAATAATGACTACATCACGCGTTCATATCACTCCTCACATGCACTGGGATCGTGAATGGTATTTCACAACTGAGGAATCGCGCATTCTTCTCGTGAATAACATGGAAGAGATCATGCTTCGTTTAGAAAGTGATCCAGAATACAAATACTACGTACTTGACGGCCAAACTGCAGTACTAGAAGATTATTTTGCAATAAAACCACAGAATACTGAACGTGTTAAAGCCTTAGTTCAAGCCGGCAAATTGATTATCGGCCCTTGGTATTCTCAGACAGATACAATGCAAGTATCGGGTGAGTCTATTGTTCGTAACATGATGTATGGTATTCGTGATTGCCTTCAGCTAGGTGATGTGATGAAGATTGGCTATCTACCAGATTCGTTTTCTATGAGTTCACAACTGCCGATGATATATAACGGTTTTGGTATTGATCGCACAATGTTTTGGCGTGGTTGTAGTGAACGTCATGGTACCAATAAAACGGAGTTTTTGTGGCAAAGTAACGATGGCAGCGAAGTGACCGCGCAGGTTCTACCTTTGGGATACGCTATTGGTAAATACTTGCCAACAGATGAAGCCGGTTTGCGTGCTCGTTTAGATAAGTACTTCCCAGTTTTAGAAGCCGCGTCTGTTACTAAAGATATTTTACTTCCAAACGGTCACGATCAGATGCCTATCCAAAAGGACATCTTCGATGTGATAGATAAGCTCCGTGAAATCTATCCAGATCGCGAATTCCATATGAGCCGCTATGAAGAAGTATTTGAGAAGATCGAAGCAATACGTGATCAATTAGATACAATTAAAGGCGAGTTTAACGATGGTAAATACATGCGTGTTCACCGTTCTATTTCGTCAACTCGTATGGATATTAAACTTATTCATGCCGAAATTGAGAATAAAATAGTTAATATTCTGGAGCCTTTGGCTTCTATCGCCTGGACGTTAGGGTTCGAATATCATCATGGTCTTATTGAAAAGATGTGGAAGGAGAGCATGAAAAATCATGCCCACGATTCAATCGGCTGTTGTTGTTCAGATAAGGTTCACGCGGAGATCCTCAACCGTTACATTCTTGCCGATGATATGGCAACGAACCTTATCCATTTTTACAAGCGTAAGATTGTTGACCATATGCCAGCGCAGGGTGATTGCGATAAGCTCGCGTTTTTTAACTTGATGCCTTATGAACGTAATGACGTTGTCAATACAATGGTCACTATACGTGCTCAAGAATTCTCTATCTTTGATGATAATGGCAACCAAATAGAGTATTTTGTTCAAGATAAACGTCAAATAGACCCGGGCAAAGTTGATCGTCAAATCGTTCATTATGGTAACTATGACCCGTTTATGGAATTTGATATCCAACTGAACATTAAAGTACCCGCGATGGGTTACACAACACTGCATATTCAAGCCAATGAGAGCGGTACTGTAAAAGTCGCAGAACAGAAAGCAGACAAGCTTGAAAATAGTTTCTATAAAATTACCGTAAATAGTGATGGCACTTTGTCTGTCTTTGATAAAGAGACCAACGAAACATTCGAACAAGTCCTTCGTTTAGAGGATGGTTCTGATGATGGTGATGAATACGATTATTCGCCATCGCGTAAAGAATGGCTTCTGTATTCGAATGAGTTTGATGTAGAAACAAGCATCAAACGTGAGGGTTTCCAATCTGTTGCGGACATCGCGTTTCGCATGAACGTGCCTGATAATCTGACAGAACGTGAAGCTCGCACGGGTCAAAATGGCTATGTTGATGTGAAGTGCCAAGTGGTTCTCAAAGACAATGCACGTCGCATAGAAATCCGTATAGAACTTGATAACCAAGCCGATGACCATCGTATTCGTGTTCTCATACCTACCCCTTTCACTCCAGAAGTGGTTGTGGCAGATAATCAATTTGGCTGTATCACTCGTCCCGTTGATGACCCTGCAATGCAAGTGTGGGAAGAAGAGAAATGGAAAGAAGCGCCGGTGCCTATTTATCAATTGATGAACTTTGCTGCGGTGCAAAATGACAACGCCGGTATGGCAATATTTACTAACGGGTTGCGCGAGTTTGAAGTGATTGCCGGTGAACATTCAGGGGTTCGTGATACATTTGCTCTTACTCTGTTCCGTTCTGTTGGTGTATTAGGTAAGGAAAATTTACTTCTGCGCCCAGGGCGCCCATCTGGGATCAAGATACCCGCTCCAGATTCTCAAGTAAGGGGTAGGTTGGTATGTGAGTTTGCACTCTTCGGTTTTACCGGTGATCATATCTGTGCAAACGTCATGGCGAAAGCTCGCGAGTATGTGACACCAATAGTCTGTTATAACAAGATTCCATACAACGCGATGAAATTGAATGTTGGGGATCAGGTTCTTCCGTTAACATATAGCTTGCTTAACAAGGAGGAAGGTGGTGCTGTTATTAGTGTCTTGAAGAAGGCAGAAGATGACGATGCATTGGTCTTACGCCTGTATAATCCATCTGAAACAGAACAACTATCGGATGACATTAGCTTTACTAATAATGTCAAAGGGTGGACTGAGGTCATGCTTGACGAAACAGTGAAAGTTGATGCAGAAGAGGTAACAGACGGTTCCGTTGGGACACTTGCTCAGTGCCAAGCGAAGACATTCAAAGCGAAGTTTTAAACAGTACTTGCCAGTTCCTAGGTCAAATTAATGTGTCGGAACTGGCAACCAATTATCGATGTCATTAACTCGACTTTATATCACCCTAAACCATTTGTGCCGAAGCTCATCGTAAAAGATGGGCTTTTTTTCGTTTTGTTAATTGAAATGTGACAATATAAACCTATAGTTAAATTTAACTTTAATTACTTCTATATATGGACATTGAAATGAAGGTTAATCCGCGTTTTTTTACGATAGGCGAAGCGGCTCAACGATGCGGAGTAGCGACGTCGACTTTACGCTTTTATGAATCCAAAGACCTGATCCGTTCTATCCGTACTCATGGCAACCAAAGACGCTACCATGCGGCCACATTAAGGACTATTTCAGTTATCCGTGCTGCACAGAAAGTGGGAGTTTCGTTAGAAGAAATAAAACACGCGCTTAACGCCTTGCCTGACGGTAGACAACCAACCAAAAAAGATTGGGCAAAAATGTCTAAAAATTGGGCAAATACGCTCGATCAAAGGATCACGGAGATGCAAAGGTTAAAAGATAATCTTGATTCCTGTATCGGTTGTGGATGCCTTTCATTGAAAAGCTGCAGTTTGTTCAACCCTAATGATGAAGCTGCTCTACAAGGCGATGGGCCTCGTTATCTGATTGATGGAGCACCAGAAAAAGTGGTCTGATTATTGAGTTCTATTGATCCTTCTCTGCGAGGTCACCTTGAAAGATCAATAGAGCCTAAGCCATGAGCGAAAGACAGGTTAATAAAAGCAAATTAATAATGCCGAAAATAACGGATGATGCTTATACTTAATTGTTAGGCACACGAAATGGTACATGGTGTAGCGATGAAGTCACTGTATTTGGTTTTGTTGACGTTTCTTATTTTACCGAGATCGGGGTATAGCGACGATACGCTTGAATACGCACGAATTGCTTATAGTCCCATTCAAAGTGTTGCCGAGAGACTACTTGCTCTAGTGTATGAAAGAGCAGGTATAGAGATGACAATCACGCAGTTGCCTGGCAAACGTGCCTCGTTTGAAGCTGGGATGGGTGAAAAAGATGGCGAAATTATGCGTATTCTTTCTTATGGGACCGATAAGATCGGCCTATATCGAATCCCGTATCCGTTAGGTTATGTAAAAACAAGGTTGTATGTACACAAGGATCATCAAGTTGTTGACGTCAATCGGTTAGAAGAATGCAAATTAGCGGTAGTAAAAGGGGTCAGACATACTAATGAGTTCGCTGCGGGAAACCCTTATATCTACTTCTTTAAAGACGTGAATATACTGATAAAGCAGCTTGATAGAGGAAAAGTGGACGTTGGCGTTGTGAGTGAAATCAATGCCCGTTATGAATTTAAAAGGCACCCTAATACCAACATCGAAGCCATACCTGAGTTGATAAAGGTTCAGAGTGGTTTTCATTATATAAATGAACGGCATTCAGAAACGATTATAAAAATTGAGCAGGTGATGAAAGAAATGACGGAGTCTGGTGAGCTGCTGAAATTATGGAATCAATACGTTGAAGAACTGATTGAATCGAGTTGAATCTATGTTCTCAACGTATCGTCACGATAATGGGCTACAGAGGCGCTAAACTCGGCGGCTCGTTTTTTTTTCTGGAGAGATTTTTTTTTGCACTCTTAAGCAATGTAATCAAAGAATCTTCCTGCCAAGATAAGGTTTCTTCTGCGTAAATAGACGCAATCATCGCACTTAACTCGTCATCTATTTGAGCTTTAATCGTCTGGTCTACACCCGAATTTTCTTTATACCACAACGTCATATTTGCTTGCGCCCTCAATCCATCTTTCTCTTTGATTGAAGCAATTAGATTAGTAAAAGTCTCGGTGTCTTTGTCTTCGACTGGTTTTTTGGGTGCATTGTTTTTATTCTTTTTTAAAAGGAGTGCGACGGTAATCAACCAAAGTACAGAAACCAATACGGTGAGATATGGCCAAATACCGGGCTCTTTGATAACGACGGTTTCTGTTGTAACTTGAACTGGCTGAGCGAGTTGATTGTCATTAGAATCGAGTGTAATGCTTGGGTTTTCGTTTGGTTTGATAGCGAGAACCAAGCCAGCCAGTTTTTCTGTTTGTACTTGTTTTGTTACTGTGTTCCACCAATTCAAAGTGAGTGACGGAAGGTTAACATGGCCTTCCATTTTTGGAATGAGCACATGCTTAATCGTCATTGAAACCTGATTACCATCTTGTATTATTTTGGGCTGCTCATCGTAATAACGGATATCGCTAGGATAGTTGACTTTTATGTTCGGTAACTGTGACTGGGCGATTCCCTCCACCGTGATGACTATTTCTCGAGTAATGGCGGAACCTGCCATCGTGTTTATTTCTTCCACGTTAGTTAATTCATTGCCGTTATCGTCGAGCCATTTTTGAGACAGGGTGAGATTTGGACTTGGTAACCATGTGCCGACAAAATCAGTTGGTTTATCCAGAACATGAAGCGCAATTTGTTTAGAGTCTGTGTCTACGGGGATTAATCTTGTTGTGCCGGTCAGGGGGTTTCTGTCTAGGATAGTGGCTGTAAATTTTGGGCTAGTGATAGAGTGCTGACCAGCTTTGTTCGCTGTTACTTGGTAGCTTTGGTCAATGATGGTCGCTTCAATACCGTCAATGACACTTAGATATCGATTAGCGGTGCCTGTTGGTTCAATATCGAGCCCCTTTAGAGCCGTCGGCGGGACCAATAATGGATCTTGTACCCGTCTTGCATCGGTTTTGATGATCAGTCTAGTATCTAACTGAGCGATCTCTCCGGGATAGATCTCGTTTTTACTGAGCTGTGATTGATACATAACGAAATCGTCAGATTTTGGTACCGTGGGGTCAATATGAGACGTGATCGAGATAGGGTCTGTCTTTTCTCCTTTCACTTGGAAAGAAGGTATTGTTAGGCGACCGGCTTTAAGTGGGGCGAGAGATAGTGTCCATTCACTGCGTGTTGAGCGGGTGCCATTAAAGCTGTTCATCGAAGAGGAAAAGCTTGGTCGACCCATATAGAATTCTTTATCTAAAACAGTAAAATCTACGTCTCCAGAGTCTACTCGATTGTCAGAAACTATCTTAAGGGTAAATATGTCACCTTTTGCCATTGAATTACTGGAGACAGAAGCGATGACTGCTGCGTGTGATAGTGGGCTTAAGAACAGTAGTAACAGGCTAGTGGCCGTTACAATGAGGGTGTGAATGTTAGTTTTCGATTTCATGTTACCAACTCTTACCGTTATTTTTTGGCGTTTCTTTGCCACGCGCCTGCAAAATCATCTGTGCACGAATCAATTGGCTCGGATCTCTGGCGTTTTCTACTTGCTCTAATTTGCGTAGTTCAGGGTCGACAGCTTGGCTGTTGTCCGGTTCCGCTAAAGCCTGTGTTTCAGGTTGATCTTCTTGCAACTGTTCGCTTTCTGACGCTGATGTCGATTCGCCTTTAGATTGAGAAGATGACTTGTCATTAGCGTTCTGTTGGCTATCCTGAGATTCCTGAGATTCCTGAGATTCCTGAGATTCCTGAGATTCCTGAGATTCCTGAGATTCCTGAGATTCCTGAGGGCCAGAATTGTTTTTGTCCGATTGCTCTGTACCGCTATCGGAGTTTTGTTTCGGTGAATCAGCGGGTTGACTGTCTGATTGTGAGTTCTTATCTTGTTGCTGTTGCTGTTGCTGTTGCTGTTGCTGTTGCTGTTGCTGTTGGGCTTGTTTTACTTTGTCTAGATTGCTTTTTGCGTCAGAGAAGTCTGGGCGTTCGGCCAACACTTTTTGATACGACTCTATTGCCTTTTCAAATTGCCCTGCCTGAGCATAAGCGTTACCCAGGTTATACTGAGAGTCAATTTCCTGCCTCTCTTTGAGTTGATCTATTGCCGTTTGATAATCACCTGCCTCGTAAGCTGCTGCGGCTTTCCATCGCGTATCTTCAAATTTATCTAGTGCAGCCTTAAAGTCTTTAGATTCAAAATCTTTGTAGGCTTGTTGATCGTTATTTATCCACGGAGAGGCTTCTACTTGTTGTGGTGTTGCTATCGACAACGTGCTGATAACAAGCACAAAGAGAACCCCTCTTCTGAAAATCGTAAGAGCAGGAAGAATCAGCAGTAAGAGCAACCAATAGCCATTGTTGATGCGCTCTTCGATTTCTTGACTTGCTTTTTTAGTGTCAGAAAGTTCGACTTTTGTTGTCGCTTTAGCGATCAGTTCGATATCTGAATTAGTGGTTTGTACCGGAGCAAAGGCACCAGAAAATGCTCTAGTGATATTCTGCATATTACGCATACTCGTCTTGGCAATGACGGTTGAGCCTGCGCTGTTTGTCAAAAGTGCCCCGTCTTTCATTGGAATAGGTGCGCCTTCTTCCGTACCGACAGCAAGTATGGATAGTGACCACTGTGAACCATTAAGCTGTTCTTGAATAGCGGTCGTCTCTTGTTCATCAAGGTCATCGGTAATCAAAACAAGATCACCAGTAGGGTAACCAGCTTGTTTTAGGTTATTGACGGCGAGTTCGACTGCCTTTGCCGCATCCGCACCTGGATAGGGCATTAATTCTGGTGACAAATGGGAGATAAGGTTGTGCAGCGTCGATGCGTCGGATGTGAGAGGGCTAATGGTATAAGCATCACCAGCATAGGCGATAAGACCAACACTGCCTTCATCCCAGTAAGAGAGGAGATCTCGTGCCTTATATTTCACCTGTGCCAGACGGCTTGGTTTGATGTCTTGAGCATAAAGCGAACGTGACATATCTAGAATGAGCATTCGCGCGGAATTAACAGAAAAAGTAGGCTTAGCAACCTTCTCTATGCTTGGGCCCGCAAGAGCGATGATAGCAATTGACCAAACAAATCCAAGTAAAATAATGCCCTTGCTTCGACTCTTCGTTGGGGACAAACCCATTTGTTCCGCTATATGTGATGCAATCAATCCTGATGTAGATTGACTTTTAGTTAACCAAATCAAAATACCAAATAAAGGGATGAGCGCTAGCAACCAAATAGGGGTAAGGAAAATAAAGTCAGACACGTATTTTTCTCCCCACGACCAGTACAACAGAGAGTATTAAGGCCATACCCAATGGATAATTAAACCACTCAGTTTGTGGGCGCCATATTTGGGTTGCCCCTGAAATGGGTTCTAGTTCATTGATAGTGTTGTAGATATTCTCTAAATCATCCTGATTACGAGCTCGAAAATATTCACCTCCTGTCATCTCTGCAATCTTGGTAAGCGACGATTCGTCAAGGTCTTTTGCTGTGTTGACTTTTCGACTCATAAAGAATTCTTGTACGACCATTTCTCCGGCACCGACTCCAACGGTGTATATGGTTGTTTTATATTTTTTAGCGATCTCGGCCGCTTTTAGAGGGTCTAGAACACCCGCTGTGTTCTCACCGTCACTTAAAAGGATAATGACTCGCTGAGGCGCGTCACTATCCACAAATGTCTTGGTGGCTAAGCCGATTCCTTCGCCAATGGCGGTTTTGTTGCCTACTAACCCTAGTACTGCTTGGTTTAGTTGAGAAGTGATCGTGTGCCGGTCGAGTGTTAAGGGGGTTTGTAGATAGGCATGGTCGGCAAAAAGAACAAGACCTAATCGGTCGCCTTTTCTCTTTTTGATGAAGTCAGTAAGTACATTTTTAACGGCGGTTAAACGGTCAATGTATTGGTCTTCAAACGCCATGTCTTTCGTATCCATGGAACCTGATAGATCGACAACAAGCATCATGTCACGATGTTTTGGCTGACTTTCTATCGGTTCCCCGTACCAGACAGGCCTGGCGCATGACAAAACGAATAGAAGCCAAATTAATGCTGCTATAATTTTGGCAAATAAATTTGAAGGCGCAGAGATACTCCCTTCATTTGGAAGGTAAGGTAACGTTATCGCCGCATTTTCTTTTACGGAAGGTGCAAAAAAATAGATCAATATAGGAAGAGGAAGCAAAAATAGCATCCCCCACCACATAAACTCAAAATGCATGAGGTTACCCACGGCCTCCCTTTTTTGGCGGTAATGCAGCATTCAACCAGGTTTCGCATTGGGCAACGAGCATGTCACGATTTACCCTCGATTCCTTTTGATATAAGGCGGTTGTCCACTCTTTCTCATGGGTTTCAAAAATAGGTGTCTTAACCTGTGAATCTAAAAAAACTAACCAGTTCTCGCCGGATAGGTGAGCGACGCGTCCTCTTGGGTAATAACTAAGAACGGCTTGCCTCAATATTTCCATTGCACCTGATGGTGTGATCTGATTTTTCTCTAACGAGAGCAAAGCAATCGCGGCCTTTTTGGCTCTTAGTCTTCGTTTTCGCCATTTCCAAATGACGATGACAAATAATATGGTAAAGATAAAACTGGCTAATAAGCTCCACCATCCCCACGGAAAAGGCCAGAACCCTGGAACGGAAGGGAGGTGTATCGCTTCTAAAGAAAGTGGATGGGCTACAGCAGTTGCTTCGGTCATTGATTGGTTCCGGCAATTTGAGAAATTAAGGGTTCAGCACTGGATATGGAGTAATAAGGTATCGCAAGCGAGCGACACAAAGAAGCGATTTTACGTTGTTCAGATTGAAATGCGCTTTCCAGTTTCTCCCTGTTTTGTTTCGTCGAAAAATTTAGCCATTGAGTCTGGTGGCCATTTGTTACTTTCTCTATACCTCTGAATGTGGTTTGCCCGAGTTCTAAAGGGTCATAAAACTGAATAAACTGAACTCTATTGTGCTGACGCAGTTGTGTCAGTAGTATTTTGTCAGCCTTGTGATCGAACCGAGTAAAGTCACTGCATATGATGATTTCACTGCCTTTTGGGCATAGCCGATGTAGTGCCGCCAAGCCCTTCGAAAACGAGGGCTCATTTTCAACATTGGTGTCTAGTATTTGGTTGTGCATTTTAATCAGTTGATTAAATAGTTGCAGTGGCCCTTTATTTCGCGACGTGGGCTTAATATCAAATAGCGCACTTCCGGAATCTAGAATGGCACCAATTCTGTCCTTCTGTTCTATTGCCAACCAACTAACTAGGCTTGCCATATGGGCCATTTGGACAGATTTAAGCATCAATCTAGAACCAAAGCGCATCGACTTTCCAAAATCTAAATAGAGCATGATAGGTTGCTCTCTTTCTTCATGGAATAGCTTGGTATGTGGTTTTCCTGTCCTTGCCGTGACGCGCCAATCGATAGAACGGATGTCGTCACCGGCCTGATATTGGCGAACCTCCGAGAAATTCATCCCACGACCTTTTTGCGCACTGTTATGCTGGCCGTTAAGTTGTGACCATAAGCTCTTGGCTGGAGGTAACCAGCGTACAGTTTGCGCTTTGTACTGCAACAACTCGGCAAGCGACAAGGTTACCCCGTTGGTGTGTTCTGGCAGTAATGATTCGCTCATACTTTGTTTTACAACCACAGTCGTTTCTCTGTTTTTATTAAATACCGAGTGTTTGCGGTGTGCATATCTGTCATCAAGCGCTACCGACCATTGATATTAGTTGTTGTACGACTTGGTTTGGATGGACACCTTCAGCTTGTGCAGGATAGCTTAAAAGCAATCTATGCCTCATCACTGGGAAGGCCATCTTCTGAACATCTTCAGGGGTGACATAGTCTCGGCCATCTAACCACGCACGCGCTCTTGCGCATCGGTCCAAGGCGATAGTGGCTCTTGGGCTAACGCCCATCTCCAACCACTCTGCCAATTGAGGGCTATATTTTTCGGGATGACGAGTTGCTAGAACGAGTCGAACGATATAGTGCTCGATACTTTCCGCCATATGAATAGATAGAACCTCTTTGCGAGCCTGAAAGATATCTTTTTGCGTCACGTGGGCTTTTTCTATCGCCGCCATTCCTAATGCTTCGCCACGATTCAGTCTGAGTATTTCCAGTTCACTTTCTGCTGTGGGGTATTGGACATCTAAATGCAATAAAAAGCGGTCAAGCTGTGCTTCTGGCAATGGGTAAGTGCCTTCTTGCTCAATCGGGTTTTGGGTCGCCATAACCAAAAATAATTCGGGAAGAAGGTAGGTTTTTCTGCCCGCCGTAACCTGTTTCTCAGCCATGGCTTCGAGCATCGCGGCTTGAACTTTTGCAGGGGCACGGTTGATTTCGTCCGCCAGAATTAATGAGTTGAAGATAGGCCCTGTTTGAAACGTGAACTCCCCAGTCTCGGGTCTAAATATATCGGTGCCCGTTAAGTCCGCAGGTAATAGATCTGGAGTGAACTGAATACGATGAAAGTCTCCTTCAATGCATTCTGCGAGTTTCTGTACGGCTCGGGTTTTGGCGATGCCCGGAGGGCCTTCGACCAATATATGCCCATCTGCTAGTAGGGCAACGAGTAGTTGCTGAACGAGTTCTGACTGTCCGATTATTTGTGAATCTAGATAGTTTTGAAGTCTTTGAAATGTTTCTGAATGCATCTACGACATATCTCCTGCTTTTAATGCTTTGTCGTCTGAAACGAGAATAAGTTCCTAACCGACGAATTGATTGCTTGATTTTTGTTCAATATAGAATCTAAACCCTTAGCCTAGGGGTATTGATACAATCATGCAGCTATAAACAATATGCTATTTAGGCAATGCATTTCAAGCGACTTCCGGTTCAAATCAACAGGTAACGAACGGATTTGATATTAGGCTACCCCATATCGTTACCTAGCTAAACGAGTTTTTCTAGAATCAATTTGTGGAAATGGGTAAACTTCACATAATTCACAGTAATGTAAGGTTTTGAAAATGAGTGATTTGGAAAAAGAACTAGAGAACATGGCTCTAGAAATGGGTACGGAAGACGAGACTAAACTACCCACATTAGAAGAACAGAAGGCGGTGGTTGAAGAGCTGAATAGATTAGAGAAAGAAGGGAAATTAACCCCTGAAGTACTCGAAAAACATTTCGGTCAATTCAATAAAAATTCAGATAAACCTATTCATTAAGTTTACTGGCTGGACTTCTATATAAGGGCTACTATTTTGTTGTCACTCTTTTATTTTTAAAGTGGCCCGTAGCGAAAAATGTCATCAGTGAGATTAATTGTATCTACAGGATAAAAATTGATGTCTCAATTCGAGAAATTCCTAAGTCAGTTTGTCACGTTGTGCTTGATTTTTTAGTATAAATGCTCATTCTAAGGTATGGGTTCTATCTTAATACTTGTGATCTAATTAAACAGTAGAGTCTAACTTTTATGTTAAGGGGTGGGAATGGAGTTGTTCGCTGATTTACGCGATCCTAATAGTGAGAAGGTTCTAACTGAAAAAGTTATAAAACCTAGAACTCCGTGGCGTGTATTACTTGTCGATGATGATGAACAGATGCATCAGATCACTCAAATTGCGTTGAGTGGATTTGAATTTCAAGATCGTGGTCTTGAACTCATTTCAGCGTATTCTGGCGCTCAGGCTAGAGAAATAGTAGATTCTGAAAAAAATATTGCCATTGCTTTGATCGATGTTGTAATGGAGACCGAACATGCGGGACTAGAGCTCGTACACTATATTCGTTCAGAGTGTAAGAATCACCTTACCCGTCTCGTACTGAGAACCGGACAAGCAGGACAAGCACCAGAAGATGTCGTGATCCGTGAATATGAAATAGACGACTATAAAGAAAAAACAGAATTAACAACCCAGAAGCTAAGAACCTTATTGTATTCTTCTCTCAGAGCCTATAGAGATATCTGTTTAATTGAAGATCAAAAGCAAGGGCTTAGCCGCGTCATTAAGGCCTCTGCAAATGTTCAGAGTACGGGTACCCTTAAAACCTATGCGACGAGTGTACTTGAACAGCTTACAGGCCTGCTAAAGTTAGATGCCTCCGCATTCTACTGTATCGTTCAACCTAGCGAAGAGGGTGAAGCCACTCGCGCCCTGACATTGGCAGCGACTGGGGATTTTGTTCATTTTCATCCAAAATATTCTCTCGAATTGTTACCAGAAATTGTGGCCCTGCGTTGCCAAGATGCGATCCATAATGAACGATCCGAGAATTATCCTGATGCATACGTTTTTTATAGTGTGGACGATCAGGGTGTAAAAAGTATTCTTTATATAAACTTGATTACTGAGCTTACTGAGCTTGATAAGCAGTTGCTCGAATTATATATGCAGAATATATGTTTAACGTTTGAAAATATTAATTTGATGGTGGACCTGCAAGATACCACGAAAGAGTTGGTTTACAATCTAGCGAATGCCGTTGAAGCCCGTAGTAAAGAGACCGGGGCTCATGTACAGAGAGTGTCGTTAATTAGTGAGCATCTTGGTTTGCTTTATGGTTTGTCGGAAAAAGAAACCACAATGTTAAAGCACGCTTCGCCGCTGCATGATGTTGGTAAGGTTGCGATACCGGATAGTATTTTGCATAAACCAGGCAAACTCAATAAAGAAGAGTGGGCTATTATGCAAAAGCATGTTGATTATGGCGTTGAGATATTGAGTAATTCAAAACGTCAGTTGATGCTTGTTGCAAAAGAGATTGCAGGAAACCACCATGAAAAGTGGGACGGAACGGGTTACCCAAATAAATTACAAGCTGAAAATATCCCTATTAGCGGCCGTTTAACGGCTATCGCAGATGTGTTTGACGCACTTGGCTCTAAACGTAGTTATAAAGAACCATGGTCGAATGAGGATATAAAAGCGGAGATTATTAATCAACGGGGCAAACATTTTGACCCTAAATTGGTTGATTTGATGATTGCACATTGGGATGACTTCGTTGAAATTAGAGCAAGACACCCCGACTAATGACTTCGCGTAATTCAACACCGTAATAAATCAATAGGCAAAATAAAGGGCGACAGAATGTCGCCCTTTATTTTGCCTATTGAAGTTTGCTTCTTTAAAGCCACATTACGAGGTAGTTATGTGTTCTATTTGCCATTAGGTGCTTACCTGTTCGGAAAATTTACGCATCGGAAACGATGATCTTTTTGTCCACACTATTATCCAGTATACGCGGTAATTTGAAGGTCAGGTGTACACCTTGACCGAGTTCTGAATCGAAAGTTAGTTTCCCTTTCATTTTATGCTGTATAAGGTTGAATACAAGATAGAGCCCTAGACCAGATCCGCCTTTACCTCTTTTGCTCGTAAAGAAAGGTTCAAATATTTTCTGATGTAAAGATTTATCGATTCCTGCTCCGTTATCTCGGTACTCAAACACCACATCATCCCCGTCTTCAACAAACGAAATTGAAATTTCCGGTGTTGTTTGAGTGGAAAAAGCATGATTAACGCTATTAAGGACAAGGTTAGATACAACTTGAGTGAGAACGCCCGGCAAGCTATTCATGACTAATTCCGTGTCACCTATAAGCTGCGGTTCGACGGGAATCTTTCTTGTCTCTGGGTGCAGGCTGGCGAGCAGTGACACAAGTACCTGATAAACAGAGAATGATATTCGACTTTCCGAAACTTGATCAACCGCGGTTTGCTTGAAGTCTTTAATCAACTGTGCTGCTCGGTTCAAATTGCTCTCCAGCATAGAATTGCTATCGCCAAGTCGTTTCATTAGGTTGGAAAACTGGGTTGTTGTGAGTGTTTGCTTAGCGAAACTTTGGTTTAGATCGTCGATGCCCTCACGAATAATAGAGGCTGCCGTGACCGATATCCCTAGAGGAGTATTTACCTCATGGGCAACACCTGATACCAATCCACCAAGCGCTGCAAGCTTCTCCGATTCAATCAACTGCTGTTGAGTCTGTTTTAATTGAGACATGCTGGTCTCAAGATCTTGTGTTCGTTCGCTTACTTTTCTTTCTAAATTATTATTAAGTTCTTCGAGTTCAATCTGAGCTTGTTGTAGAACCGTTATATCAATAGTTGTACCTCGAAAACTAATGAATTTTCCATTTTTATAGTTCGCGATAGCTTGAAATAATAGGTAGTGGGCCATTCCATTAATGACGACAGTTTCTTGGCATAATGAAAAGCTCTGCTTTTTCTCAATGTTTGAGAGTAACGTTCTGGCGTTGCGCAGCACAGGTAGGTCTCTAAAATGCACTTTGGCGAACTCATCAATGCCTAAACTATGCCGCATTTCGATAGATGCATAAATTAGGGCGTCATTGTTGTCCGTTTCCCACAGCCAATCAGAGGCTACATTAGCAAAATCACTAAAGCGTTCCTGTTCATAACGGATATTGTTATATAGGAGCGTCAGGCGTGTGGTAATTTTATTGGTCTCGTTACCCAGTTGGCTGAGTTCGTCAGACGCGTGGGTGATAACTTTTGCTGACGGCAGATCAAGCGGCTTACTTGGATGCCTAGGGTTATATTTCTGTAGATATTTACTGATAGAGAATATTCGCTTGTTAATGCTCTCGTGAATAACGAGCATTATGACCAAGCAGACGATGAGTGTTTTAAAACCATTGATAGCGAGCGTAATTAGAAACTGTGTCAGCAGATAATCGTAGATTTCCTGTTCATCTGATTCGACTCGAAGGGTACCCAGAACTTCCGGATCTTCATGATAACTGGATTGATAAACAATAAGATATTCATCCGTGATTGCGTTCTTTTTTACCGGGTCACCAGCATAATAAAGTTCGTTGGCAGAGCGAACTTCTAAGTAATTGATTCGTGGTAGATTGATCAGGCCTTCAAGTTTTTGCTGCAAAAGTTTGAGGTCAAACTCCCATAAAGAGGCGGCGAGTAGAGGCACATGTATGGTTTCAATTTCTTGATGTCGACTCTCTACTTCATTGACTTCTCTCGAATAATCCCATGCAAGCTGAAATGTTGTCGCGGTTAGCGTCACCATGCTACTTATTAGAACCATAATTAGGGTGATTCGTTTGCCAATGCGGCTTCGCATTGGGTTTTCGATTAAACCGGTTAATTCTCTTATCTTACCCATATCCATCCTTAGAACGATCATCAGAATCAGTATAAACGTATATACAAGGATTCGAAAACAGACTATTTATCATAACGTGAAGTTATTACACCGCTAATTATAAGAATGCCCGCTTATGAGCAAATCGATGAACAATTATATTCTTTTTGACGCGTAATTTTTTCCTGTTGACTGAATTGAGTTAAGAAGAGAGATATTAATCGGATCGTTTTGCCTAAATGTGCTGTAATTGTTGTTCTTGGTTTGGATTCAAAGGATGAAAAATGGCGGGTGCAAGTCTATTAACGTTACTGGATGATATTGCTAGTGTATTGGATGATATTGCCCTGTTATCTAAAGTTGCGGCAAAAAAGACGGCCGGCGTCTTGGGTGATGACCTTGCTCTTAACGCACAGCAAGTTTCTGGTGTTGCGTCAGAAAGGGAGATTCCTGTCGTTTGGGCTGTCGCCAAAGGGTCGTTTCGCAATAAACTTATCTTAGTTCCAGCCGCATTGCTTATCAGTGCTATCGCTCCGTGGCTAATTACACCACTGCTTCTCGTTGGTGGTTTATATCTTAGCTATGAGGGAGCAGAAAAAGTAATCGAGAAATTTTTTCATAAGAAACAAAAAAGTGAAGACTCCGCACCCGTTTTCAGCGAAGTTGGATCACCAGAAGAGTATGAGAAACAGAAGATAAATGGTGCAATTAGAACCGATTTTATACTGTCAGCCGAGATTATAGTGATTGCACTGGGTACGGTTCAAGGCCAGCCAGTATTGACTCAAATTTTGGTGGTGAGCACGATAGCTGTTCTAATGACGATAGGCGTTTATGGACTGGTAGCAGGTATCGTGAAAATAGATGATCTCGGTTTCTATATGCAAGAGCGCAAGCGTTCCCGTGTTTTAGTCTCAGTAGGAAATGGCTTGGTTGCTGGTGCACCCAAATTGATGCACTTATTAACAATAGTCGGTACGGCAGCTATGTTCTTAGTGGGGGGAGGGATCGTTGTCCACAGTATTCCAGTCATCCATCACTTGATAGAACCCGTATTATTTAATTTACCGCATATCAGTGTTGTAGAATCACTAGTACCGATAGTCTTTAACGGGCTCATTGGGCTTTTGTCTGGTGTCATTTTGGTTGGTATTGTCTCTATTGTTGCCAAAATTAAGTTAATAAAAAGTTAAAATAGTAGTCGCTTATACGTCTGAATTGTTTGTTAGTTAACGTATTGCGAGGTTATTTCTTCCTTTCAGTTCGCATTCCTTTATATTTATACTGATACTATTATAATTAGTATGTGGTGTCAGAGTTTAAATTATTAAACATACGTAGAAGTAGGTCATGGTAGAAATCGACGTCCCTGTAGAAGTGCGCAAAAACTGGAAAAAAGTACTCGTTAGTTATCAAAACGTATTAGGTTACGAGCTTGTGCTGTGCACAACAGTTAAACACAATGTTTATCAGCCGATTGTGTATTCTTCAGAATCAATCGATTACGTAAAATATACATTAGAAGTGGATGCCTTTTCTAAGCTTGTGTTATCCCATAACGCAATTTATTCAAAACCCTGTTTGGTTGATGGCTTTAATTACTCTGTTGGCATACCGATAACGTGGTCAAGCATGTCTCATTTTGGTGTGTTATTGGCCTTCAGTAAAGATAAGCCAATTCAAGTAGAACATTATGATTTATTGAAAGGGATTGTGAGTCAAATAGAGCAAGACCTCGTCAATACATATAGAGACAATCAAAGAGAGTTTCGGGTTGATTTGACCAGTATTGTTGACCATCGCTCAACACCAGAATTTCAAAGTTTTATCGATAGTTTTAGCGACCATTTATGGGTAAAAAACTTAGACGGTGTTTACACCCATTGTAATCGTGAAGTGAGTAAAGCGTGGGGTAAACCTGTCTCTGAGATTATAGGTAAAACTGATCTCGAGTTATTCGATCCTGAGATAGCGGAAAAATTTGAGATTGCAGACAACGAGGTTGTTGTTGCGGGAAAGCAGACCGTTGTTGAAGAATGCGCTAATGCTGTTAATCCTCAAAGTAAAACATGGTTAGAGACGATTAAAGCGCCTATGTTGGATGACCAAGGTCAAACGATTGGAATTATTGGTATGACACGAAATGTGACCAATAGAAAAGCGATTGAAGATCAATTATTGGTTGCCGCGACGGTTTTTGAAAACTCTATTGAAGGTGTCATTATCTCCAATAGAGATGGCATGATTATCTATGTAAATAAAGCGTTCTGCGAGATCACAGGGTATCAAGAGCTAGAGGCCATTGGGCGTAATCCGAGGTTTTTGAAATCGGGTCGTCATGAGAAAAGTTTTTATCGTGAAATTTGGAAGGATCTATTCAATCAAGGTCAATGGAAAGGCGAAATATGGAACAGGCGAAAGAATGGTGAAATTTTCCCTGAGCTTTCGACAATCAGTGTTGTGTATGATGATAAGAGAAATATCTGTAATTACGTCGCTGTATTTTCAGATATTTCTCAACAGAAACAGCAAGAAAATGACCTTCAACACATGGCGTATCATGACCCACTGACCGATCTACCTAATCGTACTAAGCTAACCAATCAAATAAAGCAGGAAATATATCACGCAAAACGAAACCAAGAACTGTTTGCGACGATCTTCATTGATATAGACCATTTTAAACATGTTAATGACAGCTACGGTCACCTTGTGGGTGATGAAGTATTGTGTGAAATAGCCTCTAGATTGAAAGGTATTTTACGCGAAGTTGATACCGTTTCTCGAATTGGGGGCGATGAGTTTGTTTTGCTTCTCCCTGCTATCGCCGACCTAGAGTCTATATCAATCATTGCCCCTAAAATCATGTCTATTTTTGATAAACCGATTGGATTAGATAAGACAGACTCGATCCGACTGACCGGTAGCATGGGGATCGCGCTTTATCCGCAAGATGGAGAGGATAGCGACCTACTATTGAGCAACTCAGATGCCGCTATGTACAGGGCTAAGAAAACAGGTCGAAATAACTATGCCTATTATACGGAAGCCTTAACGAAGCAATCGGAATCGCACCTAAAGCTTCAGGCTGCGCTTCATGATGCGCTTGATCATGAGCTGTTCTTTCTGGTGTATCAACCTCAAGTGGATATGATTACAGGTAGGTTAATCGGTTTTGAATCGTTGCTACGTTGGAATGATCCAAAATTGGGTTCAGTATCACCTGATGAATTTATTCCTATTGCAGAAAAAACCGGTTTAATACAAGAGATTGGACTGCGTGTCGTAAAGGAAGCCTGTAAGCAGGCAATAGAATGGCGTGATAAAGGTTTCAAATTCGGTCGTATTGCTGTCAATGTCGCGGGTGCTCAACTACAGCGGTCCAACTTTGCCGAATTGGTCATTTCGGTGCTTAAAGAAGCCGATTTAGAAGCGAAATATCTTGAACTCGAAGTGACAGAGGGTTTTATGATGAGTAATGCAGAAAACGCTGTCAAGCAATTGGAAACGTTGCGCGCACATGGAATAGAGTTGTCCATGGATGATTTTGGTACAGGGTATTCGTCGTTAAGTTATTTACAAAAACTCCCGCTCAATACATTGAAAATTGATCGTTCTTTTGTGATGAATCTTCCTGAAAATAAGCACGATGTGGCGATTACCGATGCCATTATTGCACTTGGAAACGCGATGTCACTTAATGTTATTGCCGAGGGTGTAGAGACGCTCGAACAAGCGGATTTTCTTGTACAAAGAGGGTGCAGGTACGCGCAAGGTTATTATTTTAGCAGGCCATTACCAGCGAAAGAACTCATCCCATTATTGGAACAGAAAAATGCTTAACTAAACCCCAGTTTATCGTCTTTCCTGTGTAATCCTCATCGGCATCATCTAAGAAAAACATCCATCCATTATACCCGTAAAACAGGAATGCTGTTCGGTTAAGGTTATTTACACCTGTCATCCTGACGAAAACTGACCTGTTTTCACGAAAACCGACGTCATCCTCATGAAAATGGGGATCTAAACTCACCAAGATTCCCGTTTTCACGGGAATGACGAAGTATTTAGCACTAACCGAACAGTATTACGTAAAACAGGAATGCTGTTCGGTTAAGGTTATTTACACCTGTTATCCCGACGAAAACTGACCTGTTTTCACGAAAACCGACGTCATCCCCATGAAAATGGGGATCTAATATCACCAAGATTCCCGTTTTCACGGGAATGACGAAGTATTTAGCACTAACCGAACAGTATTACGTAAAACAGGGAATAGCGGATGGTGTAGATTCTGACCGTAAATCGAGGTAGCAAGGGGCCTTTCTACGGGGGTATTTTAGCTATATTGCTTGTGAATTGGTGTAAATTCTTATACAAATATGGGTTCAATAAATAAAACAACAAGGATGTAAAATGATCAAAGAAAATACTTACTTTGACGGTGGTGTTAAGTCGTTAGGTTTTACTCAGCAAGATGGAGACAGCAGTGTTGGCGTTATGGCTCCGGGTGAATATACATTTGGCACGGGTGCACCGGAAAAGATGACGGTAGTGAAAGGGGCATTAACGATCAAGCGTACAGACGAAGAGCAATGGACGACGTTTGTGGCAGGGCAAGCTTTTGACGTCGTTGGTGACTCATCTTTTGATGTAAAAGTAGAAGAGCCGACGGCGTATCTTTGCGAATATCTTTAATTCGATAACCCAAGTGTCGACCCCCTAAACTGGGTCAATAGATGATAAAAAAGAGCCTACTCGCATTGGGAGCAGGCTCGAATATCGTCATAGGCAGTGGACGTCTATTTCGATGTTTCTTTTCTAAATAGAACTAATCTGGAAACGCAATGGGTCACAAACTTACTTAGCTTGGTATAACCAGTGTTCAGGTTAAATGGCTTCACCGTTTATGTTGATAGCCACATCAATGTTACCGCGAGTTGCATTCGAGTACGGGCAAATCTTATGTGCCATGCGCACTATCTCTAATGCATTTTCTTGCGGTAAATCTAGTGTTGCAGCTAGGCTGACAGTGAGAGCGAAACCGCCTTCTGCATTTGGTCCAATACCGACTTCTGCGGTTACTGGTGCTTGGTCAATATTGACTTTAGTTTCGCGAGCAACATGAAGAATCGCATTCGAGAAACAAGCAGAATAACCCGCCGCAAATAGTTGCTCAGGGTTGGTCGCCGTACCTGAACCGCCCATTTCTTTCGGATAACTTAAATTCACTTCAAGCAAACCATCGTCTGTTGCTACCTTGCCGTTACGACCAGCTAATGCCGTTGCTTTGGTTTTGTATATCGTTGTCATAGTAAGTTACCTTGTTATTAAGTTGCGCACAATTAAGTTGCGTTCAATTATAAGTCGAAGTTAGATTGAAATGCAAGTATATTGTGCGCAATATTGTTTGGGGATAAATTATGACATCGGGCCGTTTTACCGTAGATGAAAAAGCATTGGAATTGGATAATCAAGTCTGTTTCCCTTTATATAGCGCGGCAAACGCCGTAATTCGCGCTTATCGGCCTCTTTTGTTGGAGATTGATCTCACCTATTCTCAATACCTTGTAATGATGGTGTTGTGGAAGACCAATGGAATCAATGTAAAAGAATTGGGAAATAAACTTCATCTGGATTCTGGCACCTTGACACCGCTTTTAAAGCGGCTAGAAGGTAAAGGGCTAGTCAGCAGAAAACGAGGTCTAGATGATGAAAGAGTTCGCATGTTGTACCTGACTGAACAAGGTTTAGTATTGAGAAAGAAGGCGCTTTTAGTGCCTAATGGTATGGTTTGTAAACTTGATATGGACGTTGAAGAGTTAATAGAACTGAAGCGATTATGCGAGAAGTTATTGAGTAAGTTGAACGATTGATACTTATTCATAAGTAGGGAATATAGCAGATGAATACCGTAGCGTTAGGCGATAAAAAAGTGAAACCGTCCAAGGTGCTATGCATAGGTAGAAACTATGTTGAGCATATAAAAGAGTTGAATAATGTCATTCCTGACGAGATGGTGGTATTTAACAAACCTAACTCGTCGATTTCGAATAGATTGCAATCTTTTCACCAAGAAGCCCTCCATTATGAGGCGGAAATCTGTTTTATGGTGAGGCGTAAAAAGCTGGCGGCTGTTGGGTTTGGCCTTGATCTCACTAAACGAGATTTACAAAGTCGATTGAAAGAAAAAAGACTGCCTTGGGAACGTGCAAAGGCCTTTGATGGCTCTGCCGTTTTGAGCCGATTTGTACCCTTGGATGGTGCTGATATCGATGACCTCAATATTGAGCTGTTTATCAATGGGGTTCGTATTCAAAGTGGTCATGTGAGCCAAATGCTTTACCCTCCGCAGGTAATTTTACAAGAACTCAGCCGCTATACTAACCTCGTAACCAGTGACATTGTTATGAGTGGAACACCAGCAGGTGTCGGTGTTGTTTATCAGGGTGATATATTCACTGGACGCATAAAATGTGGTGACAAAGTGATTGTCGAAGCCGAATGGGTTGCTGATTAAGCGCTATTCTCGGTCATATAATGTGGCGAGAAGTGAAGAGGTGATTACTTATTTGTCTTGGGTTCGAAGTGAATACATAGCTAGGTTGCGCTTGCTTCCAAAAAAAAATTCACAGGAACAATTTTCACGGGAATTTGACACTTTCCTCAGGTTAAAAGGCATATTCATGGCCTCTATTAATCGTTAGGAAAATAGTGTGGATTTTACACAAGAAGACAGAGAAGAGCTCTACCATGTCTGGATGTCTAAAAAGGCAAACATGAGATTAATTCAGATGGAGGTGGTCAAAAAATTAGGCATATCTCAAATGGAATTTTCAGCTCTTTTGCGTGGAAGTGCACCACTAACTTACAATTTTGTTAAACAATTTTGCCAGATCATGCACATAGAGCCACAACAAGCCATTTCATCGCTAAGAAATGGATCGTTGGCAAAGAATAAAACGGCTTTTCTAAAAACGCGCCTTTCGGTCGATGGTGAGATTCAGAGGGCCTATGTAGAGGGTAATGAAGTGATTATTGAATACATTCATAAAATGGAATAATTTCTTTATTCTAGTGCGTTAAGAGTGTGTCAACCATAAGCCTGAAGGTCCCACACCAATCGTGTAATGCCCCAACCTTAGTCAAGTTGAGGCGATGGTTGAATGCTAATGGCTATTAAGCCCATATTTTTTGATTTTTCGATAAAGGGTAGCGATTCCGATGCCTAGTTCGTCAGCAACTAATTTGCGATTACTCAATCGGCTTATTGCATCTTCAATACGGATTTTCTCCATCTCTTCAAGGCTCATTGCAAAGTCATCAATGACAACGCTCGTCGATTGTTTCTCTACTGAGGTTTGCTCGAAATAAGGGGGCAATAAATCAACGTCGATAGTGTCACCTTCAGGAACAACGTTTACCAAGTATTCAATTAAGTTACTGAGCTCGCGAACGTTGCCCGGCCAGTGATAGGCATTGAGCCTAGCCATCGTTTCATCGGTAATACCTGGGTAAGCAACACCAATTTTTCGTGTATGTATATCTAGAAAAAACTGCACGAGAAGCTCAACGTCGCCTTCGCGTTCTTTGAGAGCAGGGAGATGAATTGGGATTACGTTTAGGCGGTAATATAGATCTTCACGGAATCGGTTTGACGCGATCATTTCGGCGAAATCACGGTTGGTCGCAGACACGATTCGAATATCGATTGGAATGGAAGTATTTGAACCAATAGGCTTAACCTCACGCTCTTCCAACACTCTAAGTAATTTGGCCTGCAATGTCATCGACATATCGCCAATTTCATCCAGAAACAATGTCCCTTGATTGGCGGCTTGAATTAGGCCTGTTTTGCCTTTAGTTGAGGCGCCAGTAAATGCCCCTTTTACATAACCAAAAAGTTCACTTTCTAGAAGTTGTTCGGGTATCGCCGCGCAGTTAATAGCGATAAAGGGTTGATCACTGCGAGTGCTTAAATCATGAACGGCGTGAGCGATGACTTCTTTACCGGTTCCACTTTCACCATTAATGAGCACACTTGAAGGGCTACTGGCGATACGTGATATTAAGGTTTTCAGTTGGTGCATTTTCTTACATTCACCAATGACACTGGTGAACTGTGGTTGCGGTTCGTTAATCGAAAACGATTTATTCGGTTGGTGAAAACTCATTAGGAACAATTGGTGACCACGGGCATCATGAAATTGACCCACGACTAATTCCTGGCGTTCACCAAGAGAAATAATATGTTGCTGATTCCCTTTCAATTCGTTGTTATGCAAAGAGAGTGGCTGAATATTAACTTCTACGGTTGATAACGCTTCGCGCTCTATATTGAGATTGGTAAGAGCCGGTTGGTTACCATATTTTACTTGGCGATTACCATCTAGCACGAGTACGCCTTGATCCATATTCTCTATCAGGCTCGTTAATACTTCATCCAGACCAGCTTCGTGCTCCTTGTCGCTGGCCAATACTTTTGCCACTACAACCTGAGAGATATGCTGAATGTAGTCGGAAAATAACGAAACATTGTCTTTGATTCTTTCTCGTGACTCTTCAGTGAAGGCAACGAGACTAATCACCCCTACGCAGCGGTCTTCAACCATGATCGGTACGCCCAGAAAAGCCGTTTCACGACAAGTCGCTATATTGTCACAACCTTTGCAAATTGGATCTGTACGTGATTTTAGAACGACTTTTTCTTGATGAGTCTCAAGGATGTACCTGAATATTCTGGAGCTTTTGTTTGCTTTCTTACCAAAGAGTTTGCTATACGGCCCAGTGCCCGCAACACGAACTAAATCGGCATCGACGACTTCTGCATCAAGTTGAAGTACCGCTGACAGCATTTGTGTAAAACGCAATATCGTTGGTTGAAGTTGCATTAGTTCGGATTGCTGAGTGTTTTTTAGCATATAGAGATCTACTCAAGAAATGACATACCAAGTTAACAAGATTGATATCAAGGAAGATTGATGTATGTCAGATTTTGCAATGCGCTTGGCAGAATGAAATGGGATCTGAGGACTGCATCACACACGGATATCAATATGATAAACCGCTATTTGGCTACTATCATTTTGGTCGCTATCACTGATAGTGATTGATAGTTCAATAGACGAGATATTGCGAAGTAAAAACAGATCAAAAAGTATAACTTATTGTATTTAAAGGAGTAGTAAGCTTTATCAGATTATTTTACCAGTTACTTACGTTATTGGCATAGATATTGGAATAAAGGAATCAGTGTCTGTTTATTTAATGGACTTTATCCAACCGAAAATTCCAGCCGCAAACGACATAATAATTTTTAATTACTGGGAAGAATAAAATGAAAAGCATTAATGAACTTATAAAGGAAATCAATGAACTAGACTCTGAACTTCATAAGAAAGATTTCCTATTAACGTGGGAACAAAGCCCTGAAGAGCTAGAGTGTGTATTAAAAACGGCGCAAGTTATCAAAGCAATGCGTCAGGAAAATATTGCTACCAACGTCTTTAAAAATGGCTTGGGCATTTCACTGTTTCGTGACAACTCAACCCGTACTCGTTTCTCCTATGCATCGGCTATTAATATGCTGGGCCTCGCTCAGCAAGATCTTGATGAAGGTAAATCTCAAATTGCTCATGGTGAAACCGTTCGTGAAACAGCGAATATGATTTCATTTTGTGCAGATGCTATCGGTATCCGTGATGACATGTATTTAGGCGCGGGTAATGCCTATATGCGCGAAGTGGGTGAAGCACTTGATGATGGTGTGAAAGAAGGTGTTCTGCCTCATCGCCCAGCATTAGTAAACTTACAGTGCGATGTCGACCACCCAACCCAATCAATGGCTGATTTAGCCTGGCTTGAAGAACATTTCGGCGATCTAGAACAGTTGAAGGGCAAAAAAATCGCGATGACGTGGGCGTATTCGCCGAGTTATGGCAAACCATTGTCAGTACCACAAGGGATTATCGGCTTGATGACCCGCTTTGGTATGGATGTGACATTGGCTCATCCAGAAGGTTATGACCTTATTCCCGAAGTTGTTGAACAAGCACGTAAGAACGCTGAAGAATCAGGTGGTAGCTTTACTCAGGTTGCCTCTATGGAAGAAGCTTTCGAAGATGCCGATATCGTCTATCCAAAATCATGGGCGCCTTATCAAGTTATGGGCCGTCGTACAGAACTTCTACGTGCCGATGATCATGATGGACTTAAAGCACTTGAGCAAGAATGTTTGGCTCAGAATGCAAAGCACAAAGATTGGCATTGTACTGAAGAAATGATGAAAAAAACCAAGGGTGGAGAGGCGCTTTATATGCATTGCCTACCTGCGGATATCACTGGCGTATCTTGTAAAGAAGGTGAAGTGGACGAAGCTGTATTCGAAAAGTACCGCATTGCCACATACAAAGAAGCGAGCTGGAAGCCATATATCATTGCGGCCATGATTTTGAACCGTAAATACCAAGCCCCAGGTGACATCTTACAACAGTTGTTAGACGAGTCCGAAAAACGCGTCAAATAACCCGATGTCCCACAACGAGACAACTGGCTAATGTTAGCCATTTATGCGGGGGCATCACATAGATTCCCCGCCCATTCCATTTAATTCATTCAATGAGGTCTGGTCGTGTCTACATTCTCTCTAAAAATGGAGATTGCTGATAATCGCCATTATAACGGTAAGCAATCCCCTCTATTCACCATTGATGAAGCGGAAAAAGCCCGTGCTTTTCATCAAAAAGTTGAAGGTTACCAACCAACGCCATTGCATTCTCTAGACTGCCTAGCGAAAGAAATTGGCCTTGGTAAAATATTAGTCAAAGACGAAGCGTATCGTTTTGATTTATGTGCATTCAAAATGTTAGGTGGTGCATACGCAATTGCTCGCTTACTTTGTGCAGAGTATTCACTCGATATTAATAATTTTGATTTCGACAAATTGAGAAACGAAATATCGGAAAAAATGACCTTTGCCACCGCAACAGACGGAAATCACGGACGTGGTGTGGCATGGGCAGCAAGTAAACTGGGTCAAAATGCAGTGGTTTATATGCCGAAAGGTTCGGCAGATGAGCGAGTTAACAACATCCGTGCTTTGGGTGCAGAGTGTATTGTGACGGATATGAACTACGACGATACCGTTCGTTTGGCTATTAAAACGGCAAACAAGAACAACTGGAAGATCGTGCAGGATACGGCGTGGGAAGGCTATACCGAAATTCCAACGTGGATCATGCAAGGTTACACCACAATGGCCGCGGAAGCTGTCGATCAAATGAAGCAACAGAATGTTGAACGTCCTACTCATGTATTTTTGCAAGCTGGAGTCGGTGCGATGGCAGGTGGCGTGCTTGGTTATCTTTGTGACATGTACGGGGCAGACAAGCTTCATTCGGTCATTGTCGAACCGGATCTTGCCGATTGCATTTATCGCTCAGGTATTAGTGATAAAGGTGAAATGGTCAACGTAGAAGGCGATCTCGCCACCATTATGGTTGGTTTAGCATGTGGTGAACCTAACCCAATAGGCTGGCCAGTACTTCGTGACTGCTCTACACAATTTGTGTCTTGTCAGGACAGCATCGCTGCACTTGGTATGCGTGTGTTAGCAAATCCGTTAGGCAGTGACCCTAAAGTTGTATCAGGTGAATCCGGCGCGGTTGGCGCAGGTATGTTAGCGGCTATTTACTATCACCCCGAGCGTGAGAAGTTGATGGAGAAACTTGGATTAGACCAAGATTCTATTGTGCTTCTTATTAACACCGAAGGCGATACCGACCCAGTGCATTATCGTGAAGTGCTGTGGCAAGGCAAACACCCAACGCTTTAACAAAAACAATTAAAATTCAGGTTAATGCGCAGTAACCGTCATCAAAAAGAGCGCATCAACTCTCTATGCAAATCATCATGCCGAACACGATGACCACCGTTCGGTTCAAGGAGCATTACAATGACAATGACTATCCCATTCCACAAAGTTGTGGAAAAAGCTCAAGACTATAAAGCAGACATGAGTCAGTTTCTACGTGACATGATTGCGATTCCAAGTGAAAGTTGCGATGAAGAAAAAGTCGTATTACGCATTAAAGAAGAGATGGAAAAGGTCGGTTTCGATAAGGTAGAAATTGATCCTATGGGTAACGTATTAGGTTGGATCGGTCATGGCCCTCACCTAATTGCAATGGATGCACATATCGATACCGTTGGTGTTGGTAACATGGACAACTGGGATTTCGACCCGTACGAAGGTATGGAAAATGACGAGATAATCGGCGGTCGTGGCGCTTCAGATCAGGAAGGCGGTATGGCTTCAATGGTGTATGCGGGTAAGATTATCAAAGATCTTGGCCTTGAAGATGAGTACACATTGCTCGTGACGGGTACGGTTCAAGAAGAAGATTGTGATGGTCTTTGCTGGCAATATATCATCGAAGAAAGCAACATTCGTCCTGAATTCGTTGTATCCACTGAACCAACAGATTGCCAAATTTATCGCGGTCAGCGCGGTCGTATGGAAATTCGAATCGATGTTGCAGGCGTAAGCTGCCATGGTTCTGCTCCAGAACGTGGTGACAACGCTATCTTTAAGATGGGTCCAATTCTAAGCCAGCTTGAAGGCTTATCTCACAAGCTGAAAGATGACCCATTCCTAGGCAAAGGTACTCTAACTGTTTCTGAAATCTTCTTCACTTCTCCAAGTCGTTGTGCAGTAGCAGACAGCTGTGCTGTTTCTATTGACCGACGTTTAACGTGGGGCGAATCATGGGAAGGGGCACTTGAAGAAATCAGAGCGCTACCAGCAGTACAAGAAGCCAAAGCGGTCGTGTCAATGTACGAATATAACCGTCCAGCTTATACCGGTCTGGTCTACCCAACTGAGTGTTATTTCCCAACATGGTTGATCGATGAAGATCACGTTGCAACAAAAACTCTGGAAGCCTCGTATGAGTTGTTGTTTGACAAAAAACCGACCGTTGATAAGTGGACCTTCTCAACCAATGGTGTGTCTATCATGGGTCGTTATGGCATTCCAGTCATCGGTTTTGGTCCGGGTAAAGAGCCAGAAGCTCACGCTCCAAACGAGAAAACTTGGAAAGACCATCTGGTTACTTGCGCAGCAATGTATGCGGTTATTCCCCAAATGTATTTAGAAGAGTTGAAAAAATAGAATTTGATGCTGTTTAGACAGCGTCACTAAAGAATTCCATCCCGAGGGTTTCAGTATGCTCTGCCTTAATACTGGACTTATATCCTCCTCGGGATGGATACATTAACGATAGCGAACGCTTTTCAAAGTACCTCACACTCGCAGGTATTTTGAAAAGATATTCACGAATATGACAACGTCTTAACGTTAACAAGGTGGCGATATGGTTTTTAAGCGTTCTTTTTCCACACAACGAGATACACAATCTGACGGAACTTCATCGGCTATGCTTATTCGTCAAGGAATTGTGGTCGACCATTTAGAGGAAAAGAAAGCTGACGTACTGATTGTCGATGGAAAAATTGCGGATATTAGCGAAACCATCTCAAGCTACCCTGAGGAAACACGCATCATCGATGCAAGCGGCTTATACGTAATGCCGGGTGGCATAGACGTTCATACTCATTTCAATATTGATGTCGGCATTGCCAAGAGTTGTGATGATTTTTATACCGGTACCCGAGCGGCGGCTTGCGGCGGCACCACCATGGTGGTGGACCATATGGGATTTGGACCTAGAGGGTGTAATCTCCATCATCAATTATCGGTTTATAAAGAGTATGCCAAAGATACGGCCGTTATTGATTACAGCTTCCATGGTGTGATTCAGCATATCAACGATGAGATACTGGCTGAAATGGCCTCTATGGTTGAGGTTGAAGGTATTTCTAGTTTTAAACTTTACCTCACCTACGGTTACAAACTTGACGATGAGTCCGTTTTACGCGCATTGACACAACTAAACAAAGTGAATGCCCTCACTACTGTGCATCCAGAAAACGATGCCGCCATAACGTTAAGGCGTAATCAGCTTCTGAACGAGGGGAAAACAGCCCCTAAATATCATGCGCAAAGTCGGCCGTTAGAGTGCGAAGCAGAAGCGATTGCCAGAATGATAAATTTGGCAAAACTGGCCGATAATGCACCGCTGTATATTGTGCATTTATCCAACGGGCTAGGGCTCGATTATGTGCGGCTTGCCCGCCAAAACCATCAGCCTGTCTGGGCCGAAACTTGTCCGCAATACTTATTGCTCGACGAGAGCTGTTACGAGCGTGACGATGCGCTGAAATTTATTCTTAGCCCGCCACTTCGACCTGTCGAAGAGCGCGAAAAACTGTGGCAGGGTCTGATAGACGGCAGTATTGATACCGTTGCAACTGACCACTGTTCGTTCACTTACTTAGACCAGAAACAGCGTGGAAAAGATAACTTCAGCACCTGTCCAAATGGGTTGCCCGGTGTCGAAAACCGGATGCCACTTCTTTTTTCTGAAGGGGTAATGAGTGGACGAATGAGTCCAAGTAGATTTGTAGAATTAACCAGTTACATGCCAGCGAAATTGTTCGGAATGTTTCCACAAAAGGGCAATATGGCAAAAGGTTCTGATGCTGATTTGGTGCTGTTTGACCCTAAGCAACAGATAACGATTACTCACGATTTATTACACGACAACACAGACTACACCCCGTATGAATCCATGCAATGCTTAGGCTGGCCAATAATGACCATTAGCCATGGGCAGGTTGTCGCGTGTAATGGCGAATTTATGGGGGAAGCTGGGAATGGCCGCTTTGTTCGCCGACAACCGTTTTCACGTTAATCACATCTTAAACCTAATGAAAAGGCGAAAGATGTCGCGGAAAACGGCTCAGACCATAATTATAATTTAAGGAGTTAACATGAAACCCATCGCAGTTGTGGCCCTTGGCGGCAATGCATTACTACGTCGTGGCGATGCGCCAAGTTTTGACAACCAACTGGCTAATATTAAAGTTGCTGCCAGAGCGATCGCCGAAATAGCCGACAAATACCAAGTGGCAATCGTCCATGGAAATGGGCCACAAGTTGGTCTGATAGCCCTGCAAAATTTAGCTTACGATAAAGTTTCACCATACCCTCTTGATGTGTTGGGCGCGGAAAGTGAAGGTATGATTGGTTATATGTTGGCTCAAGAGCTACAAAACCTTCTTCCTGATACGGAAGTAACCAGCCTATTGACTCGTATTGAAGTTGATCGCAATGATCCTAGTATGCTTGACCCAACGAAGTTTGTTGGCCCTGTTTACAACGAAGAAGAAGCCGGAATTTTGGCTGAAGCGAATAACTGGATAATGAAACGTGACGGTGATTATGTTCGCCGTGTTGTGCCATCACCTAAACCAATTAACATCATTGACAAGAAATCGATAGATACCTTGCTCGCGGCGGGTCAAATTGTGATCTGTTGTGGCGGTGGCGGCATTCCAGTTTGTCGAAACGAAATAGGGTATCAAGGAGTTGAAGGTGTTATCGATAAAGACCTTTCCGCCACCTTGTTGGCAAAACAACTTAACGCTGACAAATTATTGATTCTAACGGATGCGGACGCCGTCTATCTTGACTGGGGTACGGATCAACAGCGTGCATTACGAACAGCAACACCGACTCAGCTCAGCCAATACGTGTTCCCTGCCGGCTCGATGGGACCTAAAGTAGAAGCCGCCGCCGATTTTGCGACGTTTGGTGGGCGAGCCTACATTGGTGCGCTTGAAGAAGGCGTAGAAGTTCTCGATGAGAGAGCAGGCACCTGCGTATCAGTATAGTCGTTCATTTTTTCCACGATACTTATTCATTTATTCGGCCGTTGGATTTTAGGATGAAAAGATCCAACGGCCTGATCAGGTTGGTAGTAAAAACAGAGACGTAACGTTACCTAAAAATTCTTATCACTAGGCACTGTGTTTGAAGGGGGAAATCTAAGAATAGACCTCCACGACCACGTATTCACGCCGCAACAGTACGTCTCTTGATTTTACCAACGACCAGACAACAAGGTAAAATACTATGATTAATTGTTCTAAGGATATGACCTTACCACCAGACCTTACCGTGAAAAAAGGCTCTGGGCCAGTTCGAACTAAATTTCCAATCTATTCTAACTCCCTGCCACCCTGTAATCATGCCTGCCCAACGGGCAGTAATATTCAAGAATGGTTATCGCTTGCTCAATCAGAGCAGTATGAAGAAGCATTTCAGGCCCTTATCAAAAACAACCCGATGCCCGCTATTCATGGTCGGGTTTGTTATCACCCTTGTGAATCCGCTTGCAACCGTACCAATGTAGATCAAGCGGTGAGCATCCACGCTGTTGAACGTTTCCTTGGTGATCAAGCACTAGAGAAAAAATGGCCCGTCAGATTTAAGGCTGAGCCAACAGGCAAGCGAGTTCTCATCGTAGGATCAGGCCCAAGTGGTCTTGCAACGGCCTATCACCTGAAGAGAAAAGGGCATGATGTAGAAATCCGTGACGCAGCACCAATGGCAGGTGGCATGATGCAGTTTGGTATCCCGGCCTACCGTTTACCAAGAGATATCCTTGAAAATGAGATTGCCCGTATTGAAGCGATGGGCATTAAAATTGTGCTTAATCATAAGGTCGAAGATTTACTAGCAGAGAAAGTCAAAGGCCGATTTGATGCTGTTTTTCTTGCCATTGGTGCCCATGTTGGTCGTGGAGTGGATATCCCTAATGACTATCCAGACAAGGTGATTGATGCCGTGTCTTATCTTCGAGCGATCGAAATGAATACGGCGCCAAAACTGGGTCAACGTGTCGCTGTATATGGTGGTGGTAATACGGCAATGGACGCCGCCCGCACGGCTCGTCGAATGGGTGCCGATGTCACGGTTATCTATCGTCGTGACCGGGAACATATGCCAGCACATGATTTCGAATGTGTTGAAGCAATGGATGAAGGTGTGCGCTTTAATTGGCAACGTACAATCAACCGGATCGACGGCACCGCATTTACGCTAGAAAAAACGTCGATTGACGAAAATGGTCGCCCGCATCCAACGGGTCAATTTGAAACGGTAGAAATAGACTCTCTCATCTTGGCGTTGGGTCAAAATATCGATACAGAACTGACCGAAAATATTCCAGGCGTTGAGCATAAATGGGATGGCAGCCTAGAGGTTAACGACCAGATGATGACGGGGTACCACGGGTTGTTTGCTGGGGGTGACATGGTTCCTTGTGATCGTACCGTAACGATTGCTGTTGGACATGGTAAAAAAGCCGCTTCTCATATCGATGCCTTTCTCAATAAACGATTGTTCAGCAAGGTTTCCAAGCAGCCTCTTGTTCAGTTTGACAAGCTGCATTTGTGGTACAAAACCGATGCAGAGCAGAGTGAGCAACCCGCAATTTCTGTGAGTAAACGCGCCACCTCTTTTGACGAAGTGGTGGGTGGATTGACAGAAAAAGAGGCGTTGTTCGAGGCTCAGCGCTGTTACTCATGTGGCAATTGTTTTGAATGTAATGGTTGCTTAGGTGCTTGTCCGTATGGCGCGATAACCCACCTTGGAAAAGGCAAGGGTTATAAAGTGGATTACAACAAGTGTACCGGATGCGAAGCGTGTTATTCGCAATGTCCTAGTCATGCGATCGAAATGGTCGCGGCGGAAATGGAATAGGAGCTGATCATGATAGAGAAAAATAACCCCGTTATGCATACCTGCGACGGAAACGAAGCCGCGGCGCATATTGCTTATCGTGTCAGTGAAGTGTGCGCGATATATCCGATCACGCCTTCATCTACGATGGCCGAATTAGCCGACCAGTGGGCTTCTGAAGACCAACGAAATATCTGGGGAAATATTCCTCTTATAGCAGAAATGCAAAGCGAAGGGGGAGCCGCGGGTACCGTGCACGGCGCTTTACAAAGTGGGGCCTTGACCACGACCTTCACCGCGTCTCAAGGGCTCATGTTGATGCTGCCCAATATGTATAAGATAGCCGGAGAACTGACCTCGGCTGTGTTTCATGTGGCCGCACGATCACTGGCCGCACAGGGCTTGTCTATATTTGGTGACCATCAAGATGTCATGGCGGCGCGAGGAACGGGATTTGCGTTGCTCGCTTCTTCTTCCGTACAGGAAGCCCATGATATGGCGCTTGTTGCCCATGCCGCAACGCTTGATGCGCGAATTCCCTTTATCCATTTTTTTGATGGTTTTAGAACCTCGCATGAGGTGAACAAGATAAACCTCATCGCGGATAAAGACATTCGCGCCATGATCTCCGATGAATTAGTACGAGCCCACCGTAATAGAGGGTTGAGTCCTGATTCACCTTTCATTCGTGGCACCGCACAAAATCCAGACGTTTATTTTCAAGCACGAGAAACGGTGAACCCTTATTATGAAAAAACACCAGGGATCGTAGAATCGTGCATGGAAAAACTGGGTGAGCTTACCGGCCGCCACTATAAGTTGATGGAGTTCTTTGGTGCTCCCGATGCAGAGCACGTCGTCATCGCGATGGGGTCGGGTGTTGAAACGATTAAGGAAACCGTCGATTATCTCGTAGCGCAGGGTAGAAAAATAGGGGTATTGCAAGTCCGATTGTACCGCCCACTGTCTGCCAAGCATTTGTTGGAAGCGTTACCGCAAACGACAACCAAACTCACCATTCTAGACAGAACCAAAGAACCAGGAGCGAATGCTGACCCATTGTATCAAGATATATTGACGGCATTGGTGGATAATCAAGAGCATTTCGAAAAAATGCCTCGATTGGTCGCTGGGCGTTATGGCTTATCGAGCAAAGAATTTACCCCTGCCATGGTTAAATCTGTGTTCGATAACTCAGCATTAGAGAAACCCAAACACCATTTTACCGTGGGTATCATTGACGACGTCAGTCACTCACACTTGGATGTAGATAACCGCTTTGATATTGAATCAAACGATGTTGTGCGTGCCATGTTTTATGGGTTGGGTGCCGACGGAACCGTGGGGGCAAACAAAAATACGATTAAAATTATTGGTGAAGACCCACATTATTTTGCACAAGGGTATTTTGTTTATGACTCAAAAAAATCGGGTTCACAAACTGAATCTCACTTGAGGTTTGGGCATCATCCAATAAACAGCCCGTATTTAATTCAATCGGCTAACTTTGTGGCCTGTCATCAGTCTACCTTTGTTGAAAGTACAGACATGCTTGCGAAAGCAGCGGACAACGCCATTTTCTTACTTAACACAACGGAATCGGCGCAAACCGCATGGGATAGTTTACCTGTGCGTATGCAGGAGCAACTGATCAGTCGCAACATGCAGTTGCATGTCATTGATGCGTACAAAGTCGCTCGTGATACCGGAATGGGTAATCGCATTAACACCATTATGCAGACCTGCTTCTTTGCTTTGTCCGGTGTGCTTGAAAAAGAACTGGCGATTGACAAGATTAAGAAAGCAATCAAAAAAACCTATACCCGCAAAGGCCCAGAAGTGGTTAAGAAAAACTTTGCAGCGGTTGATCACACACTTGCCCATCTGTATCAAGTAGACCTTCCAGAAAAAGTAACGGCCAGTGAACAGATTAAACCGGTGGTATCTGACAATGCGCCAGAATTTGTTCGACAAGTTACCGCGCAAATGATGGCAGGTAAGGGGGATTTGATCCCTGTTTCAATGCTGCCCGTGGATGGAACTTATCCTTCTGGAACCACTCAGTGGGAAAAACGAAACATAGCTCAGAAAATACCGGTATGGGAAAATGAAGCGTGCATTCAATGTGGTAATTGCAGTGTTGTTTGCCCCCACGCCGCGATTCGCGCCAAGTTCTATGATAAATCAAAATTGGATGAGGCTCCGGAAGGCTACAAGTCTGCTGGTATTACCGCGCGTGGTTTTCCTGATACTCGCTATACGTTGCAGGTTTACGCAGAAGATTGTACAGGATGCAGCCTATGTGTTGATGCGTGTCCTATGGTGATCCAAGAAGCGTCAGAAGGACAACCAGAACGTAAAGCGATCAATATGGAATTGAAAGCCCCATATATGGAGCAAGAGAAGAAGAATCTAGACTTCTTTGAAACGCTATCCTACAACGATAGAGCTCGAATTGATTTCTCGAATGTGCGTGGTGTTCAGTACCTACAACCCCTGTTTGAGTTTTCTGGTGCGTGTTCAGGGTGTGGTGAAACCCCTTATCTCAAGATGGTCTCTCAGTTGTTTGGTGATCGATTAATGGTCGCGAATGCAACGGGGTGTTCTTCAATCTTTGGTGGTAATTTACCCACGACACCATGGTCGAAAAACACAGATGGACGTGGCCCTGCTTGGTCAAACTCACTGTTTGAAGACAATGCAGAATTTGGTTTTGGTTTCCGTTTAGCGGCGGTTAAGCAACACGAAATGGCAGAACAGTTGTTGATGGATAATCGTGAACATCTTGATCCCTTGTTGGTTGATCAGCTGTTGAACGCAGAACAGCTGACAGAAACCGATATTCAGGCTCAGATTAAACGGGTGAATACCTTAAAAACTGAGCTAGATACGGTAACGACAGAATCTGCGTTAAATCTCATGTCTGTTGCAGACCAGTTGATCCGTCGCTCTATTTGGATTGTTGGTGGTGACGGCTGGGCATACGATATAGGTTCAAGTGGGTTGGACCATGTACTTGCTAGTGGTGCAGACGTTAATGTCTTGGTGATGGATACAGAGGTGTACTCCAATACAGGTGGACAGATGTCGAAGTCAACGCCTTTAGGCGCCGTGGCCAAATTTGCGAGTGCAGGTAAGCAAGCCACCAAGAAAGATGTTGCCATGCAAGCCATATCCTACAATAACGTGTATGTCGCAAGGGTTGCTTTAGGAGCCGACCCTCAGCAGGTGTTGTTGGCCATGCGCGAAGCCGAAGCTTATAAAGGCCCGTCTATCATCATTGCCTACAGCCACTGTATTGCTCATGGTATCAATATGGAAGATGGCCTAAAGCAGCAGCAATTAGCGGTGAAATCTGGTCACTGGCCACTATTCCGCTATAACCCATCCCTTCGTGATGCTGGTGAGAATCCATTCTCGCTTGATACATTAAGGCCGACCATTCCACTAGAGGAGTATCGTTACAACGAGGAACGTTTCCAAACATTACGCAGGAGTAATCCAGAAGCCGCAGCAGAAATTACTGCAACGGCGCAGCATGTTGCGAAACGCAAGTGGCAGCTATATGAAGAGCTGGCAACGCGGCCACAAGGTTCCATTGCACCTCATGCCGAGTTAGACACGCACTAAATGGTAAAGAGCCCGCTGAATTAGCGGGCTCTTTCGTGTTGCTGTGTGTTTATTATGATGTTGTTATTATTGACGTTGTATCCCTCTTGTAAAGTTATCACCCCTCTTTCTTTTTTCTGTATAGCTCAAATTTCTGCGATGTTCTATAGGCATAAGATTTATGGTTATTGCCCAGTTCTGATATTGCACTGTTCACCTGTAGATGTAACGTAGTAAATGGGCGTCATTTTTAGCCATGTCGTTATTTATGCAAGTATCAATAATATATTTAAAAGCCCATGATGTAGTTCCTAATCTACTTTTAAAAATTCATTGGTTAATTTGTCGTCATTATATTGTGATATTAATTCCATAATCATATGGTGTGGGGCATGTTTTTCCATCAATTAAGTCAATGAAAATGAGGAGTTATCGCCAATGAGCACTAAATTAGATAATGGTTCCTCTATTTTTGGCTGTAAGTTTACGTCATTGCTTATAGTTGCTTTAATAGCTCAAAATTCAACGTATTGCGTTGGTGCCCCGTTAGTGAATCAAGATATTGAGCGCGAGCAAGCCGAGCGTCTAGAACAAATCGAACGAAACAAGAAAGCGCTTGATTCATTGGTCCCTATACAGCCTATTCTTGCGCCGCCTATACAAACTTCAGCGCAATGCTTTGATATCAAGCAGGTGTCTTTTGTCGGTAACAGCCAAATGGAGGCGTCCACACTGCTTGCCATTACGGACTTTGTTCCGGCTTGTTTAGGCATTAACGAAATCAACGAATATCTGCGGCTCATTACCAATGCCTACGTTGAGGCCGGTTATGTGACCTCTCGAGCCTTTCTCGTCCCTCAAGACCTTTCTTCTGGCGTGCTCACCATTGAGATAATAGAAGGGCGATTAGAAAAGGTGCTCTTTAACGGTGAGCCTCAAGGGTTTTTAAACAACGCCTTTCCTCAGCGCAATCACCCCATACTTAACCTACGAGATATTGAGCAGGGGCTTGACCAAATAAACCGCCTTTCACGTTACAACGCGCAAATTAAGTTACTGCCCGGCCGCGCTAAAGGGATGTCGATTGTGGATATTCAAACCAATGCTGGCTCATTCGGCTACGTCGGGATAGGGATAAATAACGGCGGCCAAGAATCCACAGGTGAAGAGCAAGCGGGCATTAACGGCGGGATAGAAAACGTCTTTGATGCGTTAGATAAATGGACGGTGTCGTTAAACAAAAGCAGTCAGTTTGTCTCAGACAAAGATTCCGAGAGTGCCTATCTTGCCTTAGATGTTCCTCGCGGTTATTGGAATGTGGGCATACGGACGTCCTACAGCAATTATTTTACAACGTTTACTAACAACAATTTTAGCTTTAATTCCAGTGGCCGAACCAACAGCGTTGACGTCGATGTGAATTGGCTGTTTCATCGAGACAGTGTCAGTAAGTCCTCAACGAAATGGGGGGTGCATCATCGCCGAGAAAAAAACTACATATTAGGTAACCTACTCAGCGCCGGCTCTCGCAACGTCAGTTCAGCGTCGCTATCGCTGAGTCACAGTACAAGGTTAGGCGGTGGTTTTTTTACGGTTTCACCAAGGTTAGTGCTCGGAACCGATTGGTTTGGTGGGAAAGAGGATTCAGGTAAGTCGAGTGCGGCATCCGAAGCACAGTTTTATAAAGGCACGCTCACGACCAGCTACAGCTACCCCATTATGTCGGATTTAAATGCCAGCAGCACACTCTTTGCTCAATGGAGCAATGACACCTTGTACGGAAGTGAACGCCTGAGCGTTGGCGGTGAATACTCGGTACGTGGCTTCAAAGGTCGTTCGATTTCGGGTGACGAAGGGTATTACTGGCGCAACGACTTGACTTATCAACTGGGTCAGTGGCCAGTGATTGGTAAGGTGAGCAGTCAGTTGGCGTTGGATACTGGCGGCATAAAAAAAGATAAATTGGATACGCTAGAAAAAGGCTCAATTATGGGGGCCAGTGTCTCTTTGATGGCGCGCGGTACTCATTATGCCAGTTCGTTTTCGGTGGGATTCCCCATTCAAAGTCCGAGTCGTTTACACGCGGATGACGTCGTTATTTATTACCGCGTAGACCTAAACCTGTAAGTGAGGGCAATACCCATGGACAAATCGATTTCAAGTTGGAAAAAACACCTTACTTACCTGTTATGTGGTCTGATTAATATCCAGCCCGTATTGGCCAACGTGGTGGTCGGTGGCACCAACACCACCACAACCGTGGCTGGCAACGGCGTTGAAGTGGTGAACATTGCCGCGCCGAACAGCAAAGGGCTGTCTCACAATCAATATCAGCAGTTCAATGTGGATAAAAGCGGCCTCATCCTCAACAACTCGACCGCGCAGTTGAGTCAATCCCAGTTGGGGGGTTTATTGCAAAACAACCCCAACCTGACAGGGCAAGCGGCCAGCGTGATACTCAACGAAGTGACGGGGGCGAACCGTAGCCAGCTGCAAGGGTACACCGAAGTGTTTGGTGCCAGCGCCAATGTTATTCTCGCCAACCCTTATGGGATTACGTGCGATGGATGCGGCTTCATTAATACACCGCGAGTGACGTTATCCACGGGCACACCAGAATTTACCAACGGTGAAGTGAGTGGCTTTGACGTGTCTCAAGGCTCAGTAACCGTTGAAGGGCTGGGCTTAGATGCGAGCAATCAAACGTATTTTGATATCATTAGCCGCACCGCAGAAATTAATGCAGAAATACACGCTCAAAACCTCACGATTGTGACGGGTCAAAATACGGTTGATTATCAAACGAATAAGGTGACAAAAAAAGCGTCGGATAATGTCAGTAAACCCGCCTTATCGATAGACTCTTCTTCACTTGGCGGCATGTACGCCGGGCGCATTGCGCTTATCGCAACCGAAGCGGGGGTTGGGGTGAATGTGGGCAATCTTGCCGCGTCGCAAGAGGGCATACATATTACGGCCGATGGCAAGGTTGTCATGGGCAACACGAGTAGCGCGCAAAGCTTAACCGTATCGACTTCCGACCACATTGAGATGAGCGGCAATCACAGTACAGGCAAGCAGATGAGCTTAACGGGTAAGCGCATTGTGGCGAGCAACAGTACGCTGGTTGCTGGTAGTGAGATGGCGCTCACGGCGGGCTCGGTTGAGTTGATTCACTCAAACGCTGAGGCGGCTCAGTTTACTGCTCAAGCGGACAAGGTGTCTATTGATGAGACGAGCCGGGTGACAAGCCAATCGGCCAGCCTGACGCAGCTGGGTACACTGGATAATCAAGGGGCCGTTTCGGTCTCGAATGAGATGAAGGTAGAGGGTGACGCGTTGTCACTCACGGGCGCAGGCAACCTCAAAGCGGCCACGCTCACGGTGGACGCGCAAGCGCTCTCTTTTGAGACGAATGCTGGGGTACAAGACGCCACATTAACCGCCCGTCATGCCTTGGCGCTCACCGCAGGCTCACAGCTTAGCGCCAGTAATGACGTTTCCTTATCGGGTGAGAATATCACCCAAAGCGGCACGTTGACCGCCAACCAAACCATTGCACTTAATGCCAGTAAAACCCTCACCCACAATGGAACAACACAGGGTAAAGACGTTTCTATTGCGGCCCAAACGCTCAATCAAACCGGGCAGCTAACCGGTAACCAAAGTGTGGTCATCAACAGTGACGCGGTTTTACTTGGCGGCGACACCAACGCCGGTCAATGCCTGGTGGCGAATACCGACACCTTAACGGTTAACGGCAAGGTGCAATCAGCAGGCACCGTCACCCTTTCGAGCGATACATCACTGAACACAATGGTTGGCAGTGCGCTCTTGTCCGGTGGGGATATGCAACTTGAAGTGCCAAGCGTCGAACTGGCAGGCACCACACAGTCGGCAGGTTCGCTCATCATTGACGCGCAAAGTAGCGTGCTCGGTGGCGCGGTGAGTGCTCAACAATCGGTGGTGATATCGGGTAAAACGGTCACCCAATCGGGCACATTGGCCGCAGGGGAGTCGCTCTCGTTAACGCAAACCGAGTCGATTACTTTGGATGGCACGGTGGAAGCGGCCACGGATATCACCGCGACAACGCAAGATTTTAGCTCAAGCCTGACTTTGGTCTCCGGCGGCGACATATCCGTGACCGTCAATGACACCACAATAGAGGGCGTGAGCAGCAGTGGCGGCGACCTCACCATTACGTCAGCCACTTTGAACCAGTCTGGAGAAACCCTAGCGCAAGGGGACATGACCTTAATTACGGACAACAGCGCCTTAACGGGGTCGGTAGAGTCGAAGCAAGCGTTGGCGATAACCGCCAATAACGGTCTCACCACCACATCGGGCACAAAACTGACCAGCGGTGACGCAATAACCATTAATGCGGGTACTTTCACGCATCAAGGCCACTTGACCAGCCAAGGCAACACGCAACTTACCACGCAAAGCCTGACCAATCAGGGTGAACTAACCTCCAATCAAAACCTGAGCCTCGCGACCAATACGCTCAACCATCAAGGCAAGCTCAGCGCCAATGGTGACATGGCTTTAACCGTGAATGGCGCGTTGGTGATGTCAGAAAATGTCAGCTCAGGTGGCGACCTTAGCGTCACGGCTCATAGCCTCAATAACCGCGCAGAAATAAACAGCGCCAAGCAGACTAAGGTGACACTGACGGGTGGGTTAACCAACCAAAGTAGCGGGGTGATATCCGGTGACACGACCCAGATAACCGCCAACAGCATCAGCAACAGCGGCACGTTGCAGGCCATGAATGCGCTTACTCTTGCCACGTCTTCGTTAACCAACCCTGGTGCACTGATAGCGTTGGGCGATTTGATTGCCACCGTGAGCGGTACCATAACCAATACAGGCTTGGTTTACGCTGGAAATAATGCCAATTTGTATGTAAATGTGCTTAAAAACTATAGTGATATTTTAAGTCAGAAAAATATCACTATTGCTCGAAACGCGACCAAGCAAAAAAGCAGTAGCTTGCTCAATAGTTCCGCTACTATAGAGTCATTGGGTGGGGGTATTTCGATATACGCTGATACGGTGACCAATAAGCGTACGACGCTGAACATTCAGAGTACGTTAACGAATTATAACCTATCTTCGAAACCAGGAGCAGGAGGAAGTTCTTTTGAGGTAGACGGACATTCTCTTTATGCGCCAGAATATACCGCTCGCTCATATTGTTCTGATAATTGTGGTGGTAAATCAGATCAAGGTGCAGAAAAGTTCACCACAGAGTATAAGGTCATAGGCGGAGATTCTCATTCCTTTCTTGCCAAAAATGAAAGTCAAACGTTAACGAGCGCGAGTGCCGCGTCGCGTATTATGGGTCAAAATCAAGTTGAGATAGAGGCCCAAAATGTCAGTAATGATGCGAGTCAGATACACGGCAGTACGGTAAAAGTAACGTCTACTAATTTAAGTAATAAAGCCTATTTGTTATCCGAGCATAATGTTTTTTATGATTATAAATTGGACGCGAATTACTATGGCCTGAGACGAGATAGCGGGCGAACTATTAAATTCTTATTTCACAGAACGATTCGTAAAGTTAATCCGACGACTACTAGTACTATTGGTTCTTCCATCACTGCCACAGGCAACGTTTCACTAAACGTCGCCAACAAAGTCAACAACTCGACCATAAAATCCAATGCCTCACGTGTGAGCCCATCAGGCAGCAGTAAGTCAGCAAAAAGCACCCATTCTGCGAACGTTACCGGTCCTAATGCTGTCCGTTTGGTCGGTGTGTCTTCTATTACGTCACCAAGCATTACTTTACCTAACTTCAATGATGTGCCCTTCCCGGACTTTAGACTGCCGAGCAGCCCCAATGGCCTGTTTATTTACTCTAAAGGCCCGGCGAGTGGCTACCTAATCGAAACCAATCCATTGCTCACTAACCTAGGCAATTATCTTGGTTCAGATTATTTCTTAGGCAATGTCGGCTTTCATCCCGAAAAAGATATCACTTTTTTGGGCGACGCGTTTTATGATACGCGCGTTGTCACTCAAGCGATTTTCGAACAGACCGGTAAACGCTATTTAAATGAATCGGTCGGCAATGATTTTGGCCAGATGCAGCAATTAATGGACGCCGCCGCCAGTCAAAAAAGCGGGTTAAATCTAGAGCTGGGTATTGCCTTAAGCCCAGAGCAAGTAGCCAACCTGTCACAAGACATTCTCTGGTATGAACAGATTGAAGTGAACGGTCAAACGGTACTGGCCCCAAAACTCTATTTAGCTCAGCTCACCCGAGACAACATCTCGAATGGCGCGGTCATCGCCGGACGAGATATTGACATTAAAGCCGGTGAGATAAACAACAGCGGCGCAATGCTGGCAGATAACACGCTAAGCCTTAAAAGCGACAGCTCCATCAGTAATGACACGGGTACGTTGTCTGGCGGAGGCGATGTGGCCTTGCTCGCGAAGGGGGACATTGAAAATGTGAGTGGGACAATCGAAGGGGACAATGTCAATATCGCGTCGGTGGAGGGTTCGGTTACTAACAAAACCTTGCGACAAACGAATCAGTATGACGCCGATTTTATTACCACGGACATCGGCCAAACCGCCAAGATAACCTCTTCTGGTAATTTAGCCATCAATGCGGGTAACGATATCCTCAATGAAGGCGGTGAGCTCAAAGCCAAGGGCGACGCTCACTTAACCGCAGGTCAAGACATTCGCTTCACCACCATAGAAGATAAAGCGCACAAACGAATCGTGGGCAACCGTCGCGTAGAAGAGACACGAGAGGTGAATCACCTCGGCTCAACTGTACGGGCGGGTGGGGCGATGAGCCTTAATGCCGGAGAAAGCGTCGCAATGACTTCTGCAACAGTAGAAGCACAAGGCGACTTGGCTCTCTCTGCGGGCGAGAGCGTCACTATTGATACGGCGCGAAACGAATCTTACCGCAAAAGCACTGCATCCAATCGAACCGAGATACATCAAGTCTTAACACATGACGGTAGCCGTCTCTCTGGAAGAAATATCACCATAGGCTCAGGCAAAAACGTCAGCCTAATAGGCAGCGATGTGACGGCGAAACAGAACGTTGGCATCATAGCGAAAGGAGATGTGTCGATACTGGCCGTTAATGACAGCGAGTATCGCTACTCGAAAGAAAAACAGAAAAAATCCTTTGGGCGCTCAAAAACCATTATTCATGAAAGCTTAAATGAGACGGTGAAAGGCAGTGCCATTACCGCAGGCGAAGACATCAGCATTACCGCGCAAGCCCTTGGTGCGATACAAACCGCCGGAGGCGACAGCGATATTCAAGTCGTTGGCTCATCGCTCAATGCCGATGGCAATGTCGCATTGAATGCAGACGGGGATATTGTTCTCGCCGCGCAGCAATACAAAGAGTACGAGCGCAACCAAACCATCAAAAAAGGGTTCGGAGGGCTAAGCAGCCAAGACAAAGGCAGCATAGACGACGCCACCTTGCTTAATAGCAGTTACGCTTTATCTGGGCGAGACATCAACATCAATGCCGGCCGTGATATCGCGGCGTTAGCCAGTGAAGTTGTGGCCGATGGCGACGTCAATTTGACGGCCATCGACGAGGTATTGATCAGCGCCGGAGAGGTCCTCAAACAGAGTCAAGAATGGAACGAGAAAACCAGTTTTCTGTCCGGTGGCAACCTGTTTGAAATGGAGTCCCAACGAGAGGGCTTAGAAACCAAAACCGCCCAAAGCAGTGTGGTTCAGTCGGGCGGTGATCTGACTGTCGATGCGGGTAATATTAAAGTGGTGGGGTCGGATATTGTTTCTGGGAAGAGTGTGTCGCTTACCGCCGATACAGGCGATGTAGAAATATTCGCCGCAAAAGAGACCAGTCAATTCTACAGTGAAGATAAAAAACTTGCGATTAGCCTAGGGGGGCTGAGCAAGATGCTCTCGGGTGAAATGGTTGAAGTAGAAGATGGGAAAATCAAAATCAATCTGGGTGATGCAACTTACGACAAAGTGGACGAGCAGAGTGATTCTGTCAACCACAAGGGCAGCGTTATCCAGGCGGGCGACCATATCGCCATTGCCTCTGAATCGGACATTGTTATAGAAGGCAGCCAACTTATTGCAGACGACAATGGCTCTGAAACAGGTGATATCAGTTTAATCGCCAAGGATGACGTCATTATTCAGGAGGCGAAAAATAGCCTAAATACACAAAAGGATGAGATACACGGTAAAGCAGAAGCGAGCATCGTGGTTCAACATCAAGCGGTGGAATTAGCCAAAGCCGCCATGGCCGCTAAAGAAGCCACTAAAAAACTCAAGCAAGCTAAAAAGGACTACAAACAGTACAAAAAACAGATGGACGCTCTCGAAGGGACGTTAAGCACGTTAGAGCAAGAATACGCGCAGAAAAAACCGGGGGTGTTGTATGAGGATATCGAAGAGCTAAGTGATTTGCTCTCTGAAGTAAAAAGTGACGAAGCGTGGTATGTCACGGGCATCGTCTTAGCGGCCGCTGACGTCACATCCAAAACCACCTTATTGGTACAGCAAGGTATCGCTGCAGCGCAGAGTACGGGCACGTATGGCTTTAACGCCGGCATCCAACTGGACGTTGAAGTCAGTAAAACCGGCACGACGGATCAGCAAACCAGCTCGTTAGCCTCGACATTGTCTGGCGAAAATATACGTATCCAAGCCGGCAATCAAGAAGGAGACCAAGCCAAAATCCAAGGGGCGACCTTGTTGGCGACCGATGCTTTATCGATATCGGCAAACGAAGTCAATTTACTCGCCTCTACCGATACGCAGAGCCAAAAAAGCAAAAACGAATCGGGCTCTATTAGCGCCTCGATGACCGTTTATGGCGCCAGCTCAGGCATTAATCTAAATGCTAGCTTGAGCAGAAACGAAAGTAAATCAGCCTCGACGACCCATCAGAACAGCACATTATCGGCTGAAGATATCAGTATTACTTCGGCTCAAGATACCAATATAAAAGGCGCGAATGTTGACGCAAAAGAGCACTTGAACGTGGCGGTTGGTGGTAATTTAAATATCGCCTCAGTGCAAGACAGGCATAGCGCCAGCAACAAAGGCATGGGGATAAGTGCTGGGTTAAGCTTCTCTGGTGGAGAAGTGCCAAAGGACAAAGCTGGTAAGGAAGGTGGTTTCATTGATAATACGGGAGACGAAGCGGGCAAGCTAACCGGCGCGAGTGGCGGCACCAATGTGTCTAATGGTCGCTCTAGAAGCAAACAAACCATTTTAACGACACTTACGTCAGGCAATACTGCTACGATTACGGTGGCCAATAATACCGATGTAAAAGGGGCGTTGATTGCCACAAAAGATGAGCAGGGCAACGACCTAGGCAATCTCAATCTTCAAACCGATACATTCACCTATGCCGACTTGAGCAATACTCAGTACAACCAAAGTCAAAATATGGGTATCAGTACCAGCGTCGGGTTGAACGGAGGCGAAATTGATGCCACGAATAACTCAACGAACCTTCAATATAAAAATGAATCGGGTTACAGCAAATCGAAAACCCTTGCGACGGTGGGTCAAGGCACTGTCACCATCATGGACTCAGAAAACTCCCACGACACCACCGCCCTAAATCGCGACACCTTAAATACCGAAAAGGACTTGTTTACGGTTGACCGTAAGCAGGGGGATTTTGATGTTACTGTTGATCACCGTTTGCTGAGTGAAGATGGAAGGAAGGATATTAAGGAAGACTTCAAGCGGACAGAGCTGGCTGGTCAGTCATTAGCGGATGTAGCAACAGAAGACTCCGTTACGCTAGCAGATACCTTCGAGCATATGGATGTAGTGCAGAAGGAGCTGGATGTACAACTGCTTATTGCTCAGAGTAAGGGTGAATCAGCACTTAACATCAATAATCTTGATAATGCGACGGCTAAACAGAAGCAAGATGCCATCAATGATTATGCTAATGCTTACTCAGAAGTGTTCGGTATTTCCATCGAAAGTGCATTGGTTATCGCGGTTAATAAATCGATTAGTGGTGCGCATTACACAGGTGATAAAGGCAGTAATATCGTTCTCAATGACACCTCGATGAAAAACGCTCAAGACTACATGAATACTTTGGCGCATGAAGTGACGCATGGGTTAGAGAAGCAAGGCATCATCGGTGATAAAGGTAAGCAAAGTGAAAACTACGCTAACTTATTTGGTAACTATGCTGAAGGTAACTATGAGTTTGCACTAAATCACAGTGGCCTTGGTGATGTTAAACAAGGGAATACTAACTCGTATATTGGGAATGATTCAGCGTTAGTTACAGGTAATAGTGACGGTTTTACTAAGAAAGAGAAGGATCTTAAACCTGGAGAAATAGATTACATGAATATTCCACACATTGAGAATTTAGCGGCTAGTGGAATAAAAGAAGAGGCGTTAAAAGAATACAATAACGTAGATGGAATTATTAACGACAACGCTAAATCAAAAGAAGCGGTTGTAAACTACTTCTCAATAGCTTTAGGAGGAGTTAGATGTGTGGGCGGGAATGTTGCTGGGTGTGCAGGAGCAGGTATCGCAACTAGTGACCTAGGTGAAGTATTAACTAAAGGCTTAGAATCGAATAATGTGGCTAATGACCCTATACAGAAAGCGATGATGGATCTAGTTCCAGATTATATCGATAATGACTCGAAGAAAGCTGTCACTGACTTGTTATTGGGTGGATATGGTGTGAAAGATATACACAAAATCCCTCAAGCGAAAAAGAAAATTGATGCGATAGTCAACAGTCTTAATAAAGCTAGTGAACTTGGTAGTGCTGAAGTTTATTTAGAAACCATGTACAAGAACATAAATGAAATCTGGAATGGTGAGGATATAAATGAGTAATAAGGTGTATGCATCAATATGTGTTTTAGTTTTATGTGTGTTTTCACTAATCTCAGTTTTGAAGGAAGATAAGAGCTTCACAGGAGAGATTATCTCGTCTCGTTGTATCGAAACGGCTAAATCGACTGAATCAGTAGAGATTATTGTTTCTAATGAAAAAATAAAAAAGAGGTTTTCTTTCGGTTTAAGTCAGTATGTATGCAAGGATGCCGTTAAGTTATTATCATCGGGTAACAAGCTTTCGTTATCATACCAGTCACTAAAAGGACGGTTTATAAGCGTACAAGAGGTTAGTTTGAATGGCAAAGTCCTTTCATTACGTGGTGATGGTCCATAGGCATTTGAAAAACTGAATATAGAAATCATTCAAATACGAGCAACAAATACGGGGACATACACCTTAAGAAAAGCAAAACAAACAGATTTCTTAGCCCTAAAATTATTGCGAAGCAGGTTAGTTTTAATGTGACATCTTAGAAGAAACATAAGGCGGCTGTTCTTGTAGATCTTGTCGCTGCAATGCAGAGTACGGGCACGTATGGCTTTAATGCCGGCATCCAACTGGACGTTGAAGTCAGTAAAACCGGCACGACGGATCAGCAAACCAGCTCGTTAGCCTCGACATTGTCTGGCGAAAATATACGTATCCAAGCCGGCAATCAAGAAGGAGACCAAGCCAAAATCCAAGGGGCGACCTTGTTGGCGAACGATGCTTTATCGATAGCGGCAAACGAAGTCAATTTACTCGCCTCTACTGATACGCAGAGCCAAAAAAGCAAAAACGAATCGGGTGCTATTAGCGCGTCGATGACCGTTTATGGTGCCAGCTCAGGCATTAATCTAAATGCTAGCTTGAGCAGAAACGAAAGTAAATCAGCCTCGACGACCCATCAGAACAGCACATTATCGGCTGAAAACATTAGTATTACTTCGGCTCAAGATACCAATATAAAAGGCGCGAATGTTGACGCAAAAGAGCACTTGAACGTGGCGGTTGGTGGTGATTTAAATATCGCCTCAGTGCAAGACAGGCATAGCGCCAGCAATAAGGGGATGGGGATAAGTGCTGGGTTAAGTTTCTCTGGTGGAGAAGTGCCAAAGGACAGTGAAGGTGACGCCGGTGGCTTAATCAATAATTTGGATGGTCAAGCGGGCAACTTAACCGGCGCGAGTGGTGGCACCAACGTGTCTAATGGTCGCTCTAGAAGTAAACAAACCATTTTAACGACACTTACGTCAGGCAATACCGCCACGATTACGGTGGCCAATAATACGGATGTAAAAGGGGCGTTGATTGCCACCGTAGATGAAGAAGGCAAAGACCTAGGCAATCTCAACCTTAAAACAGACACATTCACCTATGCCGACTTGAGCAATACTCAGTACAACCAAAGTCAAAATATGGGTATCAGTACCAGCGTCGGGTTGAACGGAGGCGAAATTGATGCCACGAATAACTCAACGAACCTTCAATATAAAAATGAATCGGGTTACAGCAAATCGAAAACCCTTGCGACGGTGGGTCAAGGCACTGTCACCATCATGGACTCAGAAAACTCCCACGACACCACCGCCCTAAATCGCGACACCTTAAATACCGAAAAGGATTTGTTTACTGTTGACCGTAAGCAGGGGGATATAGATGTTACTTTGGATCACCGTTTGCTGACCGAAGAGGGAAGGAAGGATATTAAGGAAGATATAAAACGGACAGAGCTGGCTGGTAAGTCATTAGCCGATGTAGTTACTGATGAATCAGTTGAAGTATCAGACACCTTCGAACATATGGATGTACTGCAAAAAGAGTTAGACATCCAGAAGAAGATAGCCCAAGAAAATCCAGAAGCAGCGCAGATACTAAATAACCTTGATTTAGCAAACGCTGAGGCTAAACAGTATGCCACAGAGGTTTACTTACAAACCTATGCGGATGTGATGGGGATTACTATTGATGAAGCACGTGTTGTGGCATTTAAAGGCGGAGCTAAGGGCAATCATCTGGTTCAAAATGGAAAAACTACAGTTGAACTAAATGATGCCGAGACGACCAATGGTGCTGATGCTGTGAACACCATAATACATGAAGGCACGCACGCCTCAATAAATCAGGGAAGGATTGGAGACAAAGGAGAGTACGAAGAGCAGTATACTGGTTTGATTGGTAATTATGCTGAGGATACCTTCCAGTTTGTACTGGATAACTATGGTTTAGGGGAATACAAGTCTGGTGACGTGAATAAACATATTGGAAACGATAGTTCACAACTAATACGGTCGAATAATATCGAATCTGATATACAACATAATACTCAGGGTGTCAGTGTAGATAACCGATTCTTAAGCAAACGTGAATATGAGCTAGCAAATAGCTTAGCTGCGAAAAGTAACGGTCAGTATTCTGCTGAAGAAATTCGTAATGTTATGCGGCACTCAAAAGCTCAGGAAAATGAGAAGTATGATGCAGGTGTCTCTCCCTACGTTGTAGATACATCCAAAGTGAACGATAAGAGTTTCGTGGATAGCAGTGATGGTAAGTTGATCGTAGGACAAGACGGAACAGGAAAAGGGCGTTACATTGTTCAGGATATGGAGTCGATTCCGTTAGACGAGTCAGCGAAACAGTACTTGCAGGACCAAGAACTAGGTTATAACTTCTTTAAAGCTCCAGAAACGAAGACGGTTGAAATTGATTTCTTAACGGGTAAACCGATCAATTCCCAGAAAGGCACATACCAAGTGTCACACACTATAGACGGCAAATCTTATACGGTGGACTATCATTCATGTGCTACTGTTGGGTGCTTAGCTACCAATAGTAATATGGTGAATAATACCGCTAGTGAGGCATTTATAGATGCGACTAGTGCGAAGGCCTTGGATGATGCTAGTGATTTAGCTACGAAAGCAAGTTTAGTGACACCTGCAGGTCCACTTATGTATACAGCACAAGGCATTAGTACAGCCGCGAGTTATTCCAGCGCAGGAATCAAAGGTGAGCTTACCAAGCAAATTGCTGAAGAAGGTACGACAGCATTATTTGGTTTAATTATTAAAGACCTAGTAGTTCCAGGAAAGGCAGAAAAAGTTGAAGCCTTGCTAGATAATCTAGACGTATCTAAGAAAATTAATGAGACAATCCCTGAAGACAAAGAGATAAAAACCGCAATAAATGAGTATTTAGTAGATGACCAGAATAAGTAAGTTAATATGGCCTAGAAAATGTATGAGTACAGCAGTAAGAATTACATTGATCAGCCTGATTGTTATCACATGGATAAGCACAATAGTCTTTAGCATTAAAACTATTAATGAAGTTTCTGCGCCTCAACTAATTTCTGTATATCTGATATTTTTAATTTGGTGTTTTCTAAACAATAGAACTATGCCGATAGGAGCGATATTAGTCAGATATGAAGAGGGTAGTGAAGGAACACAATTCAACAGGTTCATCAGCTTTGTAATTTGTGTTGTTGTTCTTTTCTATTGCCTGTTCCAACCGTTGATCTAGTAATTCGAGGCTGAGGGGATACAGAACCCTCTCTCGCCACCAGAAACAGCAAATTCCAACGGTATCCACTACAGCAATATATTGTTAAACCCTGCGGTATTAGGGCTGAGTGAAACAAATATGGGGACAGGCACCTTAATATACAAATTCAGGGGATGTAGTCAGTGAGTCTATTGGGGGAAACTTTGGTGATTATATTAAAGAAGAGAATAAACAATCTGAAAGTAAAGCCATGTATGATCCTGAAAGGATTAAAAGTGCAACGGGCATTATCGATATGAGTCCGCATTCCGATTACGACTGTAAAACCAATTGTGGGGATAAACCCGAATGAAAAAAATAATTATCGTTAGCGGGTTAATAGTACTGGTTGGATGTAGCAGTCCCGGCCCGTTATATAAAGCATTCGCGCCTTTTACTACTTATACCGTCTCTGAACAAGTGACTAAGGAAGCGCTCTTTACTTTCACTACAAGAGAGAAAGCAACATTTTATTACAACAAGCATTTAGACAGGGGGAAGTTATCATTAATACGATACGATCCTGGTGTTGGCTATAGCTTTATATTTGATATAACTGATGTGAGCGACATGCCTCATGGTAATGCTTTTAATATTTTAGTGAATGATAAGTTTCAAGAAAAGGTTGATGAAGAAATGCAAAAATATCATGCCCTTTTAGATTCACCACCATATCCCAATGCATTCGCAGATTCTGGGTTTAGATACACTACCTATTATACTAGTGAGTTAGCCGACTACTTTGGCCTTAAATGCATTAAAAATGTGGAAATACAAAAGGATGTGGTGCTGCTGGCTACCCGGCCGGATGATAAGTTTGACCAGTATAGGTATGATTATTGGTGCCCGGTGATGTTGTCAGGAAACTTGGCAGTATTAAGTTCAACAACCCAAGTATCGATTCGCAGAGATGAGTTAGCAAACTATAATGGTGATGCGATTCCAACCGATGAAGAGATCCTTAGAGGGTTTAAGCGAGAATTGAAACCTATTATAGACAGCATTAAATTTATTCATCAGCCAACGCAGACACTGCCAACGAGTTTTAAACAGATTAATAAATAATTGATACCTCAGGGGCGGAAAAAATACAAAAATACGGGGACATACACCTTAAGGAAAGCAAAACAAACAGATTTCTTAGCTCTAATATCATTGTGAAGCGGGTTCGTTTTGATGTGAGATCTTAGAAGCGAGTCTGCCCATTTACGGTATTAATCTAGTTTTAGCGATTAATTGAATATGACAGGGTCTAAAATGCGGTAAGTCATCTTGTTTGTTTTAATAGAAATAAGAATTTGGAGTTTGGGTTAGTTTAGTTGATACCCTCGTATCCGACTTCGTTGCAATTGAGGCAAAGCCGAGTGAATACTCTTTTTACTGCCAACTAACAGAGCGCGCTTTCTTTCCAACTGAGTACAGACTGTCAGCCATTCTTTCTGGGTCAGATTAAGCCTTTCTAGGATAGGTGGTGATTGGCTATTTATGTTTGCCTTACCGTCCCTCAGGGCTTTTCCTGACCAGTCCATCAATTCTATATAGTCCATCAATCTAAACGGTATGCCATCGCGTATTTCATTGGTTGGGTTCCCCATAAAAGGGAATAAATTAGGTGCGGTTGTTTGTTGGTTATCGAGAGCATTTATACGGTCTTTGATGGAAGTGTGCTCCGAGGATTCTGGTGTTTTAGCGATACCCGCACGAACGGGGTTAAGGTCGGTATACGCCATCGCCGCAAGTAATGCATTTTCGTCAAGTAAAGCCTGACTTTTGTATCTACTCTCCCAGAAATGTCCCTTACAGTTATCCTCTTTATTGGCCTTCATCGCTATCTCAAAATTGAGTTCACGCATAAACCAATTAAGGCTATATAAGCGCTCACGCCACTGCTCGATAATACTGAGAGCAACCTTGATTTCGGCTTTACTTTTCAACTGATGGTTCAAAAATAGTTGGATGATAACCGGTTTTGCGTGTAGCAATGACCAGCGTTCAATGACTTCCAAATCGGTCAGCGAGTCGAGCTTGCCTTTGTTAATATGGACAACCAAATGATAATGATTACTCATTACTGCATAGGCGCAAATATCAATACAATAGATAGTACTAAGTGTTTTGATACGAGCTTCTATCCATTCTCTTCGGTGTTCATAGCTTTTATTTGAGTGTTCATCATACCCACACAAAAAGGAGCGACGAACACATCGAGATACGCAGTGATAATAAGGCGTGGCTTCTATACAGACTTGTTGGCTTCTGGCAGTGGTCATAGCGGTTTCCATGTCAGGTGTTTAGCCCAATATAGCGGGAAAATCGTTATGGTACCCATGCAATACATTGATTTACGAGGCATTAGAAGATTTAGTGAGAATTATAAGTCTGTTTCATAAGGTGCCTGTCCTCGTAAGGTTCTCCTCGTAAGGTTCCAATGTTCTTTTTGCTCAAAAAAATTAAAGAGCAGAGAAACACACTCAATAATTGATTGTCCAACTACTTGTGGTTCAACCTTACAGTAAGTAATCCATTTTAGAGGTGAGTCTTATGATAAGTTGCAGTGAATATGATTACATTGAAATAGTCTGTTTGTACCGTTATCCGGTCAGATTAACGATGAAAGTGGGGGAAGCGATAAGAGGTGTTGCTCTTGATACAATTCGTAATGAAAGTCGTAATGAATGTATCAAACTTAATACTGACGAAACAGACATTCTGGTTGAGTTGAATGGTATAGCTAAACTGGAAGTTTTAATTGATAATCCACATTTTACTGAGGTTATCTTTAAGTGATCTCTAGATGTAATAATATTTCCGTGAGTAGCTTTATTAAGTGATTTGTTTTTTTAGATTGGTGACTAAGGTGCATTAATTACAATAAACAAAATCAGCGGCTCAGATCATGCAGAAAAACGGACTATTTCTTAATGAAAGTTTGTAGCTCATTCGCGAACCCCAGGCCAGCTAGGGTGCAAATATTGAATGTGTGAGTGACCCCTAGTGCCTTTAGCTCCTCCTCTTCGTCATGGTATTTGGCCGTAACAGCTATACATCCTAAGTAACCCATCTTTTTCAGTCGTATGACCGAGTTAATGTTTGCCTCATGGTTTGGCAGTGTTAGCAAAACCCACTCTAGGTCATGGTGTAGTTCTGGTGCTCTGACCCAGAATTCAGGGCTAGTCACATCTCCGGCAAACACATTTAGCCCCATGGCTGTGTACCTTGCGGCCTTTTCTCTATCTAATTCCACACCCGCGATACTGCCAGAATAATTTGGTTCTAGCGCGTTATACGCAGCCTGCCCCATGCTTCCCATACCAAAAACGACAGCCTTTATGTGCGCTAAGTCAATATTCTCTTCGCCCACCAAACGTTTTTCTCTTTCCAGTCGGTTTAGTTTTAATTTGCATTGTTCATACAAGCGCTCTCCGGCATTGCTCAATGGCGCTGAAATGATAAATGAGATAGACAAAACAACAGAAAGAACCACTAACCATTCATTGGGTAGCCAGCCCGACGACACGGCAATGGCACTCACAATTAGACCGAATTCACTGTAGCTCGCAAGGTTAAGTGATGTTCGCCATGCTGAGTAACTTCTTAAATAAAAGAGACTGAACAAACCAAAATAGAACGCTATTTTTACTGGCAGGAACAGTATAAATAATAAAGCGATCATAACTTCGCTGCCACTTGGCATGCTCGTCATACCAACACTAAGAAAAAAGCCCACTAAAAATAGTTCTTTAAACCCAAGCAGGTGTTTTGCCAGTTCATTTGACTTTGGATGATTGGCAAGCAACATACCAAACACCAGAGCACCTACATCCTCCTTAATCCCCACTAATTCAAATAAATCGGCACCAATAAGTGCCATGGTAATACCAAAAAGAATTAAGAGTTCACCATGCCCAACTCTATCGAATACTTTAAACAGAACAAACCTAAGTGGGAGCAATGCTATAAGGGAAAAAGTCCATATCGAGGGTAAATGTCTCATCGATATGGCTATAAAAACTACCGCTGCAATATCCTGTATTACCAACACACCAATTGATACCTGCCCATGCAACGTATTGTTTGTTCCATTTTCATCGAGTACTTTGACAGCAAAAACCGTGCTAGAAAAAGACAAGGCGAAACCAATAATCAACGCGGCCTCAACCTTCAAATCTGAAATCAGTGGAATAGATGTATAGGAGAGAAGTATCAACAAGAAAGCGATAAGTGCTGTAGAAATCGTCATGTGCAGCGTTGCGACCCCCCACACTTCATTCCTTACAAGCGACTTTGGTTTTAATTTTAGTCCGATGGAAAACAATAAAAGGGTGATACCAAGATCAGCCAATACGCCCAGAAATCCGCCGCCTTTGGCTCCAAGCGCGTTAAGTATAAAACCAGCGATAAGGAATCCAACAAGTGGAGGTAGTCCAAAAGTTTTTATTATCAGACCGCAAATAAAGGCTATCGCTATCCATAATGGGTCGCTGTAGTGTATTGAAAGTAACTGCGGATCCATGCTTGTCCTGATGGTTATCTAACTGAGGAATATACTCAACGAGTTGTCACACATGACAGAAATCAGCTTAACAACCTCGGCCTAATTTGGTGGCAATATCGTCGTTATTCTTGTAAAGATAGAAGAGATTCTTGGCTTTTTTTTGCTAATTGTAAGATTGGCCTACGAAAAAAACGGCGAAATACCGAGGGAAATCGATAGTGTTTTTTGTTAATGCCCTAAGTTTTAAGCCTTTCTATTGAACATCAATACAGATAATTGTGTTTGTTGTTAAAGGCATAATTTTGAAAATGATACATATACGGCTTAATGACAAATTATCTGGAGATATAACTTCAACTCCCTTGTTTTTCAGCGGCTCAATGGTATTTTGATCGTTGCCTTCTAAGGGGGGAAACGCGCATACGTAAGATTAAGATGTTATGTCGCTTAGCTGAGCGAATATATAGAGCGAAGGATAATGGTTATGAAATATGTTTTTATTATGATTTTGTCTTTCATTATCTCAAGCACTGCTGTTGCTGAAACGTATTTATTTGTCGGAACTACTTTCCCATCTATATTGGAACAAAAACATGATGGTGACTTTTATGGATTAGGTTATGACATAGCAAATAAAATTGTACATAGACTAGGGCATGATCTCAAAATAGAAATATACCCCTTTAAGAGGGCTTTAAAAATGATTGAACGTGGTGAGGCAGATGTACTGATAGGCCCTTATAAATCCGCTGAAAGAGAAAAGTTCATGAATTATACTAAGTACGCTTTCTATCGAGATCCTATGGTATTTTATGTTAAGGCAGATAATTCTTTTAAATGGGACAATGAATTTTCTTCGCTCAAAGGACTGCATATTGGTCTTACTCGAGGGTGGAGTTACGGTACAAAATTTGATCAATACAAGAGGAATTTAAGAATTGAGACGACGAATACAGTAAAAGCTAATTTCCAAAAATTACTTGCGGATAGAATTGATTTACTTGTAAGCCATCCTCGAAGCGCATCAAAGCTCATCGATGAGCTGAAAATTAAAGATAAAGTGAAAATGATCTTACCACCTCTTATAGTGAATAAGGGATATTATGGATTCTCTAGAAAAAGGATACTGGATGGTTTTTTAATCCAATTTGATCTGGAATTCGAAAAAATGATTGAGAGTGGGGAGATCTTAAAATTAAGCAGAAAGTATGATCTTGATTTTGCGAACATTGTTGAAGAGTAAATCAGTACATAGTGGTATTTGTCAGCTAATCCTTTATTAATTAAAATAGCAATATCGTTGACTTATAACTACCCAACAATGAGTCAGATTGCGCCTTTGTGTTTTAGCGAATAAAATATCTACTGTGATTACAGCGTTAAAGATATATTGGCAATGACTTCTTAGTCGTGACTTGTCTTACGGATAAATGCGTATGGATATCTTTTACGCTGATTATTTTATGTAACTTCCTTGTGAATGCCTCATAACCCGCCAAGTCTGCTGTTGCGACTTCTAACAGGTAGTCATATCCTCCAGAAACGATATGCCCATTGATCACCTCTTTCATGTCAGAAAGCACATATTCAAAATTCTTAATCGACTCTTCCTGATGATTGCTTAGACTCACTTCAACAAAAAAAGTCATCGTTATTCCTACTCGACCTTTGTTCAAATTCGCCTGATAATCCTCAATATAACCTTCATCCTCAAGGCGCTTTAAACGTCTTGCACAAGGAGAAGGAGAAAGTCCAACTCGCTCTGACAGTTCAGCTGTAGAAAGACGTCCCTCTTTTTGAAGTACTTCCAGCATATGACGATCTATTCTATCCATATTCACTCCTTGGCGGTTTAAAGCAATAATTAGATATAATTTAGTTGAATTAGCCAATAATGGCCAATCTATTCTAAATGATTGCCTAATTAATGCGTCAATTTTGATGGATAATCTTATGACAGGTTCGATAAAGCAGGTTTTATCTAAATGGAAAAGGTTATTCAGTCACAAGCGAGTAAATCGAGTCTCAACTATATATCACCATTAAGAAATGGATATATAGTCATGACCTTGGTTTTGCTGATTTGGTCAGGGTTTTCACTTACCGTTCGTGCTATAGGCGCTTCACCTCTCAGTATTGCTGACGTCGCGTTGATAAGGTTTGCTGTACCTTTAATACTTTTGGCTCCACTGGTTCCTTCTCATCTAAAAGCGATAAAAAAAATCCGTTTTTCAGATGTTCTGTTGGTTTTACTTGGAGGAGTACCATTTCTATTTTTGGCTTCTTTGGGGGCAAAAACGACACCAGCTGCTTATGTTGGAACAGTATTGGCGGGCACTTCACCATTTTTTGTTGCTGTCCTTTCTTACGTTTTTTATCGTAAAAATATCTCAACTAAGCAAGTCTTCTCATTGTCACTGATACTTGCAGGTATTGTAACAATGGTCTTAGATCGCACCGTTAATACCTCAAGTGAGATGACTGGAGGTATCTTCTATTTACTCAGCGCAGCGGTGATTTGGGCTGGATATACAATAGGATTAAAGCGTGCAGGTCTGAACCCGATTACGGTAGCAATTATCCTTTCTTATCTATCCTTCTTCATTACATTGGGATTAATCTATTTTGAGTTAGTCACGACCAATTTTGGTTCTTTTTCGTTTCAAGAAGCGCTTCCATTTGTATTAGTTCAGGGGCTGGGCGTTGGTATTCTGGCGACGATTGGTTTCTCGTATGCCGTGAACCAATTGGGCTCTGACAGAGCTTCGATTATAGGTTCTATTTCACCGGGATTAACCGCTTTACTTGCTGTTGTAATCTTTGATGAGCCGCTATCAATAGTTATCTTATGCGGGATAGCTCTGACAATAGCTGGCGTCATCTTATCCAATCGTTCTTAGAGACATTCCATTGCGTGGGAACGTGAGAGAAAATACCAACCTTGCGAAAGAAGTAGATACGATGTTCTCTGAATCAGGCGATCCATTCTCGAGTCAGCGTGATCTCAGCAGGCTCATGTTTGTCCATAAATAATTAATATCAAAAAATCGCCTTCTTTCTGTCTTTAAAATAAAATGCCGCACTGATTGAAATAAACAAAAACGTAAAGTAATAGAAAAATGAAGAAAGTGAGGCTATGAAGTCAATGTGATGTTCTATTTGCTGTTCGGAGTAGTTCTGAGACACCAATTTATAGTAGTAGGCATACAAGGTGCCAATCGAGCCGTATCCGAGGTTAAACATCAAACCCTTAAAGCTTAATACGGTTGCTCTATTGTGTGATTCGGTCTTTTTATTGAGGTGATAACTAATGAAAATGTTCATGGTCATAGTAATGAAAATTAGGATCAGTGCTGGTATCACCCCGTAAATTGACCATCCCAGACTAATCCAATAATAGGTCGCCATAGCCGCTAAACCCATAACAAAAATAAACTTTTTGGTAGCCATGCTTTCCGCTAATCTACGACTTTGACCTGCCAATAGAATTTGGAGCAAACTTATCCCTGCGCCAATCAAGCCGAAATAGATAATGGGAATATCGATAGCACGATAATATTGGCTGTTCATGGTTAAAAACATACGCGAAGTGTGTTCGAATAAGCTGTAGTAGAGCAGGATGAATAGAACATAAGGTGTAGCGAGTACCCACTTAGCAGTAGTTGCCGTTAATTTAAGGCTTGTTATGGTTGTTGCTAATTTGGTCTGATTGCTTGGCAATACTTTTTTATCCTCTCTCATGTTTATCGCAGAATAAATGGCGATCATCGCGACAAATAAAGTGGCATAAACGGGAATACGCATCAGGTCTTTGGTACTTTCGGGCTCTGCTAATCCGAGAGCATGGAAAATGTTAGCCATAAAGTTAACATCATACATAGCGGCACCTAATAGTGTTACAAAAATGCCGACACTAGAGGAAATACGAAGCTGGACTTGTAAGACTCTCGGCCACGCTTCTTCCTTGCCTTGCTCTTTTAACGTGTCGTAAGCCAGGGCTTCATCGGCACCGCTTGCCAAAGCCATCGCTAAGCCACTTAGAATTCGGTTGATCAAAAATACAATGAATACTAAAGAGGGGTCACCAGTGGGAACAACGGCGATCATTGTGATTTCAATAAACATGACAACCGAAGATAACACCACGAGTTTTTTGCGCCCTAGGGTATCGGCAAATGCACCCGATGGGACTTCAGCAAGAACAATAGTGGCAGCCCAAACCACGTTAAGCATGGCAAATTGAGAGAGGGTTAAGCCGTAATCTAAATAGAGTAGGGTGAATACGGGGTAATAAAAACGCGCAAAGTAACTGCTTCGAAACATTAAGAAGTAGCGGACATTACGGATTTGAAGGATTTCTTTGAGCGTCATTAATTTTGTCTACACTTTGAATAACACATTACTATGTATAGACCCTTTCGCCTTTGAAATCACAACATTGTTGTGAAAACCGATAAATTTCTGATTTAGAGAGCCCAAGGTACTCATCTTTTTGCATCTAAAGATCGGTGTGGGAATGAAGAAAAATCACAAGCTTAATTAGGAATAACAAGGCAGAGTGTCACTAAATTGTTTTTGCCCCGAAACGTGTCAGAATCAACCTTTCCCTGATGTGAGAAGACCGTTTTTTAAATACGTGAACTAATGGCAAAAAGACAGTGTTTATCCATTTTAGCAGTTAAAAAAGCAACAGTTTCGTTACAGACAATCCAATGGGCTAATTGTGCCAGCAAAGTGCTGACTAATAACGTGAGTGTATATTTGTGTTGTCTTAACATCACGGTTGTACTTACAATTTCACTTGTGGCAGAAATTGATAGTAGAATTGTTGGGCATATTGCTTTTTTGCCAGTAACTATTTCAGATGGCACAATAGGCTGGTACGATCTCGGCCCTATTTCTGTATTGCCAGAGTATTACAAGCAGGGCATAGGGAATTCGCTTATGATCAATGGGTTGTCCATGCTGAAAGAACTTAAAGCTCAAGGTTGTGCACTTGTGGGTGATCCGAATTATTATAACCGGTTCGGTTTTCGTAATTCTCCAAAATTAATACACGATAGGTTTCCCTAGAGTTTTTTCTTGCGTTATCGTTTTCCGATGGAACGCTACAAGGGATTGTCATGTTTCATGAAGCATTTAAGGCAAATGGCTAACAAAAAATTCAAGCTGACCGCTGGGAGCCACGTTCTTCGAATCAAGTTCAGTGGTGGCGGCAGCTTAATTAAAACGTTATACATTTTATCTAAGTTATGGAGTAACCATGAATTATAAAAATAAGATTGAACCTAAAAATTGCTCAGGTATGGAAGATATTCGCGTTGAGATCGATAGTATGGATCGAGATATTATCGCTATTTTAGGTAAACGATTTGAGTATGTTAAAGCGGCTGCGAAGTTTAAGACTTCAGAAACATCTGTACGAGCTCCTGAACGTTTTAAGTCTATGTTGGAGCAACGTAGGATTTGGGCTTCATCTGAAGGGCTAAGCCCTGATGCCATTGAGAAAATGTATCGAGATTTAGTGAATCATTTTATTAAAGAAGAAATGTCCGAATGGGCATCCGAGCAAACAAACGTATAACAAGTTGCTTAAACGGAATTAAAACAGTTGGTTATCGCTGTGCGATTTTAACCAACCATTTTAATCCGCTTAGCAAGGCGTTAGCTTTCTGAATACTCAATTAACATGGGGTCTATATCGTGAAAAATTTACAAAAAACAGGAGGAGTTGCTGCTCTTTTGGAATCCATTATTTACGTGTCAGCTTTCGTGTTTTTTGGGGCGTTCTGGGATTTCCCTACTGATGTTAATACTGTGAAACAACTCGCTTTTCTAGCTGAAAATCAGGGTGTCCTGTCCATCGTAAATCTCATAATTTATGTACTATTTGGCATTATTTTGGCTGTATTAGTTCTGGCGATTCATGACCGTTTGAAGGGGAATAGCCCAATCCTTTCACAAATTGCTTCTATATTTGGGATTGTTTGGGTGGGTTTAGTCATTGCTAGCGGAATGATTGCAAATATAGGTTTAGCTACAGTTTTGGAGATCTCGGCTAAGGATCCAGAACAAGCTATGACAGTCTGGCGGACTATCTATTCTGTAGTTGAAGGCTTAGGTGGTGGGAACGAAGTTGTTGGGGGTCTATGGGTTCTATTGTTAAGTTTTGCCGCCTTAAAAAATGGCGAGCTTCCTAAAATGCTTAACTACTTTGGGGTTTTCATTGGTATTGTTGGTATCCTCACTACTTACCCTGCTGAAGTACTCACTGAAATTTTTGGAATAAGCCAAATTGTATGGTTCACTTGGTTGGGAGTAACAATGCTCACGAGTAGCAAAAGCTAACAAGCAATCAAAAATGCGACCTGTTGAAACGGTAGTGTTTGGAGATTGTGTTACGAAAAATCATCAAGATAAGTTGTGGTATTAATTAATTTCGCATTTCACAAGCTAAGCTACAGTTTTATATTGAAGTGTGCCTACATTTTCACGAAAATAATCTAGTTGACCATCTAATTCATGAGAAACAATATACGTTCGGCTCTTTACCGCTTCTTCAGCCAAGCCATACCAAAATGATTGATCAAATGTTGTCACATACCACCCGTTCCCTAATGCCTCTGATTTTAGTCCTGTAATTGTCGTTCCTTTAGGAAAAATTTCTGTGCCTAAGCGAGCTAATACTTCGATAAAACCCTCTTTATTGTCACATTGTTGCCAATCAATATCGGCATCATCTTTATAATGGTCTATTCGCAGATTGATATCGTCTGCGATGAGTTCTAGCAATGTTAAATCTCCTTTTTCAAATCGGTTTAATACTTGATGGATTGCAATATCACTGTGACGCTCGAACATATTCTGGTTCCCTTCTTTAGTCGCCATACGAGATGACCTTGTTAGATGAATTTTTGTATTATCTGTAGACACAAAAATAGCAATTTTTCTTTTATAGATATAATATTGATTATATTTGTTATCCATAGATAAATTATATGATAGAGATAAAACCACTCCATTACTTTTTGGCCGCCTATGAAGAAGGGTCTATTACTGCAGCAGCATCGCGATGTTACATCTCCCAACCGTCGATTACTCATGCTATAAAGTCATTAGAAACAAACTTAGGGGTGATAGTTTTTGAGCGTAATAAACAGGGTATTAAACCGACAAAAGAGGGGCACAAACTCTACAAGCTAGCGTCTGATTTGTTATTGCAAAGCCAACAATTAAGAGCGGCCTTTATACCCGATAGCAAAATTGAACTACATATATATATACAACCAGATATCAACATTGAATATTATTTTTGCATTATTGAATCTATAAGAAATGTGTCATTAGATATTAACTTGTCCATCGCAGACTCTATTGAACAAGCGCAAATTGCCATCATTGATGAAGAACGGTTACCGTCGCAATTTGAGTTTAAACTACTTCGTCAGGAAGGTTATAAACTAGTTGTGTGTCGAGATCATCCATTAGCGAAAAACGATGAAGTCAGTCTCAATTCGCTTGAAGGCCTCCAGTTTATTGAAAGACCTTATTGTACCAATCGAAAAGCATTTGAACGTCTTATCAATGAGAAGAACATATCTATTATTTACAAAGGTAAAGCTATCCACGATCTACAACTGCAAGGCTTAGTAAAATTAGGGTTAGGGGTAGCAGTAATACCAGAATCATACATCAAGCAAGATGATGATTTAAAGTATATTTCCATTGACTTGGACAGACCAATAACACGTTCTATTGTCCTAGCATATCGCAAGCTACCCAATAAACTAGTAGAAAGCATTAAAGAAATACAGTTCACATAATCGATAGGTTTATGGCGCAAAGAAATCATATGCTGTTAAAAGGCAGTTCAAGTTATCCTCCATTAAAAAACCACTCGTATGAGGGAAATTCCGTTCACTTGAGAAAAAGTATTCGTCGTCATTCCCGTGAAAACGGGAATCTGGGTGGGTTTAGATCCCCACTTTCGTGAGGATGACGGAATTTGATGTCTTAAGTTAACAGCATTACTCGTATGAGAGTGGTTTTTTGATTTTTTTTAATGGATTAATAAAACAATCTTACGTGAAAGATTAACTCAATTCAGTATGTTCTAGGTGAAGCATTGCTTCTAACACACTACCACCAATGGCTCTGGCTTTATCCGACACGGTTGTATAATCGGCTTCGATTCCTCGAGGGTCAATATCGCCGATTTTAAATCCTTCAGTGACCGTGAGCCCTTCATTCAGTAACCCTCGAACCATTCCGCTTAGTGGCGCGATGACTGGGTTGTCACCAACATGAGCGACGACATCTCCTTCTTCTACAATATCACCCAGTTTGACATGATTATGCATAACGCCATCATTGCTTGCGCGCATAACTCTTTGGTGAGTATAACCGGCAATATTACCCGGAATCCCCGTATTGGCTTGAGTGACACCGTTATAGATAATTCGACCTAGGTAATGGCCGCGATTTGTCTCTATTACCGCGTCGCAATCTTCACCGGCCGTAAAACCAGGGCCTAGCGCGATGGTGACTGGCGCCATATCACGGCGAGTGCCTAGATTACGTTTCGCGAGAATTGCATCGATCACAAAGGTTGGTTTTAGTTTGTCGATAGAGCAGCACTCTTCATCAACCATAACGGCGATTTCGTTGTCGTCGATTATCTTATAAACGTCTTTACAATTGTTTGCTTTTCTAGCGGTGACCCCTTCCACGGTAGAAGGTTCACCGTACAAACATTGGGCGAAAGAGACGGTGCAGCGTATTACTGTGGGTTGTGAAATATCCGTCATGACGACTTTAAACCCTGAATTTTTCAGACGAATGGCGACGCCCGTAGCAATATCTCCCGCGCCTCGAATAAGAACCAATCTATTGCGATTAATACGGGGATCATCTTTCATTAATCCGCCAGCAGACTGATGTTTAACCTTAAGGATTTCAGCCATGATACTGATGGCGATTTCGTCTGGGGTTTCCGCACCAATATTGAACCCGATAGGAGAGTGTATTGCTTGGATGTGTTCTTCGCTGACATTGCATGTTCTAAGGTGATTAAACAGAGTCTGAACCTTGCGACGACTCGCCATGAGACCCGTATATCGAGTATCACGATTCACTATCTTTGAGATAGCGTCTTTGTCTTGGTGGTTCGTGGCGATAACCACAAAACTCTCTTCGGTAATGTTCAACTTATCGATAGCATCTTCCATGCTCTTACCAAGGATGCATTTGGTCCCCTCTGGAAAATGTTCTTCTGCAAGGCTATCTTCGTACGCGTCGGCAACCGTAATATCAAAACCAAGCACGTGCGCCGCGTGCGCGACCGCTCGATTAACATGACCGCCGCCAATTAACAAAAGGCTAGGGCGAAGGCCATACACATCAATGAACACACTCATTGCACCTCCACAGTCCATTCCCATCGCTTCAGGACCAGATTGTGTCATTCGACCTTTGACCACTCGAGCTTTTCTTTCCGACATCGCTTCCAATGATTGTTCAATCACATAGCGTTCAATCATGCCACCACCAACGGTGCCAATAATGGTGCCGTTAGTTTTAACGATCATCTGCCCAGAATGACGCGGTGCTGACCCACGTGTTTCAATGATGCTTGCTAGTGCAAATGGAACGTTTTCTTCTTCTAATTGTGCTGCTCTTGCAAAAATGTTCATTAATCATGACCTCAGTTCTCATGACGAGCGCTTTATGGGCGAGTTTCTCGTCAGTACGTCTTTAATCGGCGTATGACTGTTCATCGTCGCAAGCCAGATGGCATCAAGTTTTGTGGTTTCGCTGATAATTTTATTGGCCAACGTTACGATTTTGTCGTAATCAGTGGCCAGATCCAGCTTGTTTATCAACCAAATTTTGATGGCATCTTTGGGAGCGTGCTTAAACATTCCATGTTGATGTTCAATCAAGTTTCCCAGCACTCGGTGGTCAATGAGTTCGCCATCCAAGCATTGGGTCAGTGCAGAAAACGTGTCCCATCGATGAATTCTCTCGGGTATCGCCCGAGTATGAATAATTTCTGCACCAGTGACACCGATAACTATATCCGAAGTATTCGGGATGCAAGGCTCATGCCTATTAGGTGCCTTTATTGGTAAACGTTTAGCACCATCTGACTCAATAATAAAAACTGTGAAAGGGGAGTCATTTTTTAAATTATCAATAAATTGACTTGTGACACCCGACACTTTAATTTTGTTATTTTTATTATCTGTTCTAATTTTATTTTTATAACAAAAAGTGATACTTGGCTCTAATAAATCCAAGTGCTGGTATGTTATTAGTTGTTCGTTGGTGTCGTGGAGGTTAATAAAATTGTCAGCTTGTTCACTGTCAGGTAAATACATTTTTGTAGTAGTGCTAATAAAAACATGATGGCCTTTTTTTTTGAATTGATTGGCAAGCCAAAACGCCGTTGATGTTTTACCACCGCCGCCTACAAGTGAAATAACAAGCGGCTTTGATACGGAAGCCTTAAATGATAAAAAAGGTCGTTCTTGGTCGTCAAACCCCATCATCATATGGCCTCCTTTTAATGAGATTAATGCTAATAAATGGGTAAAATAATGGTTCAACGTCAACATGTAGACTGCGTAATGCCTGCTGCTGGCCTGTCTTCTCGAATGGGACGCTGGAAGATGATGCTACCTTACCTTCACCATACAATCCTTGATGAAAGTATCGAAAATGCACTTGGCTTTTGCGCTCGAGTAATACTTGTCGTGGGTCACCGCGGTAGTGAATTAGCCCAACGCTATCAGAACAACGACAATATAGTTGTGGTGGTAAATCCGGGCTTTGAACAGGGAATGTTTAGCTCCATTCAGTATGGGGTTAAACAGGTTGAAACGGAAAATTTCTTTATATGTCATGGTGATATGCCATGTGTCTCTGCTGATATCTATCAGAGGGTGTGGGATGAACGCGGTCAACGTACGGTCTTCCCCGGCACAGTTCAAGCCCCAGGACACCCGGTTTTACTCTGCTATTCTATGGCGGCTGAGATAGCCAATGCCCCTTTGGACAGTAAGATGAAGAAATTGATACAGAGTGGCGAAGTGAAATATGTGGGAATGAAGGAATCAGAAATATTGCTCGATATTGACACGCAAGAAGCCTATGACGCACTTTGTCGGCGTTGAAGCTGATGCATTAAACCATTCCCAATTTTATTATTATCATTATGAGAGTTGATAGTGAATTATTATCAAAATGATAATAAGCCACTATCACCAGTTAATAATTATACTGTGTAAAAATCTAGGCAGTTTATTTGAATTTATCTTGTTATTGAGAATAAATCACATTTCACCTTTCTAAATTAAATAATTTCTTAACGTTTCTGTTTCTGATAATACCTATCAAAATAAACGGTATCAAAGTGATAGTTATTTATTAATTTGATAGGTATTTTACTTTGACTAAGAATCATAATCATTTCCAACTTATCTTGCTCATTATTAAACGCTTTATCTTCAGGTGCGTGCGCTCACACAATGGACCTTAGTTTCGACCTCTGTCACGAATTTAACTTAGAACAATCGACTTGATGATCTCGATTTTAATATCTGGCTCAGTAGTTGCTCTTTATTAAATATAGTTGGTTGATTTTTTTCGACCTATCACTTTGAGACCGACATATTTAGCCCCACACATTGCATTACGAAATGTACTGGCTGTAACCAAACAAGCAATTATAGCATCAAGGAGATTTATCATGGGAGACATCATGCGTCCCGTTCCGTTCGGCGAGCTTCTTCATCGTATCTTTAGCGAGTATAAGGAAAGCCAGTCGATTTTTGGGATTCCAGCAAAGCAATTTTATCGCAAGGAGAGCAACAAAGATCTTTCTGTTTGGGGTGAGAATTGTGAAACACCAGTCGGGCCAGCAGCCGGCCCGCATACTCAATTGGCACAGAATATTATCTGTTCTTGGCTAGCGGGTGGTCGTTTCATGGAGCTGAAGACAGTTCAGAAGCTTGATACGTTGGAAATAGCTAAACCCTGTATCGACGCAGAAGATGAGTGCTTTAACACCGAATGGTCAACCGAATTCACTTTAATAAAAGCGTATGACGAATACCTTAAAGCGTGGATTGCACTGCATCTATTAGAAGAAGTTTTTGCTCCACGATTAGAAGGTGAAGCAAAATCTTTTGTCTTTAATATGAGTGTGGGCTATGACCTTGCTGGGATCCAGACAGCACCAATGCAGAAATATATCCATGACATGCTTGATTCAAGTAAGCATGAAAATTTCGGGGCATATATCGATGAATTGAATCGTTTTATCGCGAAACCAGATTTTGCTAACGAGTTTAGTTCACCACGCCTTAACCAGCTTACTGAGACGATTACGCCTCAACTGACACGTGGTGTCACATTATCTACTATGCATGGTTGCCCACCACATGAGATAGAAGCGATCTGTCAATATATGATCGAAGAGAAGGGCATCAACACGTTTGTGAAATTGAACCCTACTTTATTGGGCTTCAAACGTGTACGTGAGATATTAGATAACGCTGGATTTGACTATATTGCGTTAAGCGAAGAGTCATTCGGCCACGACTTGCAGATAGAAGACGCGAAAGCAATGCTTCATCGTTTGGTCGAATTAGGCAAAGCAAAAAATATCGGGTTTGGCGTTAAGCTAACTAACACACTTGGTACTTTGAATCGCAAAGGGCGCTTACCCGACAAAGAGATGTATATGTCTGGTCGTGCTTTGTTTCCACTGTCGGTTAACGTCGCCCTTGAACTTTCTCGAGAATTCGACGGAACATTGCCTATTTCGTATTCCGGTGGTGCTAGCAAGTTTAATATTAAAGAAATTTTTGAAACGGGGATTCGCCCAATCACAATGGCAACTGACTTGCTGAAGCCAGGTGGTTATCTTCGCTTGACGGACTGCGCGAAAGAGCTAGAAACCAGTGATGAATGGGGAATGCAAAAAGTTGACCTCGTGAAACTTGAAGCACTAGCGGCAAAATCGCTGGTCGCAGATTACGTACAAAAAGAGTGGCGTGGACCAGAAGAAATCAGTGTCAAAAAAGCGCTGCCATTGACCGATTGCTATATTGCACCTTGTGTCACTGCCTGTCCTATTAGCCAAGATATCCCCGAGTACATTCGTCTGTTGGGCGAGCAAAAGTACACCGAAGCATTAGAGGTTATTTATTCTCGTAACGCTTTGCCTGCCATTACCGGACATATCTGTGATCATCAATGCCAGTACAACTGTACCCGTCGTGACTACGAAGGTGCATTGAACATTCGTGAAATGAAAAAAATCGCACTTGATAAAGGTTGGGAAAGCTATAAAGCCAAGTGGCATGAACCCGATTTAGATGGCGAAAAATACCCTGTCGCGGTTATCGGAGCCGGTCCTGCTGGTTTGTCCGCTGCCTACTTTATGGCACGAGCGGGTCATCCAGTCACCATATTTGAGAAAGAGCAAAACGCGGGCGGTGTGGTAAAGAATATCATTCCGCAATTCCGAATTCCGGCAGAAGTGATTCAACACGATATTGATTTTGTTACCGCTCATGGTGTTCATATTGAATACGGTTGCAACCCGAATTTAGACTTGGATGCACTAAAATCAAGTGGCTTCAAATATATCTGTCTAGGAATAGGAGCGGATAAAGGCAACCCTATTTCACTTGCAGGTGACAATAGCAATATCTATAAATCGCTAGAATTTCTACGTCAGTTCAATGACGGTGAAAAACTGGAGCTTGGCAGTCATGTTGCGGTTGTTGGTGCAGGTAACACGGCGATGGACAGTGCTCGTGCTGCCCTTAAAGTTGATGGCGTTCAGAAGGTAACCATACTGTATCGCCGTACAATTGCTGAAATGCCCGCCTACAAAGAAGAGTATGAAGAAGCGGTTGAAGATGGCGTTCAGTTTATGTTCCTCACTAATCCAGAGCAATTCGATGCCGATGGCAAGCTAACCGCTCGTGTTATGGAATTGGGAGAGCCTGATGAGAAAGGTCGTCGTCGTCCAGTTGCCACACAAGAGACCATTGAGCTTCAGGTGGATGCGCTCATTACCGCTGTTGGCGAACAGTCAAACCGAGATGCACTTGGTCGTATTGGTATTCCAATGGGTGAAAATGGCTGGCCTATTGTTGACGAAGAAAGCTGTGAAACAGGCGTAGAGAATGTCTTCTTAATGGGTGATGCCCATACAGGTCCTTCATCTATCGTTTCTGCTATCTCCAGTGGTCGGAAAACTGCAACAACGATATTGGCCCGAGAATCTAAAACAGAAAGCCTCGCCGATGTTTCTTCTAAGGTTAAGGCCGAGGCGATATATGCACGTAAAGGGGATATTCAAGTTCAAATGATCAACGTTAACGAACTTGAAGAGTCCGACCGTGAAAGCTTCATAGAGCAAGAAGCAAGTCGCTGTCTGGAATGTAATTATATCTGTAGTAAGTGTGTAGACGTATGTCCTAACCGAGCCAATATATCGTTACCTATTCCAGGTTTCAAAGACCAATTCCAAACATTGCACATCGACGCTTACTGTAACGAATGTGGTAACTGCGCTCAGTTTTGCCCTTGGGACAGCAAGCCTTACAAAGACAAATTCACCATATTTAATCTACGCGATGACTTTGCAAACAGCACCAATGAAGGCTTCTACGTAGAGGGTAAGGAAGTATTAGTTCGTTCAAAAGGTGAAACATATACCTTTAGCATTAATAACGAGAGTGAACTGGATATGCCTGTGTCGATGACGGATGAAGCGACAATGATTAGCTACGTTCATGCGCATCATAATTATTTGCTTGGTAGCGTTGATTTATAGGTTAGGAGTCAGGAATGTTAATACTAAAAAATGCAACGGCGGTGCAGTTAGAACCTGCACTGATTAAGGAAAGCGTTGATATCGTGCTTGATGGCGGTGTTATCAAAGCGATCGGTTCAAATCTGTCGGGTAATTACCCCGGAGCGACGGTAAAAGAGATGAATGGAAAATTGGTTATGCCGGGCATTGTATGTTCGCACAACCATTTTTACTCGGGTCTTGCTCGCGGCATAATGGCTGATATCAAGCCAAGCCCAGATTTTATTTCGATTCTGAAGAACCTTTGGTGGCGTATGGATCGAGCCTTAGATGAAGAAGCGCTGTATTACAGTGGCCTGATTTGTTCATTGGAAGCGATTAAGAATGGCTGCTCATCGGTGATTGATCACCATGCTTCGCCAAACTATATCGCTGGTTCGTTGAAAACTTTGCGTAGCGGTTTCTTAAAAGCAGGTTTGCGTGGAATGACGTGCTTTGAGACCACCGACCGTAATGGTGGCATGCAAGAAATGATGGCCGGAGTTGAAGAGAATATTGCCTTTGCTCAACTGATTGACAACGCTAAAGTGAAAGGGGAAGAACCGTATCTTGTAGAATCGCATATTGGTGCACATGCCCCATTTACGGTGACGGATGAAGGTCTTTCCATGATGTCTGAAGCGGTTAAGGCGACTGGACGTGGTATTCATATCCATGTAGCAGAAGACCGCTATGACGTCACTCACAGTCATCATCATTACAGCCAGGATATTGTTGAACGTTTGGACAGTTTTGGCTTAATTAATGAGAAAACACTGTTGGCACATGGTCTATTCCTGTCTGATCGTGACATTGATATCTTGAACGCGAAAGACGGTTTCTTAGTACACAACGCCCGTTCTAACATGAACAATAATGTAGGCTACAACAGCAAGCTAACTCGCTTTAAGAATGTGGCATTGGGAACCGATGGTATTGGTGCAGATATGTTTGAAGAGTTAAAATTCGCTTTCTTCAAACATCGTGATGCTGGCGGTCCTTTATGGCCAGATAGCTTTACCCGTAACCTATGGAACGGAAACGAAATTCTTGCACGTAACTTTGGGGCCAAGTTTGGTCGTCTGGACCCGGGAAACAAAGCGGATTTAACGATTCTCGATTACACCAGTCCAACGCCATTTGTTGCCGATAACCTGCCAGGGCATATTGCTTTTGGTATCAATGCGGGCAACGTCAACAGTGTTATCGTTGAAGGAAGATTTGTGTATGAAGATCGGTCTTTCCCATTCGATATTGCGCCAATCTATGCAGAAGCACGCAAAGTAGCGCAACGCCTTTGGAAAACAATGGATCGATTAGACTAATGTGAGATCTCGATATGGATACGGTTAATACTCGATTCAAGTGGGAAGAAGCCACTGGTGAAGCTAAGTATATTGCCGACCGTCATTACCCGGGACTTTTAGAAGGGCGGTTCTACCGCTCTTCTTGTCCCAGAGGGGTTATTAAATCGGTCGAACTTCCGGAACTGCCAGAAGGCTACCATTTATTTGGTGCTGATGATGTTCCGGGGCAAAATGCGCTCCCTATAGTAGAAATAGATTGGCCAGCGTTCGCTTGCACTGAAGTGCGGTTTGTTGGTCAGGTTATCTATCTTTTGGTTGGTCCAAATCCAGATGTGATAGAGACGTTACTGAATAAAATTAAGGTTGATTACACGCCGTTAAAACCGGCGTATACGATAGAGCAATCTAAAGCGCTTATCGATGGTGCGATTCACTCAACGGACAACGTTCTTGATAGCCATTCGCTAACAAAAGGCGATGTTGAAGAGGGATTTTCCCGTGCAGTGACCATTATTGAAGAGACGTGCAGTACGGGTTATCAAGAACATATCTATCTGGAAACACAAGGCTGTGTTGGTTATCCAAAGGATGGGAAAATTGTTATAGAGGGATCGATGCAGTGTCCTTTCTATGTTCATCACTGTATGGCGGTACTACTTGGTCATGATAAAGTTCGTGCTATTCAATGCCCGACAGGTGGCGGGTTTGGTGGTAAAGAAGATTATCCTGATGTCTTAGCTGGGCCATTGGCCGTTGCGGTTGAGAAATTGCAACAACCTATTCGAATCGTACTGGAGCGTAGCGAAGACATTCAATTTACGTCTAAGCGACACCCGGTAGAATTTCACTACAAAACCGGAATTGATGCTGATGGCAATATTGTTGCCATGGAACTCAACTTTGATATTAATTCAGGTGCATACCTTAGCCTTTCTGGCATTGTTTTACAGCGTTCTCTCACAACAGCGACCAATGTCTACGATATCCCTAATGTTCGCGTAGAAGGGCATGCTTGGACAACGAACACCGTGCCAACAGGTGCATTTCGTGGCTTTGGTTCGCCACAGACGTGTTTCTGTATGGAAACCCATATGAATCATATTGCCAAGCAGATTGGTGAAGATCCAATGTCTTTCAAGCATCGACATTTCCTAAAATCAGACTCGACTACCTTGACCGGCGCGGCTATCTTCGGCGAATTAGTGTTGGATCAAATGTTGGAACGGATACTGAACTTATCAGACTATAACAACAAGACTGACGAAAATACGATTCTGTCAAATGAACGAGCTCAGAGACAAGGGATAGACAACGAAAAACGAAAAGGGATTGGGCTGGCCGTGTTCCAACACGGTTGTGGTTTTGCTGGAGATTTAGAAGATACGCTGGTACGCGCAAAGGTGCGTTTGCTCAAATTGGCGGACGGTACTATTCAGATCCTTGCTTCTAATACTGATATTGGGCAAGGCCTAAGCCTGACATTTCGTAAGATTGTCGCCGATACCCTAAATAAACCATTGGATACAATTCAATTAGCGGTGCCAGACACTGGCATTGTGCCGGATTCTGGGCCAACGGTCGCGTCTCGATCAATATTGATTGTTGGTTACCTGTTGGAAAAAGCGGCCAAAAAAATAAAAGATAATTGGCACGAAGGTGAACCGCTAGAAATCGAAGAGGTGTACCGCAAGCCGGACTATCATGTCTGGGATCAAAATACTTATCAAGGCAGCGCGTATCAAGCAACAAGCTACGGCATGAATATTGTTGAAGTAGAGGTCGATATGGCCACCGGTGAAACAGATATTCTCGGTGCTTGGGCAGTATACGATATTGGCCATGCGATTGACCCAGCTGTTTTCAAAGGCCAGATTGATGGAGGTTTGGTACAAGCGCTTGGTTATGGCAGTTGCGAGAAAATGGAGTTAAATGCAGAGGGTGTTTTTGCTCAAAAAACGATGGCCGATTATGTCATTCCAACGGCATTGGATGTGCCATCAATTGAAAGCGACCTCGTTGATAACCCTTACCCTTACGGACCAAATGGTGCGAAAGGGGGAGGTGAGTTAACCCATAATGGCGGTGCGGCCGCCTTTTCAGCGGCAGTAGAATCCGCTATTGGCGAACGTTTATCATCAATACCCGTCACGCCAGAGAAAATATGTCAGGCGATTTATCAAAATGAACGAGCACAGAATACTACTGGCGGAGGCAAGGCAAAATGAAGATCGGATTCTATTTAAATGATGAGTTGGTCGAAGTGGAAGCGGATCCCCTGCAATCAATACTGCATACACTGCGTATTAACCTTAGTCACATGGCGACCAAAGAAGGCTGTGGTGAAGGGGAGTGTGGCGCGTGTTCAATATTGTTTAATGGCGAATTGGTAAACGCCTGCATGATGCCTATTGGTCAAGCCGAAGGTGGTCAGTTGATGACCCTGGAAGGGTTGCGAAAAACGGAAAAAGGTTTGTGTGTCATTAATGCGCTTCTTGAAGCAAAAGGGGTGCAGTGCGGGTTTTGTACTCCGGGTATGGTGCTTGCGTTGTATGCCTTACTTGAAGCCAACGCCCATCCGAACGAGCTGGAGATTCGGACGGCGATATCAGGTAACCTATGCCGTTGCACAGGGTATGGGATGATCGTTGACGCCGCGAAAATTGCCAGCGAAAAAGGAGAAGGGTTATGGTAGAAGCATATCGTCCGGACACTTTAGAGCAGGCATTGGATAGGCTCGCGGTTGGTTGTCATACGCTGTTTTCTGGTGGTACTGATCTAATGGTACAACACAGCGTTAGGCCGGGAATGACCCCGAGTTTTAATCAGGATGTCGTTTTTGTCGATGCAATCCAAGCGCTAAAGCATATTACTAAGACGAGCGATGGCGCTGATTCAAACGGTGACGTAAAAACCGCACTGGTTATTGGCGCTGGAGTGACATTAAGCCAGATTGAAAAACACCCCATGGTGCCAGATGTCTTGCGTCAGAGTGCAGCCAAAATAGCGGCACCTGCTCTTCGTAATCGTGCCACTATGGCGGGTAATATCTGTAATGCTTCACCCGCCGCGGATACGTTGCCTGCTTTATACTTGCTAGATGCACGTGTCGTGTTGTCTTCTGCTCAAGGGGTGCGTGAATTAGAACTTGAAGACTTTATCATTGCTCCGGGACGGACCCAGCTTAGGCAAAATGAGATGCTCACTCATATCATTATTCCGCAAGCTGATTTTCCTGTGACGTTCTACCATAAAGTTGGTACCCGTGCCGCAAATGCACTGACTAAGCTTTCGGTTGCAGGGCTAGCAAACGTTAAAGAGGGCAGATTAGTTGATTGTCGTATCGCTTTTGGTGCGGTTGGTCCGACAGTGGTTCGCAGTCGTCAACTTGAGTCTCTATTTGCTGGGTTACCCGTCGAGCAACTTTCAGAGCCAAGTTTTATCGAAGAAGTGATAACCTTGTATGGCAAAATTATTCATCCAATTGATGATCAACGCTCTACGGCTGATTATCGCCTTCAGGCGTCTCTTAACCTTTTACGGCGTTGGCTTAGTCAATTAAGTTGCCAATAAAGGTTATTGACCATATCAATGTTTCATCGTGTTTTATTGAGGAAGAAAGGGGGGCTATGCCCCCCTTTCTTATGCCTATTCCTTTGCATACATATTGCTCAACAATGACGTTTTCAAGTTGGAATTACTACACGTTTTTCACCTGAAACGTGACCTTGTAGTATCGGTATTATCAACTATCACGTTTGATAGATATCAAATTGATAGTGGAAAAATATTATTTTGATAGATATTACTAACGTATTGATAAGCATTCCTATTTGATGTTTTTTATCTATCTTAAATTTGTCGATGTGCTCAGATTCTATCGATGATTCAGCTCTCATTTCTGCCTCAATTTCAGACGAAGTTCACGAAACGCTTCACTTATTAAGTCCTCGGTCTAGGTTGGCGCAATAGTTGCTATTTTCTTGACTAAGAATAGTTAAAGTATCGTCCAGGGCCTCGCTTAATAAAATAGGCCATGAACTCAAAGATAAGTAGAAATCTAAAGGGTAAGAATAATGATTGAGCACTACTTCAGACCAGACTCTACCGCCCAGGCTCTAGAACTCATGCAGCAATATATTGGCACAGCAACGTGGTTCGCCGGTGGTTCCAAGCTTAACGCCACACCAAGTAAAACCGATAAAACGGTTGCGATATCGCTTGATAATCTGGCGTTCGATAATATTGAACAGTTAGATGATGCCATCCACATCGGTGCGACGTGCAAGATTCAGCATTTGATAGATAACGAGCTAGTACCGGTTGCGTTGAAACAATCAGCTAGCTTCATTTACTCTCGGCACGTACGCAACCAGGCCACACTTGGTGGTGAGATTGCAGCTTTACAGACAGAAGCGCGATTAATACCCAGTCTCATTGCATTGAAAGCCCGCGTAGTATTGGCAGATGATAGAGAATGCGATGTCGAAGAGTACATCTCAATAGATACACGAGATTTGATTGTTAAAGTTATTATTCCTGATGTGAACCTCAACTGCATTGGTTACAACATATCGCGCTCTGCTGCGGGATTAGCAGTTGTCACCGCTGCAGTTTCAGTAGACAGCCAAGGGAATAAGGTTATTGCACTTGATGGCGTTTCCCCTTTGCATAATGGCGCCGCAAAACCTATCCGTTTGCGAGATGTTGAAAGTCAAAACCTCAAAGGCGAGTTGTTAGAAGAAGCGGTAGCGGATGCGGTTCATCCCGTTGCGGATATCATAGGTAGTGCGGAATACAAGCGTTACATAGCGGGTGTCGTTGTAACAGATCTACTGACAGAGTGTCAGCTATTGGCTGAGGAGGCTTAATTATGACCATTCAATTTACTCTAAATAGTCGCCCTCAAGAACTCCAATGTGCTCTTGGTGAAAATGTACAAAAACTACTGCACGGTATGGGGCTACACTCTGTACGTAACAGTGATGATGGTTATGGCTATGCAGGTTCTGATGTCATCTTACTAAACGGAAAGTTAGTAAATGCTTCATTGTTAATTGCAGCGCAACTCGAAGGTTGTGACGTATTTACAGCGGAATCATTAAGCACTCACAATAACCTAAATGTCGTTCAGCAGGCGATGATTGATGTCGGTGTTGTTCAGTCAGGATATAATGACCCAGCGGCAGCACTGATTATTACGGATTTGCTTGAGCGAGTTGCCAACCCTACTCGCGAAGAGATAGATGATGCGCTCTCTGGTCTATTTAGCCGTGATGCTGGCTATCAACAGTTCTACCAAGTGGTCAGTTTGGCTGCAAACCGTAAACATACGCCTGATTACAATGAGGAAGTGGCACCGGAGTTTTGTGATGACTTGGATGTCGTCGGCAAGGTGAGTCCGAAAGACGACTCGGTGAAAATGGTTCAGGCTAAACCTTGTTATGTTGAAGATAGAATTCCTAAAGATGCGTGTGTTCTTAAAGTACTGCGCAGTCCTCATCCACATGCGTGGATAAAACGTCTGGATGTCAGTAAAGCCGAAGCGCTAACCGGTGTTGTGTTTGTTATGACGCACGAAAACTGTCCAGATATTCCTTACACGCCTGGTGGTCAAACGGGGCCGGAGCCATCGCCTTTAGATCGACGTATGTTCTGTCAGAAACTACGCCATGTTGGCGACCGTGTTGCGGCCGTTGTCGCGGAAAGTGTCGATATAGCTGAAGCGGCTTTGAAACTTATTGATGTTGAGTACGAAGTACTTAAGCCCGTGATGAGTATCGATGAAGCCGCCGCGGCAGATGCGCCAATCATCCACAATGAACCTATTGAATATCTTGCGGGAGCACCCTCTGATCTCGAAGAACAAAACAGAGATGCCGATCCACGTGAAGGTAAGCTGATTGTTAACTTCCCAATAGGCTGTAAGCCGCGCGAAAATATCGCCGCTTCGGTACATGGTCAGATTGGTGACATCGATCAGGGCTTTGCGGATGCAGATATAATCTTGGAGAGAACGTACGAATCCAAACAGGCACAGCAAGCGCCAACGGAAACCCATATCTGCTACGCCTATATGGATGGAAACCGTTTGGTTATGCACGCTTCCACTCAGGTGCCATTCCATGTACGTCGTCAGATCGCTAGGATCCTTGGCGTTAAGCAAAACCTTGTACACATAATTAAAGAGCGTGTTGGTGGTGGATTTGGGTCCAAGCAAGATATCTTGGTTGAAGACCTTACGGCTTTCGCTACCTTTATGACCGGACGACCTGTTTATCTTCATTATACTCGTGAAGAAGAATTTATCGCTTGTTCTACGCGTCACGTTGCTAAGGTCAACCTAAAAGTAGGTATGAAAAAAGATGGTACTCTGACGGCAATTGACATGGATTTCCAAGCCAATACAGGCCCTTATGGTAACCATGCTCTTACGGTACCTTCCAACGGCCCTGCGTTGTCACTGCCGCTTTATCCAATCGATAATGTGCGTTTTAAAGTGACAACCTACTACTCAAACATTTGTCCTACCGGTGCTTATCAAGGTTATGGTGCTCCTAAAGGCGTTTTTGCCCTAACAATGATGCTAGCGGAACTTGCTGATGAACTGGACATGGATCTTCTTGATATTATTGAAAAGAACCGAGTTCATGAAGGTGACCCGTTAAAAATCAAAGCGGCAGTTGGTGAAGGTGATTTACCGACAGAACCGCCTAGAGTACTCTCGTGTGCGCTTACCGAAGTGTTGCGTCGTGGACGTGAAGAGTTTGGCTGGGACACACCGAAAGAAGATCTCGGACCTGACTGGAAAATTGGTCGAGGCGTTGCAATTATGCAGCAAAAATCGGGTATCCCAGATATCGACCAGGCGAACTGTAAAGCCAAATTGGCCTCAGATGGCACAATGATTGTCCATTCTGGAGGCGCAGATATTGGCACTGGCTTGGACTTGGTCGTGAGTAAGATCGTAGCAGAAACATTGAAAATGCCGCTGGAAGAAGTGACGGTAATCTCTGGTGATACCGACCACTGCCCGTTTGATAAAGGTGCATACGCATCGTCAGGAACATGTTTCTCCGGAAATGCGGCAATGAAAGCGGCGCAATCAATGCGTGAACGCATACTCATTTGTGGAGCAGAGATGCTTGGTGAGCAGGTTGAAAGTGTCAAACTTGTTTTCCCTGCAACGGTGGAAGCCAAAGATGGTAAACAAGTCACCTATGGTGAAATTGCGCATCAAGCTGAAGGTGGTAAAGGCTGGGGGCAGTTACTCACGAGTGGTAGCTTTATTACCTCTGATTTTGCGTTTCCATATGGTGCCAATTTCGTTGAGGTTGCGGTCAATACTCGCTCCGGTCAGATAAAACTGAATAAATTTCATGCCCTTCTCGATTGTGGTACGCCAATCAATCCAGACTTGGCGCTGGGTCAGATCTATGGAGCCAGTATGCGTGCCATTGGTCACAGCATGACTGAGGAGTTGATGTATAACGAGAGCGGTGTGCCAATCAATACCGATCTTAAGAGTTACGGTGCACCGAAAATTGGTGATATCCCATTAGATTTTCGAGCGGCGTTAGTTCCAAGTGATGATCCTGTTGGGCCATTTGGCGCTAAGTCTATCTCAGAAATTGGCGTAAATGGTGCTTCACCGGCCATCGCTACCGCCATCCATGATGCCTGTGGCGTATGGATTAGAGAATGGAACTTTACACCAGAGAAGGTACTTAGAGGACTCAACAAACTGTAAATTGAACTAAAAGCGGTTAATTTTCAGGGGATGGGAAATAGCCGCTTTTTTAATTTGCGAGTGAGTTGTCATAGCTTGGCTGATACGAACTAATTTAGATTTAGTTGTAGTGAAATGGGGTAAGGCAGCACCTAGTTATTTACTAGGTGGGAGCTCCTTGGGGATTTTCTGGCTAGGTTATCGATTCCATACTCGTCCAATCTTTTCGTGGATACTGTTTGACTGAATAGGCACATAAGAAGCCTTAAAGCGCAGTCGTCTGTGAAAAGTCTATAAAATGGATAGTATTGAAATGAAACTCTTTTATAACGTGGAAGATAAGCCTCCTGTGGGAGCTGCAATATTACTAGCTTTACAACATATGCTTGCTGCAATGGGGGCCATAATTGCTGTGCCTCTTGTGGTGGGAAGTGCGATCGGGTTGCCTACTGATCAAATGGTTATTTTGGTCAATGCTGCTCTTATGGTCTCTGGAGTAGTCACGATTGTTCAGTGTAAAGGTGTAGGCCCGGTTGGAATTCGTTTACCTGTTGTTATGGGGACAAGTTTTACCTTTGTTGCCATCTCTATCTCTATTGGTTTAGATGCCGGTATTTCAGGTATATTCGGTGCCTCGCTAGTGGGGTCTCTGGTGATGATTATCGGTAGCCGATTTATGCCTCAGATCCGCAAATTATTTCCGCCGGTTGTCTCCGGTACCGTTGTGGTACTTATCGGTTTAACTATTCTACCTGTTTCCGTGGATTGGTTTGCTGGTGGATTTGTGGGTCAGGAAGAGTACGGTCAACTTAGTAACCTGTTGTTAGGTCTTTTGGTACTGGTTGTTGTTATTGTCCTATCACAAGTCGGTACCGGTATTATTTCAGCCGCAGCGATTGTAATAGGCATGGCTGTAGGCTATCTGACGGCTATTTTTATGGGTATTGTTGATTTTTCTCCCGTTCGTGACGCTAAGTTCTTTGCTTTACCTGAAATAATGCCGTTTGGCCTTAGTTTTACCGTGAGCGGTATCATCGGCATGTCGATTGCCTATCTGGTTACGATCATGGAATCAACGGGCGATTTTTTGGCATTGAGTGATGCGACTCATACCAAGTTAACGGGTAAGAAATTATCGAAGGGTATCTTGTGTGATGGGGCCGGTAGTGCATTAGCATCTATGTTTGGTGCCACTCCTTTTTCATCATTTAGCCAAAACGTCGGTATTGTTTCTATTACTGGTGTGGCAAGCCGTCATGTGGTCGCTCTTACTGGTTTCATCATGCTGTTGGCTGGTTTATTTCCAAAGCTGGGCGGTATAGTGGTAACGATCCCTTCACCAGTACTTGGTGGCGCAGGCTTAGTCATGTTTGCCATGATTATTTCAGCGGGTATTGGCATCCTTTCACGTATTAGTTTCACCAAACGTAACATGTTGATTATTGCAGTAGGTGTAGCCTCTGGTATGGCCGTAACCGTTCGTCCAGAAATACTTACCCACTTGCCCGAGTCCATGAAAGTCATTTTCGGCTCAGGTATCACCACTGGCTCATTGGTCGCACTTGCACTGAATGTTGCTCTAGGCGTTAATCGCGCGGATGAAGCGGAAAGTGCTACCGAAAAACGTGAAGCGTTGGAAGAGCAAATTAAAGAGTGTGAAGTGTGTAATCGAGCTTTGGAAGAAGAAGAAAATTTGGCTCGTCAGAAAGCGTAAATCGACACTGAATAAACGGGCAAGGAGCCGATTGGTTTCTTGCCATCTATGAATACTTAGAATTCTACATTAGAACTTTAAAATTGGTCTGTACGCTATTTGTGGCCGTCCGGTGATGAGAAACAAATAGATGTGCGTATAAAAAATTTATAGGGGTAACTATGGAATACTCTCAATCTATTAAGGCAATTCGTGCTTCGTTCATGGATATTGCGCGTGTAGTAGATAAGCCAGGAGATATCGAAGAAAATGTTCGCTTTATAGAAGACGGGTTAATGCTTGTTGATAACGGGCGTATTGAATGGTTGGGTCCTTGGGAAGAGGGAAAAGACAAAGTCCCAGCATCGGTCCGTATTAGAAGCTATCCGGGAAAACTGGTTATGCCGGGCTTTATCGATACCCATATTCACTACCCTCAGGCAGAAATGGTTGGCGCCTATGGGGAGCAACTGCTTGAGTGGCTAAATAACTACACTTTTCCTACAGAAGCTCGTTATAAAGATAAAGAATACTCTCGGGAGATGTCGACATTTTTCATCAAGCAATTGTTGCGCAATGGTACAACAACCGCTTTGGTCTTCGGTACGGTTCACCCTGAGTCAGTGGACGCTCTATTTGAAGAAGCTGAAAAAATCAATATGAGGATGATTGCCGGCAAAGTCATGATGGACCGCAATGCCCCCGATTATCTGCTTGATACGCCAGAAATTGGCTACAACCAATCCAAAGAACTGATAGAGAAATGGCATAAAAGAGGTCGTTTACAATATGCCATTACCCCACGCTTTGCCCCAACGTCATCTCCAGAACAGTTGGCAATGGCAGGTAAACTAAAAGCCGAGTATCCAGATACATACGTGCATACACATCTATGTGAAAACAAAGACGAGATTGCGTGGGTAAAAGAATTGTATCCCGAACAAGACGGCTATCTTGATGTATACCATCACCATGGTCTTACGGGACCCAAGAGCGTGTTTGCTCATTGCATTCATCTTGAGGATAAGGAGTGGGATTGCTTACAAGAGACAGATTCTGCCATTGCGTTCTGTCCTACCTCGAATCTTTATCTCGGTAGTGGTCTATTCAAACTGCAGGAAGCATGGAATCGCAATATAAAGGTCGGAATAGGGACCGATATTGGTGCTGGCACGACGTTTAACCTGCTTCAGACCCTCAATGAAGCCTACAAGGTAATGCAATTGCAGCAGCATAGATTATCCGCTTTTGAAGCTTTTTATCTTGCAACCTTAGGCGCAGCAAACTCACTGTCTCTGGACCATTTGATTGGCAACTTTGAGATCGGTAAAGAAGCTGATTTCGTCGTCATTGATCCTTGTGCAACGCCTTTACAGCAATTGCGATACGACAGTTCAAAAGATCTAGCTGACAAGTTGTTTTTGCTGATGACACTAGGGGATGATCGCAGTATCTACCGAACCTATGTCGATGGTCGACTCGTTTATGAACGTGGTTAATCCGTCGCTTTTTGACAACGAAAAAAAATTTAATAGGTAATTTAAACTACGTGGAATGGAACATTTACACACTTTCTGAGTTGTAAAGGGTATGTCTTATTTTGACGAGTTAATTAATACGAACTCTTTGAACTCAATGACTAACAAGGAAATATCACCATGTCTGAAAATAGTACAATACAAAGTGATCCAGTCAATATACCAAAAGAGCCCGTGCAACAAAGCGGATTAGATGGTTATTTTCAAATTTCGGCTCGCGGTAGTACCGTTAAACAGGAAATGCTTGCAGGGTTAACCACCTTCCTTGCGATGGTTTATTCAGTTATCGTCGTGCCGAGCATGTTAGGCGCCGCCGGGTTTAACCAAGGTGCGGTGTTTATCGCGACCTGTTTGGTGGCAGCGTTTGGTTCTCTGTTAATGGGGTTGTGGGCTAAGTTGCCAATGGCGATCGGTTGCGCCATCTCTTTAACCGCATTCACTGCGTTTAGCCTAGTGTTAGGGCAGGGAATAAGTATCCCTGTTGCACTCGGTGCGGTCTTCTTGATGGGGGTTTTGTTTACCGCGATTACGGTGACAGGCGTTCGCCAGTGGATCCTTACTAATCTACCAACGGGAATAGCGCATGGTACAGGCATAGGTATTGGTCTGTTTTTGTTGCTTATTGCCGCAAACGGAGTGGGATTAGTTGAGAAAAACTCATATGAAGGTTTGCCTGTAACGCTTGGTGAGTTCACTTCTTTGCCTGTACTAATGTCTGTCATTGGTCTGGCTGCAATCTTCGGTCTAGAGCGTCGTCGCGTACCTGGAGGCATTTTACTCGTCATTATTGCGATCTCTATCTTTGGTTTGGTTTTCGACCCTAACGTAACGTATCAAGGCTTATTTGCTATGCCTTCTTTCGGCGCTGAAGGTGAATCACTGCTAGGTACCATGGATATTATGGGCGCGCTTAACCCGATTGTTATCCCGAGTGTTCTGGCGCTGGTTATGACGGCAATCTTTGATGCTACAGGTACAATACGTGCGGTAGCTGGTCAGGCGAACCTGCTTGATAAGGACGGCCAAATCATTAATGGTGGTAAGGCGCTTACATCGGATTCAATCAGTAGCATGTTTGCTGGTTTTGTAGGTGGTGCACCCGCTGCTGTGTATATCGAATCTGCTGCGGGTACTGCTGCAGGTGGTAAAACAGGGCTAACTGCGACCATCGTTGGTGGCTTGTTTTTGCTGATGTTGTTTTTAGCGCCTCTAAGCTATCTTGTACCTTCTTATGCAACGGCACCCGCGTTGATGTATGTTGGTCTACTAATGCTAAGTAATGTCAGCAAGCTTGACATGAGCGATTCTGTAGACGCCTTGTCGGGTCTTATGTGTGCTGTGTTTATCGTGCTTACAGGGAACATTGTTACCGGTATTATGTTGGGCTTCAGCTCGTTGGTTATTGGCCGTGTTATTGCGGGTGAATTCAATCGTCTTAATGTGGGTACTGTGTTGATTGCGGTCGTACTCGTTGCATTCTATGCTGGTGGTTGGGCTATTTAAAATGGCGGTATCCGTTCTTTATTTTATAAAGAGGGTGACGACAGAGCATGACTAAGTGAGATAGGATTTTGACGAAATAAATAAAATGTTCGGCCTCTAACACAGTTAGAGGCCGATTTTTTTAGTCCAGTAGCGCTACTGGACTCATACCTATCTGAAGAGTTAACGGAGCAATAATATGGATACGATGGAACAGGCACCAATGGACAGCTTACCGACTCTCGATAGAGAGTATTGCGATGTTCGGGCTTGTCGTCGAGGCAACATTGAAGCAATATAGTTTTCCGTTTTGCCCATTATTAAGCGTACAAGGACGTCTTGATTGGTCTGCGGAGTCATAGGCATGTTGATCACAAACCTATTTAGCTTGGTCTCTTGGTTTGTGGTGAAGTCAATCATTTAAAGTTGCCACTCACGTTTACAGTGCCACTTAATATCAACTGCTCCTAAGATAACTGTTTAACTTAATGGATGAATAACCACTTTGAGCTGGATATTATTTACTTTACTCGCTGCTTTTAGTCAGTCTTGGCGCAATGCTTTTCAGAGTAAACTTAGCGCTGATCTTAATGTTGTTGGGGTGACCTTAGCTCGTTTTTTATGGGCGAGCCCTTTAGCATTGCTTTATCTCATTTTTCTTTATGTTTGGCAGCCCGCTGAACTGCCACTCGTGACCAGCGATACGCTATTTTATGTATTTGGGGCCGCCATCATGCAAATTGTTGCGACAGCATTGATGGTCGTTCTGTTTAAGCAGAAAAATTTTGCAATTGGGGCTGGGCTAGCAAAAAGTGAAGCGTCCATGGCCGCATTGATCGGGGTTCTATTTTTTGGCACCTCATTACCGATTTTGGGTTGGGTAGGCGTTTTAATAGGGGGGATCGCAGTATTAATACTCAGTTGCCCACAAGGCTTCCGAAGCCTATCGAAAAGTACGGCACTATTGGGACTTGCGTGTAGTAGTGCCTTTGCTTTAACGTCTCTTTGGGCCCGTGAGGCGAGCTTAAGTTTATCCGTACCCTTTCCACATCGTGCTGCATGGGTACTATTTTCAGTGATATTTTTGCAAACACTCATCTTGACCAGTTATATGTTGCTGAAAGACAGGGCCACATTAACGGCTATGTTTCGTAAGCCAAAGTTAGTGGTGATGACCAGCGTTGCCAGTTTTGTTGGTTCTTTAGGTTGGTTTAGTGCGATGTCTCTTCAGACGGTACCGTATGTAAAAACATTAGGACAGGTAGAGGTGTTTTTCACGATGCTCATTTCCTTTTTTTGGCTTAAAGAAAGCGTAAAAAGAAAAGATATTATGGCACTTATTATGATCGCGATGGCCGCCACATTGGTGATGTGGCAATAATTGAATTGGGTTCAGGTTAACGCGTCTATCGTATCTAATGCATGAATGATACCTAGTTTAGGGCTACTTAATACCGGTATTGAAAACGTCCCTTTAGTCGAAGCCGCAGCCATGGAAGCTTGCGCAAGAATCACCGCATCATAATCTTCTTGTTTTTGCTGTACAGCGTCGACAATGGCCATCAGGTATCTGTCTTGTTGACCTGAAAGAAAATACGACCACGCCTCTTTGACCATGATAAGGTCAACACTAGGCTGTCTGTTTTTTGCAATACATGACTCCTCTAAAAGTGTTTTGGTTGGTTCGATGGTGCTTTCTAGTGCAGCAACGACCAGTATGTTTTGGTATTTTTCAACCGCATCGTTTGCCATTGCTCTATCAATACGTTGAAATGAGCAATCATTATTAAACGACATTTTTTCGACGACGGAACCTATAGAGGAACAGGTACAAAGAAGTAATCGAGATTGTTCACTGAGAGGCAATAACAATGCATTCAATGACTCAGTCAATGTTGAATCAACCCCGTATTTCTGAGCGTGAAGTAAAAGTGATTCATTTACAATGTGATGAGTCGTTAGTTCTGGCGCTAGCTCATCTATTAATAATTGAAAATTGTTAATATGAATCTCGTCGGTATGGAGAAACGTAATATCGAATTTTTTCATAGCGAACACCTAAGGAGTGGTTCCATAATGATTTGTACGTGTGATTTCTATGCTTGACGCTAAAATATAACCTAAATACTCAGGTTCTTAACCTCTAATGGGTAAAAAATGGTGAGAATACCTGAAAATAGTGTCAATAAATAAAGCGTAAAGTTAACGTTACGAGTCGTGTAAAGTGTAAATTTGATGTCTTTATTGAACTTTGATTAAAAAAATGGTTGAAGTTATCTTTTTTACTCGATAAGTTACAAGAATAGAGAATGGATGAGTCGGCTGTATCTGTATCAAACTGGCTCACAAATATGAATAGGAATAGTATTAGAAATGCATCAGACTGACGACGTAAGAATTAATAGAGTAAAAGAATTACTTCCTCCTATCGCGGTATTAGAGAAGTTTCCAGCGACCGAAACAGCGGCCACAACGACTTATCAAGCTCGTAAGGCAATCTCCAATATCTTAAACGATAAAGATGATCGTTTATTGGTTGTTATAGGTCCGTGTTCAATTCATGACACTGAAGCGGCACTCGATTACGGAAAAAAACTGAAAGTTTTACGTGATGAGCTAGGGGATCGTCTTGAAATTGTTATGCGAGTTTATTTTGAAAAACCTCGTACAACAGTAGGTTGGAAAGGGCTGGTTAATGACCCCTACCTTAACGATACCTACAAGTTAAACGATGGTGTGAGAATCGGTCGTAAGCTTCTTCTCGATCTTACTGATATGGGAATGCCGACAGCGGGTGAGTTCTTAGATATGATCACGCCGCAATACATTGCCGATCTTATTAGTTGGGGTGCTATTGGCGCACGAACGACGGAATCTCAGGTGCATAGAGAGCTATCTTCAGGCCTTTCATGCCCAGTGGGTTTCAAAAATGGTACCGATGGTAATATTAAGATTGCGACAGATGCCATTCGTAGTGCGGAGGCTTCTCACCATTTCCTTTCTGTCACTAAATACGGTCATTCTGCGATTATAGAAACGGCAGGTAACCCTGACTGTCATATCATACTTCGTGGTGGTAAAGAGCCAAATTACAGCGCTGAGCATGTGGAAACCACGAAATCTCAATTGGCGGCTTCGGGTTTACCGCAGAAAGTGATGATTGATTTCAGCCACGCCAACAGTTCTAAGCAATTTCAGCGCCAGATGGTTGTCGCAACAGACATTGCTGATCAAATGGCGAACGGTGAGGATGCTATCTTCGGTGTAATGATTGAGTCGCACCTAGTGGAAGGTCGTCAAGATCTTGTGGACGGAAAAGCCGCTTGCTATGGTCAGTCAATTACCGATGCCTGTATTGGTTGGGATGATACCGAAAAAGTACTTCGACAATTGGCCGATGCGGTAGAAGCGCGCCGTAAAACGAAGTAGTTCGATTTAGAATAAAAAATCCTGCTTAATAAAGCAGGATTTTTTTTATACACGTTCTTAGTTATCTTTCTACGAACGGATAAACCACACCAGCCTCTTCTAATATTTGATCCATTACTTTCATATTGGCAATGGTGACTTCTGGTCGCATATTATCTGAAACGATCTGCCCATTTCTTAGGCAGCGATGAACCTCATCTACCTGATACTCAAAACCACTTGCGCGCTGTGGCTTATTGCATTTAAGCACCTCACCAACATTGGTGGTCAAGGTTGCACTGCGGGCATCCCAAAAATTCCCGTCGACAACGATATTTCCGTTATCACCGATGATGTGAAATTGGTTGTCTAGTTTACTCAAGAAGGTACAAGTGAATTGACTGGTTACGTCGCCATAATCTAACGTCACGGTACAGCGTTCATCAACACCGGTCTCGCCAACCAAAACAGCGGATTGTATTCTATCTGGCTGCCTGCCTAATACAAACTCAGAAAGAGCAATATTGTAGATTCCCGTATCGAGAAGGGCACCACCGGCAAGATTGATATCAAAAAGCCTATCGGTTTCATCTTTAGGAGGTTGAAAACCAAATGTAGAGCGCAGGAGTTGAACTTCTCCGATCATTCCTTCTTCTAACCACGTTTTTACTTGGGTCCAGCAGGGTAAAAAACGACTCCATACCGCTTCCATTAAAAAGACGTTTTGTTTTTGTGCTAAGTCAAATAGCTCAATACTTTGCTTTGCTGTCACCGTTAAAGGCTTCTCACAAAGTACGGCTTTACCTGCAAGAAGACACTTCTTAACAGTCTCATGATGGTATCGATGAGGGTTGGCGATATAGATTACGTCGATATCCGGATGTTGGATCATCTCTTCGTAGTCGGCCATGACATGTTGTATGTCATATTGCATGGCAAAGTGTGTTGCTCGCTCAACATTACGGCTCGCAACAGCAAAAAGATTCCCATCATCGATTGAGCTAAACCCTTGTGCAAACCGATGGGCTATTCGTCCCGGGGCAATGATGCCCCAATTGATCATCTGTTCCATGTCGTTATTGTTGTCCATTTTAAAGAATGTCGTTATTTTGCAGTAATGCGCAAAAAGCGTTTGAGGTTTAGCTCAAACAACGGCAACAGCGGATCTAAAAAGTGGATTTATTTCTCACCCAATTAGTGACATACCTGTCTCTGCGGTGTTTTCAATTAACGTGGTTGAGATGAACGCTGTAGCAGTGTTTGTTCGATTATTGGCCGTATAGAATCAAAATGTTATTTCCCTACTGATGGAAAAGGGAATCCACTGGGTGGCGTTGATTGCTCTACTTTTAAAGTCTGAGTTGGGAAGGCTACATCCGCACCGTGGCCATGGATAATACCCATTACCTTTAATAGCACGTCTTGCTTTACCTCGTGAAAGTGCACCCAGTTCACTGTTTTTGTGAATGAGTAGATAAAGAAGTCTAATGATGATGGGCCAAAGGCATTAAAGTTGACGATCAAGGTTTGAGACATATCTAGATCTGGATGATTCTCTAGCATTGTTTTTACATCTTTGATGATGCCATCGACTTTGTGTGCATCTTCATATCGCAGGCCAATCGTTTCATAGATTCGTCGATTCGACATGCGAGATGGGTTTTCCACAACGATATTAGTGAAAACGGAGTTAGGTACATACAGAGGTCTTTTATCAAAGGTTCGAATGATGGTCATTCGCCAGCCAATTCGTTCAACCGTGCCCTCTATTTGCCTATCCGGTGAACGTATCCAATCGCCTAGTTTGAAAGGGCGGTCGAAGTAAAGCATCATGCCGCCAAAAAAGTTTGAGAGCAGATCTTTTGCCGCCAGACCTACGATTAAACCACCCACCCCGCCAAAGGTAAGAAGACCAGACAGGCTTAAGCCTAAAGTCTGCATAACGGAGAGGACACCCATGATGATGAACAGTAGCCTTGCCACTTTAGCTATGGCTTGTACCGTAGATTCATCTCGCTTTTTTTGTTGAAGTACGTATTCTTCTACGTTATTAATAAGTCGAAGGATAATCCAAATGAATATGGCAATAACGAGCAACATTTTGAGCGTTGTTAGCCAATCGAGAGAGTGTTCTATATAGCTCTGCATGACCAAACCGATAGAAACGGTTGCAGGCCAACACCAAAGTAGTGTACTTATTGGTGTTTTTAAAGCATTGATAATGACGTTGTCCCATTGAAACTTGGTTTTGTTCGCAATCACCTCTAGTCGACCATAGATAATCCGCCAAGCGAGCCAAGCAACAAAGCTTATACCCGTAATGAGAAGAACGTCATTGCCCCAGTCTTGGCTAGGCTGAGAAAAATAAGCTTGTAGTTGCGCAAGTATCGAATCCATTGAGCGGTGACATCCTTTTTGAGTGTAGGGAAAAACTAGCAGATTTTACGGTTTTTCTCTAGATAAAGTAGTGATTTAGAATTTGTTTGAACTTAACTTATGTTAATGAATGTGAGATCAAGTTAGATTAGGCTGGCCCAGATACAGCGGTGATTGGAAAAAGGGAGGACACCTATGATTAGAGAGATCCAAAAATCAGACTTCGAGCAATTTTGGCCTTGTTTTGAAAAGGTAATCAAAGCTCAAGAAACTTATGCGTTTGACCCTGAAATGACTTATGAACAGGCATACGATTTATGGTGCCAATCCCCACTTAAAACTTATGTTTTTATCGAGGACGGCAAGGTACTTGGTTCCTACTACATTAAACCAAATGCTCAGGGACCAAGTGATCATATCTGTAATTGTGGTTACATAGTCAATGAGAATGCGCGAGGTAAAGGTATTGCTAGGAAATTATGTGTCCATTCAATCGAGATCGCCGTCAATCTTGGATTTGAAGCCATGCAATTCAATTCAGTTGTGTCTACAAATGAAATAGCGGTAAACCTATGGAAAAAATTAGGTTTTTCTATTATTGGTATTATTCCCCACGCATACCGCCATAAAAGACTTGGTTATGTTGATAGCTATATAATGCATAGGAAACTTACTTAAGGTTATTCCCCAACATCTTTGTCGATACAGAAATTGCAGTATGTATTTCTTACCCTCTGAATTTAGTAATACAACGCCTTGTATGGGAAATTAACTCTGCTTTTGGGTAATGTGAGACCCAAGCCTAAGCTGCAACTTAGGCTTTCTATGCAGTAGTTCGATTAAACGCTGGCTCCTCTGTCGAGAGACCGATAACAAGAACGAACGCTGCATAGGACTCCGAGCAAAACACTCGAATAGCCCACTGGGTCTCGAACCCGCATTACGCAAGCAAGAGTTAGCTTATTATGAATACAAGTACACTTCAAAACATTAATGTCGGTGTTGATACTGGTAAGTCGCAATTAGATTTCTACATTCGACCACTCGACATTTACTTCACCGTATCTAACGATGACAAAGGCATAAAAGAAGCGATTAAAACTATCAAGAAGTATTCTCCTGAACGAATCGTCATAGAAGCCACTGGTAGGTTAGAAATGCCCTTCATTATCGCTTGTGCTGAGGCTAATCTACCCTTCGTTATTGCTAATCCAATACATGTAAAACGCTTTGCTGGGGCAACTGGTAGGCGAGCAAAGAACGACAGGCTGGATGCAGAGCTTATTGCGCATTATTCCGAAGCTATAAAGCCAACCTTAACTCAATTAAGACCTGAAAACATGAGAGCTATGAGTGATTTGGTCGCAAGAAGAAACCAGTTACTCAACATGCAAACTATGGAAAAGAATCGACTTCAGATATTGCCAAAATCTCTAGCTTCAACGATAAACCCCATTTTAACGGCTTTTAAAAATCAGATAACAAAAATTGAATTAAAGATAGCAAAGATGATAGAAGAGAGCCCTGAGTATCAGGCTAAAAACATGATCCTACAAAGTATGCCTGGAGTAGGTAAAATTGTCGCGGCGTCCATTATCAGCAATGTTCCAGAATTAGGGTATATCACCAACAAACAAGCAGCTTCGCTTATTGGTGTCGCTCCAATAACTAAGGAAAGTGGTCGGTTTAAAGGAAAAAGAACTATCCAAGGTGGCCGCTCTCAAGTTCGCACCGTTCTCTATATGGCGATGATGTCAGCTATGCAATGCAACCCTATATTTAAACGGAATTATCAGCGACTTCTTCAGCAGGGGAAACCAAAAAAAGTCGCTATTATTGCCTGTGTAAGAAAAATGGTTGTTATCTTAAATTCAATGTTAAGGGATGGTGTAATGTGGGATGAAACCGTAGCAAAAAATTAGCTATTGACACCATAGCCCCTTGTTAAGGGGCAAATTGTAGTTGGTTAAAATGTGAAATGGAACGGGATCAACCTATCCGGGTGAGTAACATGGCCAGCAAATTTATCGAAGAAATCAGGCAGAGTTGTAGTGGATGGGATAAATTGGTTTGTTGCATATAGATAGTTAACATGTTTTCCAATATCTGAGTTAATCCGCAAAGTGCTCTTGGGTACCTAGGCCTAGCTCACTTTGAAAAGACAAATGTTGGACTGCTCAGAGAAGCGTCTAGTCTGACTGGAGCCGATCACTATGAATACCGAACTTAAAATGAACAGTCAGACAGTTTGATGCTCTTGTTTATAGTTCATTAGCCGGAGTAAATATAGTGCCAATCTTTCCATACCACTTCAAAACCATTCTGTTTAACGGCAAGTGCCACATCTGAAACCGAACGGTCATCACTAATCGAAAACTGCTCTAGTTCTGGTTCATCGTTAGCATAACCACCCGGCTGAGTTTTCGAGCCAGCCGACATGCTTGTTACACCCAGTGGCAATACATTATCACGAAACTCGGGAGATTCTCGGGTCGATAACGATAATTCCACCTGCGAATTAAACATCCGATAGGCACAGATCAACTGAACTAACTGACGATCACTCATTATCGCCTTAGGCTGTAAGCCCCCTTCACAAGGGCGTAGACGCGGGAATGAAATAGAATATCGGGTTTGCCAATACGTACGTTCAAGGTAATCAAGGTGAGTCGCAGCAAAGAAACAATCTACCCGCCACTCTTCAAGCCCAATCAGCACCCCGATCCCAACTTTGTCTATCCCTGCTTTAGCCAAGCGATCGGGTGTGGCAAGGCGATACTCAAAGTCCATTTTATTGCCACGCAAATGATGTTCTGCATACGTAGAAGCATTATAAGTTTCTTGATACACCATCACGGCATTCAACCCTAATGTTTTCAGTTCTGCATATTCTTCTTGCGCTAACGGTTGTACTTCCATAGCCACATAGCTAAATTGTTGTTTAATTGCCGGCACACTTTCACGAAAATACTCAATGCCCACTTTGCGTTCATGCTCCCCCGTCACTAATAATATGCTATCAAAGTTCATCGCTTTGATAGCTTGGCATTCTTGGCTAATTTCTTCCAAGGTAAGCGTACGACGCTTAATCCGGTTTTCCATTGAAAAACCACAATAAGTACAGGCATTCGAACAAAGATTAGAAAGATACAAAGGCACATAAAACGACATGGTATGCCCAAATCGTTTACGGGTTAATGCTGCAGACTGCTGTGCCATTTGTTCTAAATACGGTTCAGCCGCTGGAGAAATCAACGCTTTGAAATCTTCCAAATCACGCTTTGGTTTACGTAATGCACGCTCTACATCTGCTGCAGTTTTACTATAAATAGATAGGCGTATATCATCCCAATTCAATTGCTTCCAAACATCAACGTAACTCATGCTCACCCCTTATGCAGTTTGATCTAAGAAAGCCGTTAATGGGCTTGACGCAATTGCATGATTTATGGTGTTAGATAAACCTGCTTCATACCCCATACGCCCGCTTTCAACTGCTAGTTTGAACGCTCGTCCCATGGTAATAGGGTCGGCTGCAGTGGCAATCGCCGTATTCACTAACACGGCATCAGCTCCCATTTCCATGGCTTCAGATGCATGAGATGGCGCGCCAATACCCGCATCAATGATAACTGGCACTCGCGCCTGATCGATAATAATCTCAAGAAAATCACGCGATGCCAGCCCTTTATTTGAACCAATCGGTGCACCTAACGGCATCACGGCAGCACAGCCAACTTCTTCTAAACGCTTACATAACACTGGATCCGCATGACAATACGGCAAGACTATAAAACCCTGACGCACTAGTTCGGCAGCTGCAGCCAATGTTTCAATTGGATCGGGCATTAAGTATTTAGGGTCTGGGTGAATTTCTAACTTCAGCCAATTTGTGCCCAAGGCTTCACGAGCCAACTGGGCGGCAAAAATGGCTTCGTTCGCATTTTTCGCGCCCGAAGTATTAGGAAGTAAATTAACTCCCGCTTGGATCAAGGGAGCAAGAATGTCGTCGTCACGGTTATCAATATCAACACGTTTTAACGCCATCGTAACCAGCTCAGATCCAGAGGTAATGATGGATCTCGCCATCACTTGACTATTGGCATATTTACCCGTTCCGGTAAAAAGACGAGAAGAGAACGTTTTATCTGCAATGGTTAACATCTTAGCCTCCAGCTATAGCTTGAAATAAAGCAATACGGTCATCTGCACTTAATATCGTGCTAGCCCATTGGCTGCGCGCAACAATATCGTCATTAAGGGCAACGGCTGTTGCTAGTAAGGGCATTTGTAATTCAGTAAGTAGCGCTTCAAGATCTAAGCCTACTGAACACTCGACCGGTTTCTCATTGACCAACACTTGGATCATTACATCGGTTGAATTCTCGATATGGGTTGTCATTAGTGACTTACTCTCCGTTGTCATTGTGCTGGCTGCACACTGGACACTGTGGATCTGCAGCAATATTAAATTGCTGCCAAGCCATGGTTAGTCCATTAAATTGTTGCAGAGCGGCAAAGGCCACAATGCCTGCTCCAGTGATGCATTTGATGGCTTCTAAAGCTTGCATCGTCCCCATAATGCCAACCACCGGGCCTGCAATACCTGTGTTACTGCAACTTAGAGACTCTGGCGTTGTATCTGGCTGGTTTGGAAATAAACAGTGGTAACACGGTCCTATCCCAGAACGATTATCAAATGCCATTAACTGACCTTGCCAACGAATAGCAGCCCCTGATATCAAGGGCTTTTTCGCTTTAACACACGCTTGATTGACTGCATGACGTGTTGGCAAATTATCAGAGCAATCCAAGACAATGTCTGCCAGTGCCACTTCAATGGCTAATTGCTGACCAGCTAATAGTGTCTGCACCGCTCTGACTTTTATATAAGGGTTTAAGGCCTGAAGATGTTCAATTGCCATCTTGGCTTTACTTCTACCTTGGTCAGCATCACGGTAAATAACCTGACGCTGTAAGTTGGAACTTTCGACAACGTCGTCGTCGGCAATCACTATATTTCCGACCCCAGCCCCTGCAAGATAAAGCGCGGCTGCGGAACCTAAACCACCAGCACCGACAAGCAGTATTTGTGCTTGAATTAATTTCTGTTGCCCAAGCTCTGCTATATCTGACAGCATAATTTGGCGGCTATAACGTAAAAATTCTTGATCAGTCAGCATCAATACCACCCATTACTTTCTCGGTAATTGCTTTAGGAAATTCAGGGCGCACTAATAAATGGTTAAATGCATTAACTACCGCTCCAACATCGCTAGCCTCGGTAATTGCACGTACCACAGCAACACTACTAACCCCCGTACACCACACTTTTTCAGCACAAGGTAAATCAATGCCACCAATTGCAACCGTTGGAAATGTATCGCCAATTAACTTTTGGTATAACGCCAAACGGTTCAAACCTTGCGGTTTTGATGGCATTGTTTTTGTCGTGGTAGGAAAGATATGACCCAGTGCGATATAACTTGGTGAGAATTCAACGGCACGTAAGATTTCGTAATAACCATGCGTCGACAAGCCAATTCGTAAACCCGCTTGCTGGATCGCCACTAAGTCTGCTGTTTCAAGATCTTCTTGACCGAGGTGGACACCGTACGCTTTATGGATTATCGCCAGTTGCCAATAGTCATTCACAAATACTTGTGCTTTGTGTTGATTACCCGCGGCTATAACTTGCTGTACCTGAGTTTCAAGTTGTGGGTCTTGCGGGTTCTTAATCCGTAATTGTGTGGTTTTTACACCAAGATTAATTAAACGCTCTATCCACTCTGCCGTATCAACCACCGGATATAGCGCCAGTTTCTGTGAATCAGTGGCAGAGAACGGTTCAACAGCCAGTTCTTTACTTTGCCAACCCAACGCATCCACTTCAGGATGATTCGCCGTTAACGGACGAGGAAACAACTCACGAGATAATGGCCAGCTAACTTCAACGTGACCATTTTGGTGAGTACTTTGATACCCACACGCATGAGCTCGCGCTAATGTCACGGCATCTTCCAAAGGGTAATCTAAGGCTAATGCGCAAAGTAACATGGCACGTTGTGCCTCACTGCCTCTAGCATGATGGCAGTAAACCGCACGCGCTTCACCATTGTGGTGCCAAATATCAACACAGCCCTTCTCAGTAGGAAGACCACACACAATCATGCGGCTGTCTTGTTCAACTTTTACTTGCATTTCCCTAACGTTAGGATACGGGGCATACCATTGATCCTGTATTTCGAATCCTGAGAAATCGGCTTCAGTCTGGTTGAAAAGCAGACTGAGCTGGCGCTCTTCAATCTTAATCTCTACAGCATTCAATTCACTCACGCTAACACTAACGGCATCACCAAGTTGATATTGTTCTGCATTTGCAAGCAGCAATTCAACATGCCTAAGCAGTGGCGTTAAATAATCAGGTAAACATAACGAGCTCATTAGATTTCCTCTTGAACAGAGTGATATAGCTCATTGCCTCGAGAACGAAATTCATCAAGGGTTTCATCCAATAAACGTTCTTTGGTATAAATTGAATTTGATTGCCCCAATAATATGGTGTCGCCACGCTCTTCAATCCAACCTGAACGTACTATTTCTAAGCCATCATAAATATTAGCGGGTTGATTGGGGTCGGTATAAAAGCCAGACGTATCATAAACACGAACCAGTTCATTTGGTTCTAAAATAGGATCCTTTCTATTATCACCGATTAAGCTATCAGCCAATGAAATTTCACGCATCGGTACTTGGATGTCTGTTCGACTACCTTGAACGTACACTTTTTGTGAATTAGGGAAAGGTTCTACAGTCAGTGAATCTATAAATTGTTTAGCTTCCAATCTCGCGTGTTTGCGAATCGTCATAGCAAATTCCTTTGTCGCTATTTAGGGAAAGTTGCTTGGCGGGTTGGTACATAAACAAGAGGCGTACACATAATATGTGTCGCATGATCTGATACGCTAACATAAATATCAATAATATTTTCATCAATACCGTTAGGTAGAAAATTTTCTCTTGTTTCCTTCGCAGGTATTAGCCTGATCAGGTTCAACGGATCCCGTAATACGGTCTCAGCCATGTGGCACTCCGACAAGTTTCAAGAGGGAGTATAAGAAAGGGAACTTGTCACTGCAACAACAAAACCTAAAAAGTGATGACGTCGCAATAAAAAAAAACGTCACGAATCAATGAGGACACACACCTCATATTTTCAAAATGCTCCATCTTTTTACTAAGTGAAAAGGATGGAGCATAACGCTATTTTTACTCGTTGTTCATACCTATACCGGAATTAATGTTCCTGCCAAGGTTGTATTGATTTTCCGTCTTTCCATTTGTAAGGCGTCGTTGCTTTTTTCTCCGCTTCTTTAACGCTTAAATCTCTCCTTGTGGCTTTCCCAATATATTCACTGAATTCGCCAGTAAGATATTCATTATATAACCTTGGCCCATCACCACTGGTAGCAATCCATTTGTGTTTCGATATTGGCATTTCTTTGACTTCACCAGCAGTCATATAATTGGTGTCTCTGATCTGATAGTGCGTACTGGATATGCGTTCAAGGTGATCATTGTTTACAACGTACTTATTTTCTAAATATGCGTATCTGTTACCGCGAGACCAAAAGTACTCTTGAGTCGTAATTTTATTTCCTGTCCGTTGCCAAGCACCATTAGAGATTGAGCCGTTTTCTTGTTTGCCACTGTTAGGATTTAGTCGCCATATAAAACGTAGGTAATACCCTTCTGGATAAAAATATAATTCATTGTAGAGCGGATACCCCCCTTGAAGCTGGGGAGGCAGCGTCTTTAACTCAGCAGCGGTTTGTTTCCATTGATAACCGCCACCCGAGGCTAGGATTTGTTCTGATGCACCTGAGTGATGAGTGTTATTGGCTTTGCTTTTTGTTAGTTTTTCCGCTGCTACCTTGTCAGCTGCAATTTGCTCGGCTAGTACTTTTTCGGCCGCTAGTTTCTCCGCCGCTAACCTGTCAGCTGTAACTTTCTCGGCCAATAACTTTTCAGCCGCCAATCTTTCCGACTCTTGTTTCAGTGCTAATAAAGCTAAGGCCTCTGCTTCTGCTTTCTTTTGGTTCTGTAAAGCGAGCTTCGTCTCTGTTTCAGCTAACTCTTTCTTTAGGGCCGCGACTCTGGCATCGCCAATCTCATCGGGGATCGCAGGAGAAGGAGGTGCAATATCCTTTTCTGCTGGGTATCTTTTCATTAGTAGGGGTACTTGAGGTTCATATTCTGTTGCATCGTATGCACTTGAATGAATACCTTCAATTAAACCGCTCGCATGTCGGCAATTGGACGTCATGTTTTTGTTACTTAAGTCTTTATCGAAATAAAAGCTGTAGACCTTTTCCACCTCTACTTCCACCTTCACATTACACACGAAACTATCGTCAATTTCCGATGGTGGAACAGGGTGTTCACTTGCGACATAAGACGGGAATGCCATGGTGATATCATAGCCACCTGGTTCTAGATCGAGTTCAACCAATCCACTTCTAAACTCTGCAATCTGTTGGTCGTTTACGAAATAAGAAAGAAATACGCCACCGCTAACAAACCGTTGGTTACGCCATAGCAACAACTTGGCTTTTGTCTTACTCAGTAGAGATGGCTCAGTCGCATTAAAATTGTGCCCCTTACTTTGGGAAGGATTTACGGCACAACCGATAAGAAGGGCGGTCATAATCAGTATAACGATAGACTTGTGTGTGTCTTTCATCTAAAAACCTCTACTAAAAAATTCATTATTAATATGGTTACGCTTTATTGAATCATATTTTCAAATGATAAGGTCTAACTAGATCAATTAAATAGGAGTTAATGAGCACTGGTTCGATTCTGCAAAACGAGAGTTGTATGAAGAAACCTCTTTAACAGGCTAATGATTGGATGCCACAGACTCTATGTGTATGTTACTTAGGGTATTTTATGCTGGTCATGAAAACGGGCAGAATCATCAATATGTTATGGGAGTTAGGCGAGCGGCTTAACACACACTCTTAAGGCGTTACAAAACAAGTGTTAAAATTACCTCGATTTTTACAGCCCTTTCAGTCGGTCTTTGTGTTCCATAAGCAGGTTTATGGCGTCCAGATACTGATATAATCCGTTACCCTCGAGCTGGTAAAGATCGACCTTATTATCTTCCAGCAATAACCCTCTACTCCTAGCCATTTCCAACAAGTTGGCCTGTTTAAGCAGGCGGAAGAGTAAGCCATCGGTATTTTCTTCTGCTGAGGCAATTTCTTCCCTGAGCTGATTGTTAAGCGTATACAACTGATTCGTCTCTTCAGGGACAATCATCGCTGGTGATAGCTTATCGTGCAGGATCAGACCTGAAAAATAGGCAACGAGAAGGCCGACTGCGGTTATCAGGTTTACACCCACGGTGAGATAGCTGATTATAATGACAAGAACGGACAGGCCACAAATCCAGCTCAGTCGATTGAGGGTTTGTCTGCGCCTTTGCCCACGTTCAGCCTTTAACAGTATTTGGTTCAGGGTCAGAAGTTGCTGACAGCCGTCTTTTAGGTGATTTTCATATAAAGCGATAGCCGTCATGGCTTCTTTTCCGTCGTCACTGTTGATTGCTTGCTGGTTTTCTACGTGCTGATGTTGATCTATCTGGGGCATACCTAACTCACTTGTGTTAACGCTGGGCCATGAAAGATAAATAGACCCGGCTCTCAAGATACCAGTTATGTCGGTGAAAGGCGGAGAGAGCGGTCAGACTAAATAGTGTCTCAAAAACATTAATTGGTTTTTATGAATTATAACATTGTCAGTGGCATCGATATGCTGGATGAAGCCAGAGATCCATTCAAGTTGCACTTGGCAATACACCATGTGTTGGAGACCAAAAATTGTTTTAGAGAGCGGTATTCTTACGAATGGCTCTACTTGCTTGAACATGACGACGGGTGAAAATCGTCCAATTTGGTTCTTATAGTCAATTAAAATAAGTTTCTTTTTAATCCAGTCAACTGCAATATTTTTGCCGAGATCTCTTCTACCGACAGTGATGAAGTATTGAGGTAAGGGATGGCTTCTTTTCTAAAGAGCAGCTCAACAGACTGTAGTTCATTACTACATTGTTGTGCACTTGCGTAGGTACTATTTGCTAATCGTTGATGTCTTATCTCTGAAAGTCGTTCACTGTCTATGGTTAAACCAAATAGTTTATGTCGATGCATTTCAAATAATGGTAACAATTTGAGTTGCTGCATGTCTTCGCTAATAAATGGATAATTTATTACTCTAACGCCAAACTGCAATGCCATGTATAAACTTGTCGGTGTTTTTCCACTCCTCGAAACGCCTAACAGGATAAGGTCTGCTTGGTCAATGTCTTTAATTGAAAGACCGTCATCGTGGTTTAGCGTGTATTCTACTGCCGAAATTCTGTCGAAGTATGCTTTCTCATCTTTATTTACGCTTCGGGAGCGCTGCAACTTAGGTTTAGCTTCTAGTTGTAAGTCGTTCTGAATTGGCTCAACCAACGTACCTAAAATATCATAAATATGGGCATCAGCGGTCATGATGACCGACTTCACGTCGGGAACGACCGTTGATAGAAAAACAACAGGTTTGTTTTCCGCTGTTTTGCTCACCTGATTTATGCGCTGAACGGCTTCCTGAGCTTTAGTGCTGTTTTCGACAAACGGTATCGTTTGCTCGGAGACAACAAAAGGAAATTGACCTAATACAGCGTGGCCTAAAGTTTCACATGTGATAGCTGTTCCATCAGAAATATAAAACACATCACGTCTTTCGTTTAAATTTTGCATAATAAGTTGAATAATTCAAAAATATTTTATATTTGTATAAGAATAATACTGATACTAACACCATGCAAATCAGTTTTCTGTTCGATATTGGATATTTGCAACAAGATAACGACGGAAATAATTGCTTTCCCCCTACAAGATTAGCGACACAGCTCAGGAGAAACAACGTGAAACAGAACGTACTTTGGTTCAATACTTTATCAATGAATGATGTGGATAAAGTTGGTGGAAAAAATGCGTCACTCGGTGAAATGGTATCGAATTTAGCTCAAGTTGGTGTGTCCGTCCCCAACGGGTTTGCTACAACATCGTATGCCTTTAATCAGTTTTTGGACTTTGACGGACTGGATGAACGTATTCATTCAATTTTAGACCTGCTTGATGTGGAAGACGTAGTAGCCTTAAGAGAAGCTGGTGAAAAGATCAGAAATTGGGTGTTACAAGCTCCGCTACCTCCATCGTTAGAGCAAGATATTCGCCATTGTTATGCTGAGCTTATCGATGGTGACGATAGTATGTCTGTTGCCGTGCGTTCGTCAGCGACGGCAGAGGATCTGCCAGATGCTTCTTTTGCTGGACAACAAGAGACGTTTTTGAATATCTGTGGGATAGATTCTGTCATTGAAGCGACAAAGCATGTATTTGCTTCATTGTTTAACGATAGAGCCATTTCGTACCGTGTTCATCAAGGATTTGACCATAGAGGTGTAGCATTATCTGCGGGTATTCAGAGGATGGTGCGCTCTGATAAAGGCGCATCAGGCGTCCTGTTTACTTTGGATACCGAGTCCGGATTTGATCAGGTTGTATTTATTACCTCCTCATGGGGGTTGGGTGAAATGGTTGTTCAGGGAGCGGTGAACCCAGATGAATTTTATGTTCACAAACCTATTCTGGGTATGGGGTATCATCCAATTTTGAAGAAGACCATGGGCTCTAAGTTAACAAAAATGACCTATGGAGGCAGTCGACAATTAGGGAAGCAGGTTGAGATCGGCAGTACTAGTATTGCCGAGCAAGAAACGTTCTCAATTACTGAACAAGAGATCGTTCTATTAGCTCATCAGGCAATGATCATCGAAGAACACTATGGCTGCCCAATGGATATTGAGTGGGCTAAGGATGGCTTGACCGACGAACTATTTATTGTTCAAGCTAGACCAGAAACAGTTTGCTCAAGAAGCGATACCAAAGTTATCGAAAGGTTCCAACTCAATAGCAAAGCCGATATTCTTGTTGAAGGGCGGTCTATTGGTCAGAAGATTGGTTTTGGTCCTGTTCGCCTTGTGAAAGATTTGAGTGAAATGGAATATGTTCAGCAAGGCGATGTCTTAGTCACGGATATGACAGATCCCGATTGGGAACCTGTGATGAAAAAGGCATCTGCTATTGTAACCAATCGAGGCGGTCGAACCTGTCATGCGGCTATAATTGCTCGTGAGCTTGGGATCCCAGCTATCGTCGGTTGTCATGACGCCACTTCACAATTAAATAACCAACAGCTAGTGACGGTCTCTTGTGCGGAAGGGGAGACCGGGTTTGTTTATCAGGGCGAGTTGGATTTTGAGGTTCGACGTTCAGAGGTTGATGAGTTACCGCAATTGCCAGCAAAAGTGATGATGAATGTTGGTAATCCAGATAGAGCATTTGGTTTTGCTTGTATGCCAAATGAAGGTGTTGGCTTGGCTCGTTTAGAGTTTATCATCAACAAGATGATTGGAATTCATCCTAAGGCTCTGATTAATTACAATAAACAGTCGGTGGAAACGCAAAAAAAAATTGACCAACTGATACGTGGTTATGCCGATCCAATTGAGTTTTATGTCGCGAAGTTGTCAGAAGGTATATCTACGATAGCGGCCGCATTTTGGCCTAAGCGGGTGATTGTTCGCATGTCTGACTTTAAATCGAATGAATATAGCAATCTTATTGGAGGAAAAGAGTATGAACCACATGAAGAGAACCCTATGCTTGGTTTTAGAGGGGCGTCACGATACGTATCATCGGATTTTGAAGACTGTTTCGAATTAGAGACCAGAGCCATTAAACGAGTTCGAAACAATATGGGTCTTAAGAATGTGGAGATAATGATCCCGTTTGTTCGAACACTAAGCGAAGCGTCCTCAGTGATTGAGCTTTTAGCAAAATTTGATCTTCGAAGAGGTGAAAAAGGGCTGAAAGTGATTATGATGTGTGAGCTGCCATCTAATGCTGTGTTGGCTGATGAGTTTCTTCAATACTTTGATGGTTTTTCAATTGGGTCTAATGATATGACTCAATTGACTCTTGGACTGGATAGAGATTCTGGTGATGTGGCACATATCTTTGATGAAAGAAACGCGGCCGTAAAAGCAATGCTGAAAATGGCTATCGACGCAGCAAGTCGAGCGGGTAAATATGTGGGCATATGCGGGCAGGGCCCGTCAGATCATCAAGACTTTGCTAAGTGGTTAATTGATGAAGGTATTAGTTCTATATCTCTTAACCCTGATACCGTAGTCGATACATGGTTAACTTTAGGTAAGCAGTTAGAAAAGTAATCCTTAAAGCATCTTGGATCTGTACCACGGGGCTTGTGGTTATCAGAAGGAGCGTCCTCTCACGATTTCGCTCCCATTCACTCTTATACTTTGAATCCTTTTTTCCTTGATTCATTGCGCTTCAAGGTATTCGTTAGGTGAATTGGGTGAACACAATTAATCATGTAGTACGAAACGTAGTTTTGCGTTTCTCTATCAACAAAATCGATGGCTTCTCTCATAGACTGGCTGCTAGGTAGCCGACCATCTATTTCTAATGTGAAACCAATAACGACAAGGATATCGGCCTCTTTAGCCGCTAACACTATTCCTGTTGCTTCTTTGTACTCCGGTATGGTGCATGCGCATACCATTTCTGCCGTCGCTTTATGATTCATCTGTTCAAGTTGATCTTTTGTATAACCCAATTTTTTCCCCCAAGAGTGGCTGGCTCTCCATGTGGCGGACTCCAATTGAAGACCTACTCCGTATCGAAGTGCTAAGTCGACATAGAGCTTAAAATAGTCTTTGATTAAGCTTTCGCCATATGGGTCGTTCAATAGAGTGAATGCCGCAAACTCTGATAGGTTGATGCCTAAAGCCTCTTCCCTTGTTGTCTGTATAATAATTGTCTCAACTCGACCGACCTGAACAAACGAATGAATAATGTTTGTGAAAGTTAACGAGCCAGATTGCGAATTGGAGATACGTGATTTTCGAACGGCACGTGTCGCCGCAGAAATGTGCTACCTTCGACAAATTCAGGTGTGCTGATTCGATCCATTCGAAAATGACGGAAATCATCGCATGCCGGATCCCAAGCGACCAAATACCATAATGGTGGCAAGATCAACATAGCTTGCGGTTCAACATATCGGTTGGTTACTGCTCCTTTTGCGTCACGGTATTGAAAGCGTAAATACAGCCGTTGCAAAAAGGCTGTCTCGAAAGCGGGCAGTAGCGCGGGGTCCATTTCTCCCATATTGGTTATGTCCACCTGCGGCGCAAGTTTCGCAACATACAAGCAATCCAGTAGACGGCGCAGGTCGCGTAACTTGTCTGATGGCAATGCGCGCTCTATTTTGGCGAGCCCTACATCTGCGAGCCCCGAAAATGGAATACCTCCGGTTGCATACATCGATGCAACGCTGATGAGAAGTGCAAAGACTTCGGCGACCGAGAGTCGAATTGTGGTTTGAATTGAGCGAGGATCAAGTTGCAAGCCTCCTCCGGGCCCAGGTTCAGAATGAATGACAAAGCCCTCATCGCGCAGCGTGCAGATATCACGTAATACGGTACGCCTAGATGTACCAACCTCATCCGCTAGGTCGGCGACCGTTGAAGTACCGTTGCGGCGAAGGATACGCACGATGGCGTCTTGTCGTAAGCGAATATTCATATCGTAAGGTTTCCATTCAATGGTGCCATTATTTGTCACCATTACCTTATATACTTTATCTGTCCACGTCAGCAAAGAGATGACGAAGGTGTAATGTACATCCGTAAATCGCTGGCACTGGAAAGTGCGCCATCCTAAAAGGAGGCGCTGTTTGAACATTTAAAATAGATAAAGGAGAAAAACAATGTTTGATCCAACCGATTTCCCTAAACCCACCCTTATTTCTGCCAACGGTGTGACACTCGAAGTCTTCGAAGCGGGTTTGCAAAATGTAGGAAACCCCATTGTGCTCTGTCATGGCTGGCCAGAACATGCCTTTTCTTGGCGTTATCAGGTACCCGCGCTCGCAAGAGCGGGCTATCATGTTATCGTTCCAAATCAGAGGGGTTATGGCAACTCATCTCACCCGACAGAGGTAACGGCCTATGATATTGAACACTTGTCAGGTGACCTTATCGCACTTCTCGATCACTACGGATACGAAGATGCCACCTTTGTTGGTCACGATTGGGGGGCGATGGTCGTTTGGGGGCTGGCCTTATTGCATCCGAACCGTGTTAACAAAGTGATAAATCTGAGCTTGCCTTACCAAGAGCGTGGAGAGATCCCTTGGATCGAGTTAATGGAACAAATACTTGGCAGTGATTACTATTTTGTCCATTTTAATCGACGTCCAGGTGTCGCAGATGCCATATTGGAGCAGAATACATTCCAGTTCCTTCGCAACCTGTACAGGAAAAATGAGCCGCCCAGAGAGCCAGAGCAAGGCATGGCGATGATCAATCTCGCCAGAGTAGAAACACCGCTCGGTGAGGCCATAATGAGTAACAATGAATTGTCCGTTTTTGTATCAGCTTTTGACTCAACAGGGTTCACTGGCAGCATAAACTGGTATAGAAACCTAGACCGAAACTGGCGCTTGCTGGCGGAAGTGAACCCAATTATCCAACAGCCTACGCTTATGATCTATGGCGACCGAGATATGATCCCGAAATCTGAAAAACTAACAGAGTTTGTACCTAATGTAGACATCGTCAATCTAGATTGTGGCCATTGGATCCAGCAAGAAAAGCCAGAAGAAACAAACCAAGCAATCTTAGAATGGTTGGCACATCAAACAATAACCTAGCCCTAAGGGCGCCTCTAGATGAAATTGAGCCTCCAAAAGGACGGTGGGTATATTCGAATATCATAGACAATGCTCGACGATGCAGTAATTGTTGACGAACTATTGGTGGCTAACTAAGGAGACAATAAGATGGCAGATCTGATTTTTTTCAAAAACCAAGATGAGTTTAACGTTTGGTTAGAAGCGAATCATGCTGAAATTAGTGAACTTTGGGTCGGTTTTTACAAAAAGAGCACCGGGCGTGCAAGCCTTACGTGGTCTACGTCGGTTGACAGCGCTCTGTGTTTTGGGTGGATTGACGGTATACGAAAAACAATCGATAACGAAAGCTATATGATTCGCTTTACTCCGCGTAAAGTAAAAAGCGTATGGAGTGCTGTGAACATAAAGAAGGTAAAAACATTAATACAACTTGGAAAGATGAAGCCAGAAGGAATCAATATTTTTAACAACAGAACCGATACAGAAGGTTATTTCTCTGAGCAGAGAAATGTGCCACTTGCCAAAGAGTATGAAGAACAGATCAGGCGAAACGAACCCGCTTGGTTATTCTTCACTCATTTAGCGCCATCCTATAAAAGAGATTCTATTTGGTGGGTTATGAGTGCCAAGAAAAAAGAAACACAATTAAAAAGGCTATGCATATTGATTGCATCAGCTGAAGCGGGTTTAAAAATACCAACCTTGCGAAAGAAGTAAATATGGCATCCTCTGAAACAGATGAGTTCAAGCTCGATAATTAGACCGACAGTTTATCTTCTAATGACACTAATACGAAAAAGCGCAAATCATCGCGTCTTTACACTGACTTTGAATAATACTTTCTTACAAATAAATTTGATAAATTAAAAAATAATTGAGTCTTTTTTCCCAAAACACTGTATCTTGAAGATGTTATTGAGAATAAGAGGCGTTTCCCATGTCACATTTTGAATTAAGTCATAAACCAGCCACCAAAATCTCTGAGAAAGTGGCCTATAAAATCACTCAGATACTGAAGTTTACGCTCAACATTTTCTACGGAAGCAAGTATGCCAAGCGTGCTGTCATTTTAGAAACCATCGCTGCTGTTCCCGGAATGGTCGCTGGTATGTTCAACCATATGAAAGCGTTAAGGCGCATGAAAGACGATGAAGGTTGGATCCGAGAATTATTGGATGAAGCAGAAAATGAAAGAATGCACTTAATGATATTTTTGGATGTTGCTAAACCGAGCTGGATTGAAAGAGCTCTGGTTCTTATTGGCCAAGGTGTATTTATATTGGTTTACACTTTAATTTACCTAGTATCCTCAAAAATTGCTCATAGAGTCGTCGGTTATTTTGAAGAGGAAGCTTGTAAGAGCTATACGGAGTATCTTGGTAAAATTGATGACGGAGAGGTTGAAAACGTTGCAGCTCCCCAAATTGCTATCGACTATTACCAGCTTTCACCAGACGCAACGTTATACGATGTCATCTTGAGGATCCGTATGGATGAAGCCAAGCATCGTGATAAAAACCACTCATTTGCAGATGCTTATGAAAAAAGAGACTTACCTGCACATCAATACTAACAGTTGTCTGTATTGAGCAAGTACCACGATAATAAGTGTCTTTTGAATAATATTTAACATCGTAGATATTTTATAAATCGACACTTACCTAGAATAATCAGTATAGCTATCTCATCAATATTGGTGAGTTCTCTACACCATTACTCTGATTTCCCTTACTTTCTCTAATGAAGGGTTAGGGCGAACGTAATACCACTCTTATACATTGTCCTAACAAAAGCTCGCGTAGTACGTATAGTTATTTACGGCGTAACTATACGAACAAAGTTAACTTTTAAGTGCTCCAAAAACAGCGATAGTCTGTAAGGTACGTGTTTACGAGTTGGATACATCCCATAAATGTTCACGATTGGAAATTCAGCTACGTTTTCAATTTTAACTAAGCTACCGCTGTTAACGTGCGGATTAACAAATATGCTAGGGATCATTGCTATACCCATCCCATCCACTGTCGCTTGTATTAAGGTATTGCTATCTGAAATTACAGCGACCCACGGCTGCCGATATGAAAGGCTTTTTCCATCGACAGTTAGCATCCAGTAGTCGCCATCTCTCGAATTTCCCATATGTAAGCAATCATGATTTTTTAAGTCGGTATAATCGGAAGGTGCTTGATACTCGCTTATGTATGAAGGTGACGCATACAAGCCAAACTCTGACTCTCCGAGTTTGGTCGCAATATAAGACGAATCTTGTAACTCGAACGAGAATCGGATGCTGAGATCGATCTCTTCCTCGATTAAGTTTAGGTGGCTATTAGATAAAGCAAGGTCAAAACGAATCCCAGTGTATTCCTTGCGAAATTCTTTAATCACCATCATTAAAAAAGGCCCCATCGCATCGGGTGCAGACAGCCGGATTAGGCCTTCAGGATTGTTCTGGTGAGCCGTTGTCAGCGAATCTTCTAATTGTTCAATATCACTCAATACGGCTTGTGCACCTTCATAATAAGTTTTTCCCCCTGGGGTAAGATGCATGCTGCGTGTTGTACGATTCAACAACACGAACCCTAGAGAATCTTCCATTGCTGCAATGTGTCTGCCGACAATAGCAGGGGTAATACCTAATGCTTTCGCTGCTTTGGAAAAGCTGCCTTTATCGACAACAGTACAAAATAGCTGCATATTCCGATATTTATCCATTTGATACCTTTTGTATTAAGTAAAGTTACTTTTGGATGTATTGTTCTATTTGATGATATTAATTATATTTTACTTTATCTTCAATGGTGAAAAGGAAAGAACAATGTCGATTACTTCAAAACGGACTACTTTAACTCTGACGCTAGGAATGGTCGCAGGTGCTAGTGCGGCGGATTTCGACCCGTCTAAGCCCGTATTAAAAGAACTAAAAGACGGTATTTATCAGTACTCCCAGTTTTTTTATAACAGCCTAGTGGTTGTTACCGACGAAGGCGTCATAGTGACTGACCCTTCTGGGGAAGTTCGCTCTGCACAAATGATGAAAGAGATAAGTAAAGTGACTGATAAGCCAGTCAAAAAAGTTATTTACTCCCATGATCACTTTGACCACTCTCGTGGCGGCAAGATTTTCAAAGAACAAGGCGCCGAATTTATCGCGCAAGAATACTGTACCGATCTGCTTTCACGAGACCTAGAAGACAAAGTAGCCTACCCAACAACAACCTACAAAGACCAGATGACCGTTTGTCTTGGTGGCAAAAATGTCGACCTGCATTACTACGGCAAGAATGATGGCAACTGTATGAGTATTGTTCACATGCCGGAAGACAAAGTACTAGTTGCAGTAGACTGGCATTTACCACAGTACTTAGTCAGCGGAGGACGCTTAATTGAGCAGGACTATGTTGCTACATTGAACACGATAAAGCGTGTTCGTAAAGAACTGGAGTTTGACACTATCATAAATGGTCATGTCCCTGTCGACTCGCCAAAACTACTACAAGAAAGTGAAGAATTTGCTCAGGCTCTTTTTGACGCAGTTTGGAATGGTTTGCAAGAAGGAAAATCTGTCGATGAGCTAAAAGAGTCGATAAAGCTACCTAAATTCAGCCACTGGCAAGGCTATGAAGAGTATTTGCCTGCTCATGTAGAACGCATGGCTTATTCGATTTGGCATGGTAATTAATAGGAGCTTTATGATGAAACTGCATGTATTTGATAGCTGCCCATTTTGTGTTCGTGTTAAGACCGTTATTGGGCTTAAACATCTGGATTGTGAAATTAGCCCTATGACTTTAGGTCAATTACCAGAGTCACTAGAAGGAAAATTGGAACGATTGACAGTACCCGTACTTGAGCTTCCCAAGCAGGATGATCATGATGATACGGTGATGGTCGAGAGTCTGGATATTATCCGTTATTTGGATTAACAAGATAAGCCGTTGTTCGCGAGCTACGAAATATCGAAAGAGTTACAAAACCTTCTAAAACAGCTTTACCCTGTTTCTGCGCAGCTTCTATATCCACGATTGCCACAACTCAATCTTCCTGAGTTGTCTACACCAGATGCTCTTAGTATATTTGTAGAGTCACGCAAAGAGACATTAAGCCAATCCATTGAACAGGCGCTGGAGAAGACACAAGACTACCTTCCTGAACTTAAGCAACTCTTGGAAGACCTTGAATCATTCATCGATATTGATGCCCTTATGTCAGGTGAGCGTGAATTGAACGTTGATGATATTGCCGCATTTTCCGAGGTGAGAAACTACACCATGATTGCTGAGCTTGAAGTGAGTGAACGTTTGATGGGCTTTGTTAATGCCATAGCATCACGTTCTGGTATGTCGTTATATTCACCGATAAGTCAGTAACGGAGTTTAAGATGGTAGGTAACAAATTTCTTCCGCTGCTAGTCATTTTTTCACTCATACCTTTGGGGCCGCTAGCGATTGATGTCTACTTGCCATCTTTTCCCCAGATGATAGAGACTTTCGCGGCTTCTGACAGTGAAATTAGGCAGACCATTTCTATTTACGTTTTGGCTCTTGGTATTAGCCAACTAATTGCTGGCCCTGTGTCTGACCGAAAAGGGCGTAAATTCTCTGCAATGCTTGGGTTATTTATGTATGCCGCAGGTAGCCTGTCTGTAGTGGCATCTTCCTCTATGAGTATGCTGTATGCAGCAAGAGCTCTTCAAGGCGTAGGTGCCTCTTTCACCATGATCACGGCAATGGCTTGGATACGGGACAACTACGAAGGCGATGCCGCAGGTAAATGGTTGAGTTATATGGGAGGCGTGACCAGTGCAGTGCCAACGATTGCTCCACTTATTGGTAGCGGGTTAGCACTTTTGTGGGGCTGGACTAGTGGATTTTACCTCATGGCAGGCTTAGCGTTCTCACTTTTTGTACTATCAGCATTTGTACTCCAACCTAAACAGAGTGTTAAAGCCACTGTTGATATAGAGGGAACACAGGCGCTTAAATGTAACGTGCGCGATATTTTAAGCAATCGTACATTTTTGGTTTACTCACTGACGAACATGCTCAGCTTTGGTGCGCTGTTGACCTACATTTCTGTTGCTCCTATTGTGGCAATAAGCGAAGGCGGTTTCTCTCAAGTTCAGTTCTCCGTTATGTTCGGAGTCATTGGCGGAGCTCAAATACTTGCCAGTCTTTTTGCGCCTAAATTGATGAAATCGTTTGGTCGTAGAAATACGGTGCGCTTTGGGTCTGGAATTATCGTAGTTGGAGGCGTAGGACTATTGCTTGTGAGTTCTGATGCAACTTATCTGTTCTTTGCCTTGGCTGGCTTGGGAGCGGCTGGATTTAGTCTTTTATCTGGTTCTGCTACTTCTCTGGCTCTGGAATCTTTCAAATATTGCGCAGGATTGGCAACATCTATTGATGGTTTTTTAAGAATGATAGGAGGAGCACTGCTTGTCGCCATGTCGGGGCTTTTGGGCATTAGCAGTATCTCGACACTGGCAATCGTTATGCTTCTCTCATTGCTTCCAGTTTTGTTAGTCGCGGTAGACCTCCGAATCGTAAACAGAGCAAGCTCAGGGTCAATTTAGCAACTAAATGACTTTCGATGAACCAGACGAACAGAAAGCTATTTGAAGCTAGGATCCGGCTCCATTCAATTTGCACCCTGTTAATAAACGAAACGCTTGCGGATGAACGGCTAGGGATGCCAATTCTACGATTTTAACTTACTGAATAATTTTCAGTCCATTCGGGTAATAAAGGTTTGCTCGTCACCCACAAAAGCCACAAAGCCGCCGTTATAGATAAACACCCGACCACGCCCCTCAACTAGGCAGGCAAGCTGTGGGTTCAAATCTTCTTCATTATTCCGACGTTGAAAAGTGCCGGTATCGGTGATGATGCCGCTGAGTGTAGGCAAATATCCATAAGTGCGCTTGGCTTGATCAATCAGACTCAATTCACTGGTGCTAGAGAAGCAAGCGGGAATCGCCCCGGCTTCTTCAATAAATAGAGGTTTCAGTTCTTCAAAGGCGGTAATCACCAGCCAGTCGATGCCGTTAACATGATGGATAAACATAGATGTTCTCGATAATTCTGATGTGGAGATTTTATCACTATCAGGGGTGAACGTAGTAGATATTTAGTTGGTAAAGGCGTTAATTCTGTGCCATTTCCGAACATTCATTAGGCCAACTTGAAACACGTTTTTGCCCCAAAGTCTTCATGTGCTTCCAGCTCATTAATTAACCCGTTAGCTAAAGAAATTAAAATGTAACTCATTTTCCCAGAAAAGACGGAAACACAATGATCGTAGTACAATATTTATACGAATAATCCAAACCTTTATCGTTTAAGTTAATATGCTCTCATCATGAGATTCAAGTCACGTTTATCAGTGTTTTTTCTAGGTATCGTCTACTCCTTTCAACTGTTTAATTAGAAGCTGATATGACAAAGAAAATCATCTTAGATACAGATCCGGGCATCGATGATGCAATGGCAATCCTATTTGCAGAAGCGCATCCAGATATTGAGCTGATGGGGATCACGACTGTTTATGGTAATGCGACGATAGACAATGGCACTCAAAATGCTCTCTATCTGAAGCAGAAATTCAGTATGAAGGCGCTCGTTGCTAAAGGTTCGGATAAGCCCTTAATAAGAGATCCCGTTGGAGCAACGGTTGTGGTGCATGGTGAGACTGGTTTGGGTGATGTGACAGCACCAAGTTCGCTAGATTCTAAAGCGATTAAAAAGCCAGCTTATCAGTTCATTATCGACAGTGTTCGAGCTGAACCTGGAGAGATCACTCTTGTGGCTGTCGGTCCTCTAACTAATCTTGCACTTGCATTGGAAGCTGCTCCTGACATCGTCGACTTGGTAAAAGAAGTGGTCGTTATGGGTGGCGCGTTCGGTGAAAACGACCACAGAGGGAATGTGACACCATTTGCGGAAGCGAATATTCATGATGACCCTCATGCTGCCGATAAGGTGTTTACGGCATCATGGCCAGTAGTCATTATCGGGCTCGATGTTACGCAGGAGAGCTTTTTTACCAGTCAATACCTTGATGAGTTGCGAGATGACGCTGGAGAGGTTGGGCAGTTCATCTGGAACATCAGTCGTTACTACTTAAAGTTTTATTCTGAAAAAGTAGGAATGGATGCTTGTCATGTTCATGACCCATCAGCCATTGCTTATGTTATCCAACCATCTCTTTTTACAACTCGTAGTGGTCCGGTCAGGGTTGTCACAGATGGGCCAGCGGAAGGGATGACTATTCAGAAAGCTGATCAACGTAACTATATGAATGATGAATGGGGCTTGTTTCCTGCACAACAGGTCGGCGTTCAAGTAGACAGCGATACTCTACTCTCACTCTACAGAGAGACATTAATACACTATTCGCAGGAGTAGAGTTGGTTCTGTCACAAATGTTCAGAAATGCGTGGCAGGCTAATCATCTAGACGCAATAATCTACAATTGCGTAGAAACGCTCCTATAAGGATTGACTCATGATTAAGTACTATGGATTTATCGTCAAAGCTCAAAATTATGACTATAAGGTAGATCGGAAGTTGTTAGATACAGACTTGTTTAAAACAGAAATTATCGGCGTAAGTAATGACGATGATGCTATTAATGCTGCCAAAGAAATGATTAATCTCGGTGTAGAAGTGATTGAATTGTGCGGAGGATTCGGTAAAGAAAGTAGTGAGTCTATAATATCAAAACTGGATACGAACATACCTATAGGTTACGTTATATTTACCGAAACTGAACACCACAAATTGACGAAATTTTTGTCATAACACGATGAGTCAATATGAGTTAAGTCAGTCGACTAACAAGCCTTTGTCCAATTCCGTGCTAGCAGCTACGAAGATATCCTGTGACAGGTCGTGCATTTTTGTTGAACCACAATAGTTGCCACTGGTTAACACGAAAATGCCCCTTTATGTGTAGTGAATCAAGGTACGAACATAGATTTTCAGTTAACGTTGAATTACAAAAAAAACACCTATCAAAAGCTAAAACCTGACTCTGTTGTTTCCATTAAGGCCAATGTACCGACACTCCAAATCATATTGTCGATTTTGCTATTCGGTACTTTCGAGCAAAGGCATCCAATCCTTTCTTAGAAAAATGGATTGCTCTAGAGTCGAGATCTCGAAACGCCCACTTTTGACTAATTGCATCCGTTAGAATCCATTCCCCTAAACTTCCGGCTAGGTGGTTTCGTCTTTCACTCCAGTCCAAGCAAGCTTTACATACCGGGCGTCTACTTTGTTTGAAGCGAGTGAAATCAACGCCCAAACTCGTAAACAAGCTCTTTCCTTCGCCGGTTAACTCTGTGCTATTTGAAGTATCAATAAGTATTCCTTGCGATACCAATGTGTCGAAGAGTATCACACCAAGTTCACCGGCCAGATGGTCATAACACACTCGTGAACGCTTCAATCTCTCATCGGTTGGCCCGGTTGCAACCTTATTACTTGCCATAGCGGCACTGATATTGAGTAGTTGTTCCAAAAGTTCAGCTATGTTCTGGTTTTTCAATTGAAAGTACTTATGTCTTCCTTGTTTTCTAACCGTCAGCAATTCTCCATCAACTAATTTTTGTAGATGGCTGCTTGCCGTTTGAGGCGTTATGTCAGCTTCAATGGAGAGTTCTGTTGCCGTTAAGGCTTTCCCTCCCATTAGTGCTATTAGCATTTTCGAGCGAGCTTGATCACCGACAAGATTCGCTACATAAGCAATGTTAGGTTCCATTTAAACTTGCTACTTAGTTCGATAGTCATCGAAGCATATCTATTTAGAAGACGTAGACTGCCTTAAAACATAAGAGGAGACAATACCAATGCAAATCACATGCTTCATTGAATATCGTATTGACCCGTTCAAGGTCGAACTGTTTGAGCAAGATGCTGAAAATTGGAGCCAGGTAATACCACAGTGTGGGGGGGATTTATTGGGCTATTTCATGCCACATGAAGGTCGTAACGATAGAGCCCTAGAAGGAGATATTTATGATTGCTGTAATGTTTGAGGTGACGCCTAAAGCAACTGGAAAAGAGAATTACTTTAAAATTGCGCAATCGCTAAAAGAAGAGTTAAGTTGTATCGATGGATTTATATCTGTCGAACGCTTTCAAAGCCTAATTAACCCTGACACTTTTCTCTCCCTGTCATTCTGGCGTGACGAAGATGCGGTTAAAGAGTGGAGGAACAGTATCCAACATCAATTTGCGCAGAAACAAGGAAGGTATGACCTCTTCTCTGACTACAGGCTAAGAGTTGCCGAGGTCACTCGTGATTATGGAATGAATGATCGTCGGCAGGCACCTGCGGATTTAGCGTAAAGAAGAGGTGAATTTTGTCGACAACGCCATTAAATTAATTTGAAGGCGTTTTACTTTTATACCCTAATGAGAGTTAAGCTAGCCGATAAGGCAAAACAGAATGGTTCTTCTGTTTTGCCTTTTTTGTTCAATGACGGGTTGATACGTTGATTAGAGCTGAGAAATCGCACTCAACAGCTGATCAACAAAAGCTTTATTGGTTAATTGCCCGGTTTCTAAATCAAAGTTGTCGTAGAAACTTGGGATAGATATCGCCCCTTTTACATCGGCGGCGAAATGAGGTGCAGAACCTTGTGCCGCGGCAAGAACATTACTTGCACCGCCGGGACCCGGAGACGTGGCTAGCATGATGATGGGTTTATTTTGGAACACCTGCATGCTGATTCGAGAAGTCCAATCAAACAAGTTTTTATAAGCGGCGGTATAAGAACCATTATGCTCTGCAAATGAGATAACAATGGCATCTGCTTCGCCAAGCTTTTGATAGAATGCTTTCGCAAGTTCTGGCTGGCCAAGTTCTTTTTCTCGGTCTTCATTAAATAGTGGTAACTCATAATCATTGATGTCTAGAAGCTCTACCTGTGCACCTTCTATTTGTTGTGCGGCGTAATGAGCTAGATGTTTGTTTATAGAGTTTTTGCTGCTACTTGCTGCGAATGCGAGTACTTTCATAATCAATGCCTTTTCTTTTTCTTGGGGTATGGATACACTCTAATTGAAGTTTATATGTTTATTAATCCCCTAAATGTGGACTGATTATTTCCAAATGACTTGTAATGAGCGATAGGGTAATTGTTTTGCGTTTATTGTGTATAGAAAACGACGAGATACAGAAAGTGGTTCCTAATAGAAAAACAATGGCTATAGCAGATATATAAAAGGCACTCGTATGGCGGTAAAGAGCAACCTGTTAGACGGCATGGTAATTTTTGTTCAGGTGGTTAAGTTAGGGAGTTTTACCTTGGCCGCAGATGTGAGTGGGCATTCCTCTTCCTACATCAGCAAAGAGGTGAATAAACTTGAGGCGCGATTAGGGGTTCGCTTGCTGCATCGAACTACTCGGTCATTGAGTTTAACACCGGAAGGCGAGCTCTATTTTCAGCTGAGTAATCAAATAATTGAAGATGCGGAGCAGGCAGAAAACGCTATCGTAGGGAAACAAGGTGAACCACATGGGCTATTGCGGATCAGTTGCCCCATGTCGTATGGTCTTTCTAATCTAGGCCCAATTTTGGATCAATTTATTGAAAAATACCCGAAGATCCAGTTAGATATTGACCTCAATGACCGAAAAGTTGACCTTGTATCCGATGGCTTCGATGTTGTCATCCGAGCCACTATGCGCCTTGAAGATTCAAGTCTGATCAGCCGCAAGATAACAAGTTCAGAGGCGTTAGTGCTTGCGTCCCCTAGTTACCTTGCCAAGCATGGTACGCCACAACATCCCTATGAATTGGATCGACATAAAGTCATCAGCTATAGCAACCTGAAACAACCGAATGTCTGGCCATTCGAGGATCTTAACGGTGAGCAGATACTCGTCCATGTAGAAAGTCATGTATTGACCAATAATTCAACGTTAGAAGTTGGGCTTGCGGTGGCAGGTCAAGGGATCTTTCGGATTCCGTGTTTCGCGCTAAAAGATGAATTGGAGACAGGGAAGCTGGTTGAACTCTTTCAAGATTGGGCTAAGCCCTCTGTCGGGGTTTTTATGGTGTATCCAAGTAGAAAACACATGTCAGCGAAGGTACGCTGCTTTATTGATTTTGTAATAGAAGAACTAGGGGATTAGAGTTATTACTTTAATTGTTGGTTTATTTAGATAATAATCATATGGTTACTAGTGCATAGCATGGCTAAGTATAGAAAAGCGCTATAAGCGATTAAAACTAACTTTAATAGGTTGAATTAATGAACCCTACAATAGAACAAATGCTAAATCGTCGTTCAGTTCGCAGTTTTTCTGGTCAGGCGGTTTCTCAAGTAGATTTGGAATTGATTTTAAAGTCGGCACATCAAGCGCCAACATCCGTTAATGGCCAGCAAATTTCATTGGTTGTTATTCAGGATAAAGCGACGATTCAGAAAGTGGCGGATATTGCAGGTGGTCAACCGCAAGTTGCTGGCGCAGATATATTTGTGGCCATCGTAGTGGATTACTTTAGAGCCGAATCAGTAATGAAAGAGCTTGGACAAGAAATCGTTATCCCTAGAGCTGCTGAGGGGATAATGGCCGGCGCTGTTGATGCCGGTATCATGTTAAATGCCATTCAGACTGCAGCGGAAGCAATGGGATATGGTACGACTGCCATTGGTGGGATTCGTCGAGACCCTCAAGCCATGATTGAGCTGCTTGGCTTGCCAAAAAACACGTATCCATTAGTAGGGACAACCATCGGTGTTCCAGATAAAAATGTGCCTTCTGCGATTAAACCGAGAGTGGCAATAGAAAGTTTCGCCATGAATGAGAAGTATGATGCCGATAGTGTGGCGAACGGTGCAAAACAATACGATAAAGATCTTCGCCAATGGTGGGATAAGATTGGTATGACAGAGATGCCTAGTTATGCCGCCTCAACAGGCTCGTTTTACAGCCAAGTCTATTTTCCGACAATCGCGAAAACGCTAAAAGCGCAAGGCTTCGGTTTTGACGATACGGTAGAGTAATTTGTTACAATCGTGATGTTTCAGATAGACGATGAATAGTCAGTAATTTATACCAATCTAGATAAGTAATGGATGACGAATTTACTTAGCGTGGTATTACTATTACTGGCTATTTTTTTATTGAATTTTATGGAACGAACATGCATCGAACGACGTTTTATGTAGGAATATTCCTCTCCCCAACCCGCCTGAAGGGAATCATCGGCTTTTAGTACCGCCGTGCGTTTATAGCCTGCTTTATTTCAAACTTTAGGACATTCGACTTTTTGTCGCATACATCACTTTGCATTTTTGCAAACCGCGTTTGAACAGATCGCCATAACACTTTTTTAGGTTCACTAGTACACTAAGTTCTTACACCACACTCTATAAATCACAAGGAATTCGGTATGGAACCTGTTTTTATTGTTGCGGCGAAGCGCACTCCGATTGGAAGCTTTAACGGCGCTCTTTCACCCCTAAGTGCACCGGATCTTGGTGCCATCGCTATCCGAGCTGCATTGACGCAAAGTAAGTTAGACCCGATGATTGTTGATGAAGTCATTGTCGGAAATGTACTTAGTGCGGGCATAGGAATGGGTCCTGGACGTCAAGCGGCTATCCAAGCAGGGATCCCGGAAACGGTTCCCGCTTATACCTTAAATATGATCTGTGGTAGCGGTATGAAAACGGTTATGGATGCGGCTAGCCACATTCGTTCTGGTGATGCGGAAGTGGTCGTTGCCTGCGGGATGGAAAGTATGTCGCAAGCGCCTTTCCTACAGTCTCATCTAGCACGCACTGGTGTACGCATGGGGCAACAGGTGGTAGAAGACAGTATTTTTGTTGATGGACTAACCGATGCATTTCATCAATATCCAATGGGTAATACCGCCGAGAACATTGCTGAAAAACTCAATATATCCCGTCAAGAGCAGGACGAATTTGCCCTAAACAGTCAGATGAAAGCCGCCGCTGCGCTTGACAGCCATGCGTTCAGAAGCGAAATAGAATCCGTGTCGGTCTCTCATCGTCGTAAGCAATATAGCGTGGATGTTGACGAGTACCCGAAAACGGAAACCACATTAGAGTCGCTGACAAAACTTCGCCCTGCGTTTATTAAAGAAGGAACGGTGACTGCCGGTAATTCTTCGGGTATTAACGACGGTGCTGCAGCGCTCATACTTGCATCTAAATCGGCGGTTGAACGCTATCAATTAACTCCGCTTGCAGAAGTGGTTAGCTATGCACAGGCCGGTGTATTGCCAGAGGTTATGGGGCTGGGGCCAGTACCTGCGATAGCCAAAGCATTGGAGAAAAGCGCATTGTCTCTACAGGATATGTCCTGTCTAGAGCTCAACGAAGCATTTGCCGCCCAATCACTTGGTGTTTTAAAGCAGCTCGCTTCACAGCATGACGTCGATCAAGAGTGGCTTCTAGAGCGCACCAATAGAAATGGTGGCGCCATCGCACTTGGTCATCCACTTGGCGCGTCAGGTAGCCGAATTCTGGTGAGCCTTATCTATGAACTGGAACGACAACAACAAGACCTTGGTTTGGCTTCTTTGTGTATTGGCGGTGGAATGGGGACGGCGGTCATTATTCGTCGATGTAAATAATTACGTGGTTTCATTTAAATCACATAACGAATGTGATTGATATCATAAGGTAGAGAAAATGAAAAAAGAGATATCAGCTGAGGCAATTGCCAATCGATTGCATGACGGCATGACGATAATGATCGGTGGTTTTATGGCAAACGGCGCGCCAGAAGGGTTAATCGATATTCTGCTAGACAATGGGATTAAGGATATTAAATTAATTTCTACCGATACCGGTACACCAACCAAAGGTTCCGGACGTCTGATAGCGGCCACTCGAATTAAAAAATTAACCGCATCGCACATTGGTACCAACCCTGAAACAGGCAAACAGATGAACGAAGGCGTACTTGAGGTTGAATTGGTACCTCAAGGAACACTAGCGGAACGCATTCGCGCGGGTGGTGCTGGATTAGGTGGGGTATTAACACCGACAGGACTGGGGACATTAGTCGCGGAAAATAAAGAGATCATAATGGTGGATGAAAAGCCATTTTTGTTAGAAAAACCGATTCGGGCCGATATCGCCTTTATACGCGGTTCTGTGGTGGACGAACGTGGAAATGTGTTTTATAAGAAAACGACTCAAAATTTTAACCCTCTAATGGCGACGGCTGCCGATCTCGTTATCGTAGAGGCGGAACAGGTAGTTAAAGTAGGTGAAATTGAACCAGAGTGTGTTCATACACCAGGTTTATTTGTTGATTATATCTATCAAGGAGGGCGCTAAGATGACCCAGAAAACCGATAGTGAAAATATGCCATCAAGCAATGTTTCTCCTAATAAAGTGCAGGCGGATAAACATCAGATGCGCCGTCTTATTGCATGGCGTATTGCTCAGGAACTTAGCGATGGCGATGTGATTAATCTGGGCATCGGTATGCCTTCGTTAGTCGCCAATGAAGTTGATTCCGATGTCGAGGTATTACTGCAGTCCGAAAATGGCTTATTAGGTATTGCAGGATTGGCGGGTGAAAGCGATACCGATGTTGATTTAGTTAACGCGGGTGGTCAGCCTATAACGGCTGATACGGGGGCAAGCTATTTTAATAGCGCAGATTCATTTGCCATTATTCGTGGTGGGCATGTCGATGTGAGTGTGTTGGGTGCACTGCAAGTAGATGAAAAAGGCAACCTTGCTAACTGGATCATACCGGGAAAAATGGTTCCGGGTATGGGAGGAGCTATGGACCTTGTTGTTGGTGCTAAAAAGGTAATTATTGCTATGGAGCATACCGCAAAAGGACAGGCAAAATTACTCAAAAATTGTACGCTTCCCCTCACAGCGTCGGGTCAAGTAAATATGATTGTGACTGAAATGGGGGTGATTACTATTACGCCACAAGGAATGGAACTGACCGAAATCGCGGCTGGTTATAGTGTTGAGCAAGTGCAAGCAGCAACAGAGGCGGAACTTACTATTTCTACTAATCTAAAACAGATGTGTCAGCCTTAAAGCCTATCAGCGCCAAATCTTGCTGCCTGTCAACGTTGTCGTAAAGGCATTGGTGGCTTGATAAGCGCTGAGTAAACGATTATCCCGTCGATACAAAACTACCTCAAATTTCTTCTCATTTTTTTTGTCACCATCGATTACCTGCGGAAACTAAAACATTAACTTTACGGGCTGCTGCAAAGATAGAGCCTGTACGGATAACATAGATACAAAAAGCCATTCTATCGAGCATGAATTACATCCGTATAACCAAAAAGATTGAATGTAGTGGTTAGGTTGGTAATCGTATTTGTTACACCTTAGTGAGGTTAGATAAATATAGATAGCTAATCAATAAAACTGCCGTTGATGTAAAACGAAAACATTATGATTACTCCATACCTCCCCAAATATTCGATTTATAGTAATAACTAACAACCATGTGCCTTTTATACTTAGTATTTACAGTCTGGATATTACGCTTGGCTTTATGTGAGCTAAAAGAGTATTTATCTGAACGCTATGAAAGGGAGAGTTGATACTGGATATACCAAAAAAAAAGAACCACAAATAGAATTATTTGTGGTTCTTAAAGCCCGTTAATAATTAAATTATAGAATCATTAACCCTAAACCTATGATAACTCCCGATGCCAATAGGGATACAATACAGTACCCCATAATATCCTTCGCACTTAAGCCAGCAATACTCAATGCCGGTAACGCCCAAAACGGTTGAATCATATTTGTCCATGCGTCTCCCCATGCGATGGCCATTGCTGTTTTTGCCGCTGGGACACCTAATGCAAGGCCAGCAGGCATCATTATTGGCGCTTGTACAGCCCATTGACCTCCTCCAGAAGGAACGAAGAAGTTGACTATACCTGCACTTAAAAATGTAAATAGTGGAAAGGTCGTTTCATTTGAAATAGACACAAACATGTCAGACATAGCGCCGGCAAGTGAAACACCATCCGGCCCTTTTGCTACCATCATGCCCATAATACCTGCGTAGAAAGGGAACTGTAGTAAAATACCGGTGGTATTTTTAGTGCCTTCAGCGACGGCTTTTAACAATCGTTTTGGCGTACCATGAAGCAAAATAGCCGTAAATAAGAAGATAAAATTAACAATGTTGAGGTTCAGTGCAAACCCTTTATCAAGAAAATAACTCACTATGTAGGTAAAACCAAGTAGAGCCAAAATTCGATTGATCCAAGGGCTGTGCTCAAGTTTTTCTGCGGGCGTTTTCGGTTCGTATTTTTCAGTTTCTTCTTCGTCAAACAATAAGTTAGGCGGAATAGTAAAGACATTTTCAGCGGTTGGGTGCATAGCGCGATTTAAGAATGGGATAACCGCCAACATCACCAACAATATAATGATATTCATGCTGGAAAAAATCGTTTCACTTGTACCTATGGGTGATGTAAGCGCACCTGCAGTTACTGTTTCTAGATTGCTACCACTTGCCAATGCGAGCGGAACGGAACCGGATAAACCGGCGTGCCAGAATAGGAAACCTGTATAGGCGGAAGCAATAAGAAGGCGATAATCAACCCCTTTCACTCTTGTGGCTAATTCTCTTGCGAAAATAGCACCAACAACTAAACCAAATCCCCAGTTAATCCAACAAGCAATGGCAGACACAATAGTGACCATAAGAATGGCATGGCCGGGTGTTTTTGCCGCCATGGCCAAATATGACAATCCTCTCCTAAATACAGGAGCAGAAGCCATGGCTTGTCCCGTTACGACGACCAGAGCCATTTGCATCGCAAATTTGAGCAGTTTCCAAAACCCTCCAGCGAACGCATCCACAACTTGTAATGGACTTTGATTTGTAATAGGCATAACCAATAAGAATACAATAAAAGTGAGTATGGCCGCGAAAAGAAATGGGTCTGGCAGGTACCGTTGAATTATCGCAGTACAGACGCCTGAAAATTTTTGTAACAGTGTTTGTTTTGAATTCGGTAGGGTCTCAGTTGACATATATATCTCCTAATTTATGACCGTAGGATATGGTAAAAATAATTATTATCTTTAGTGGCGATAACACTTAATCAATTATTGATAAATTATTTTCAATACGTTAAGGAATGAAACTACAAAATACATCCCAATATAAAGAGCGTCTTGTTAGCGCTAGACATAACGTAGTAATAACGCGCATAACAAATATACCTTCGCTATCATTTGGTTATATCGAGGGAGGTAGACTTTTTAACGAATACCCTTCCACTATGCGAAAGCTGGGTTTGCATTAATGGGATGTAGAGTAAAAAAGGGGGAACGGAGGACAACGAAAGAGGTAAATACATCTCTTACTGGTTATTTGATGTCGTTGATCTTTATGGAATGGCTATGCATAGAATGAAGTTTTATGTAGAAATACTCGTCTCCCCAACCCGCCTGCGGGGAATCATCGGCTTTTAGGTTGGCGGTACGTTTAAAGCCTGCTTTTTCTAACAGTTTGTATGATGCCTCATTTTTCATATCAACGAAGGCGACGATTTTCTGTTTATTGAGTGTGAAAAATAGAAAATCGAGTAAAGCGGACAGGGCTTCAAATGCAACGCCTTCTCTTTGATTCTCTGCTGAGATAGTGAACCCAACTTCCATTTTTTCTTGATCAATAAAATGAACCGCAAGGTCACCAACAAGTACCTTTGAGGATTTTTGTTCTATGGCTAATTGGTACCAGTGACCCAAACTTCCAAAGGTGGAATAATCCATTCTTTCGAATAGCTTAACAGCATCTTGGTAGGTGTAATTGTTCCAGCTCTGGTAACGAGCGACATTCTTGTCTGCTCTGTATTGTGCAAATACAGTTAGATCCGTCCTCTCAAATGCTCGAATGATATATCGAGATGTCTCCAGAATCGGGCATAGGTTACCCGTAGATTTAGTGCTAATCAATTCGGTCCCTTCCATTCCGTTTTGTTGGGTAAAACGTTTATCCTTGACCACAAACTTTCTTAGTATGGTATAACCTCGATTGTCTGCTGATTGGTTACACCTTTCAACTCAATTTTGAATTGACACCTACAATAGTGAACCATTTCACCGTTGTTAACCTGAATACCTTTATGTATGATGATAACTACTCTCAACGATTAGTGATTATATGTTGCTTCGTACTCAACCTATTACGATTACTTGCTTTTTGCTCATGTCATTATTGATGATGAGTTTTAATGCGAGTGCGTCTGTGGTTGTGTCATTTGGTAATTACGACATATGCCCTATCGATGCTGCAAATACACAGATAGTTTATGCTGATGCTGTAGAGCATAGTACATTGGTACTAGAGACCAACGCTAACTCGACATCGCACTGTTGCATGTCTGCTGTCCATGCATTGTATCCGCCGTCTGCACTGAGCCAGAGTTTGCTTCTAACCCCTTCTTATACTTTGGCGCTTATTGAAAGAGAGCTCTCTAACAAAACGAATATCCTCGTTCAATCCCTCTATAAGCCTCCAATCTCTTAACTTTTTCTTTTTGTAACGTGAATCAAAGACCATGTATTTGGTAAGACCTAGGGTCTGCCAAACTGGTGACGATATTAGAAAGTAATGCATAAAATCCGTATCGGATTTTTAAGAGAATGAGTTTGAAATGAAAAAAATTATATTGTTAGTCGCAACAACCTTGATGAGCCTATCTGCTTATGCCGCACAGTTTTCTGAAGGAAAACACTATACGGTCTTGGACACCGCTAAGGCCTCCTCCCCAACGGTAACAGAGTTCTTTTCTTTCTATTGTCCACATTGTTACGGGTTCGAACCCGTGATGGAAGGGTTGAAGGATGAGTTGCCTGATGGCGCATCTTTCCAGAAGGTGCACGTGTCTTTCATGGGCAACAATATGGCTGTTCCAATGGCAAAAGCTTACGCAACAATGGTGGCGTTGAAGGTTGAAGACCAGGTTGTGATGCCAATGTTCAAACAGATCCATGACTTCAAGAAGGCCCCAAGCAATGAAGCCGAACTTCGTCAGGTTTTTACCGATAACGGTGTTTCTGCTAAGAAGTTTGACTCTGCGTTTAACGGTTTTGCAGTAGACTCAATGCAAAAACGCTTTGATAAGCAGTTTAAAGCGACGGGTTTATCAGGTGTCCCCGGTGTAGTTGTGAACAACAAGTACATCGTTAAGTCAGATGGCATAGAAACAATTGCTGAGTACTACCAGCTTGTCAATTATCTGCTAACGCTGTAAAAATATTGACGGCTCAAGTCGATATGCTCTGACAATACGAAGTAAGTTTGTGATTAACAGGGAGGTGAAATCACGGACTTATAAGTTTGGTCACATTCTGCTCTCCTAGCTTATTTATACTCTATGAATAGATAATTAAAATAAGCAGGAGAGTATTATGAAATGGTCAATCTTAGTGACTATCATTTTATTATTGTCAGGGTGCTGTAACGGCTCAGGTTTAGGACCAAGAGCCGCTATTGATACTGAATCGAATCACCAGATCGCTATCGAACGTATTTCTTAACTTATTTCCGTTTAGAATGATGGTTTAGTTAATCGAGACTGGGGACTTAGTGTCCGATTGTTTTTCTAATGGGACAAAAGACGTTAGCTTCAAGTCGTCCAATATTAATAGTACGCAGGGGACGATAATGGAAGCGAGTAATGTTGCCGTCATCAACCCAAACGCAATACTCGCAATGAGTGGGATTAAAAACTGAGCCTGAGTGCTACTTTCTGTAAGTAAAGGCAACAGACCGGCAAATGTCGTTAATGAGGTAATAAAAATCGCTCTGAATCGGTCATGAACGGCTTCTTTACACGCTTCTTTTAAATGTTGGCCTTTCGCCATATTTTCTTTAACAAAATTAACCAAAAGAATATTGTCATTAACCACGATACCAGCAAGAGTCGCGAATCCGACTAAGCTCGGAATGGTGAGATCTAGCCCCATACCTAGATGCCCCCAAATAACACCGATCCACCCCATCGGTATTGCAAGCAGAACGGCGAAGGGTTGACTGAAGCTCTGGAATAGAAAAGCCAGAATGAGAAAGATGCCAATCACACCTAGGGAAAAAAAGGTCAATAGTGACGAACCAGTGTCAGCGCTCTCTTTGTCTTGTCCTTGAGAAAAAAAAGTGACATCAGGGAATTTTTTCTTTGAATTCGGTACAAACTCCCCATAGAATTTTTGCATAATTTCTCTGGAGTTTGCGATTCTGGTATTCACGTTGCCCTGTACAGTAACGGTATTTAGCGAATTAATACGGTTGATTCTCGAATAGGACTGTTTCTCTTGAAATTCGGCCACACTAGAGAGAGGCACCAATTGTCCATTCGAAGCGGTAACCGCGAGATCTTTTAGACCGCTCAAACTTGCCTGATAGGTGAATTCATCTACCCTGACGGTAATATCTAGAGTTTCGCCATTTTGGAATACTGAAAGGTTAGTACCACCTTTTATTGCACTTCTTAATGTCTGTGCAACTTGCGCTGCATTGATACCCACGACACCCGCTTCATCTTTTAGACTCACACGAATCTCGGTTCGGCCATCACGTAGGTCATTCGAAAGGTTAAATACACCATCGAAACCTTTCAGCCACTTGATAAGAGAGCGGCTCGCTTTGTTCAGCTCATCAAGAGAGCTACCTTGCACTCTAATATCAATACCGTTGCCAGCAATTCCGCGCTCTTTATCTGTGAATTTGAGTGATACCACGTCTGCTGTTGGTCCAACCTTCTTCTTCCAGCTTTGAATTAACGATTTTATGCTTTCTTGTCGGAACTGCGCCGCGAGTAAATCGGCGCTGATTGTCGCTAAATGGGGGCCAGATTCATTGGCATCGACGTTGGTGTTGTACATGATAGTTGTACTTTCAATTAAGGGAGGCGAATCTGGGAATTTGGCGGCATATTCTTGATTAAGGTCAGTTAGCGCCGCGGATACTTTGCTTACTACCGTTTCAGTTTGATTCAAAAGGCTCCCTTGCGGTAATAAAATTCTGGCCTGTAAGGTATCACTTTCTAATGATGGCATCGCTTTGAATTTTAGCCAACCAGCAGGAAAAGTGGCTGTTGAAACGAGCACAACCATTAACATTAACCCTAAGGTAAAGTAGGGAGCGTCCATGGCTTTGACTGAGATAGGGACAAATATTTTGTCTCTTATCCGTTCGAAGGTCGAGAGGAATCGATCTCTGATCGGGTTGGATTTGGTCTCTATATGACTATGGGCTAAATGAGAGGGTAAAATCAAAAATGCTTCAATAAGGCTGACCAGTAAAGTGATCAGAAGAATGATCGGTATATAGCGTAGTACTTCCCCAAGCTTGCCGCTTAAAAACATGAGCGGGCCGATGACCATTAACGTTGTTGCAAACGAGGCAATGACCCCAGGGAATACTTGTTTAGTGCCAACGATTGCTGCCTCGTATGATGACATACCGGCTTGGCGTTTTGCTGCTATGTTTTCGGCGATGATTAATGAATCATCCATCAATAATCCGATCGCAACAATAAGACCAACCATGGTCATCATATTGATGGTATAGCCGAGTAAATGCATAACAAAGATAGAGCCAAGGAACGAGACAGGTAAACCCATTGCAACCCAAAAACTAAAGCGGATATTGAAAAATGCCCACAACATTAAAAACGCAAGTGCTAGCCCTTGTATTCCGTTACTGGTCAATATACGAAGGCGTTCGTTAATGTTTACGCTGACATCTTGAGTGATCGTAAATTCAATGCCAGCGGCGGCCATATTTTGTTCGCGCTTTATCAGCTTATCTAGCGCTTCTTTTACTTTTAACGTGTCTTGAAAATAGGTCTTTGATACCTGTAATAGGGCCGCTTGTTGCCCGTTAAATAGAATTTTCTCTTCGTCTAGTGCGAATTTTTGTTCAATTTTAGCGATGTCACCGAGACGAATTTGACTGCCTTTTTCGCTGGTTTTGATGACTAAGTTTTTGAAGTCCTCAACATGGTTACTTTGGTGGTTAAAGCGGACACTTAACGATTCCAATTGATTGGTAAATACCCCTGCAGGGCTGCTGATATTTTGTTGCTCAACTAAGGTAGAAAGGTCAGAAATACTTAACCCATACTGTTTTAGTTTCCAATCTGAGATGCGTACTTCTATCTCTTGTTCAGAAAAACCAGAGACCACAACTTGTGCGATTAAAGGGTGGGCTTTGAGTCGATTTTTCACCTCTTGTGCATAGTAATAGAGATCTTGTTCAGACATGTCACCGGTTATCGCCACGCTGGCAACGTTCGCCGTCCGATCCTTTTTGGTTACGGTAATCTGCTCCACTCGATCTGGAAAATTGCTGATAGCATTGACCTGTTGCTGGATATCTGCTGTGAGGACATCAATATCTTCACCGGCTGTAATTTCCGCGTTGGCAATTGCGATGTTTTCTCTCGCATCGCAAGTGAGTTCTTTGATCCCGTTGAGCTTATCCAGAGAATCTTCTAATGGTGAACATACTTGCTCTAGCACCTCCATTGGCGAGGCGCCTGGATAATTAATTCGGACTTCAATGTCTTTGGTTGGTGTGACGGGAAAGGTATCTTTCTGTAATTTGGGCAATGCAAATGCGCCTAATAATAGTATTGTTATCATCAGCACATTTGCGCCAGTCGAATGCCGAGCAAAGAAGGCAATCATAACTTACCCTCCGTTTTCCGTGTTTTTCCAACAGAGAAACCAGTGATGTCATTCAACCATGCCACCATTTTTTTGTCTGATTGAGGTTTCAAAGGCATGCCTTTGACGGCCGGAGATAGCTTGCTCACCACAACGTTATCGTTTGGCAAAAGCCCATCCTTAATTACGGCGACTTGGTCTTGAATAAAAGCAACAGTGACCGATTTGATCTCTAGGTTTCCGTCGCTGTTAACGACATAAACATGTCCTTGATGGATAGCGTTTGCGGGAATTAATATCTGATTTTTTAACACAGGTGCCTTTAATGTCACTTTCACAAATGTGTCTCTGATTAAAGGGGGTTTTTTACCGGGTTGAGCCTGTTCATAAGGGTTGTTGATACGTACCACTATACTTTGGCTTTGTGTTTGTGCGTCAATCTGCCCGCCAGATCGGTTTACGGCCCCATTCCAAGTGATTATACGGTTACCCGCTTTTAGTTCGACGAGCGCTTCTAGCTCGTGATGCAGATCACCTCTCATGTCACTCTTATCGGCGGCTTGGTGCAGTGGACGCATTTTTCCTAGTGCGAACTGCGCACTGACCTCTACCGCGTCTATGCCGTCCGCACGAAGTAGAACTTCCCCTTTATTGACGTATTCAGCAATGCCGGCCACTTTTTCCGTAATACGAAGATCAAAAGGGGCGGAAATAGTGGTTTGTTGTAGATCTCGTTCCGCAAGGGCGAGCTGCATTTGCATGACTCGCTGCTCAGCCTGATTGATCACGATGCTGTTTTTCAGCGTTTGTAATTGCTGCTGATTACTCAATAGTTCTCGTGTCGCTCGGTCTTTTTCTGTTTTGGATATATGGCCTGTTTTACTCAGTTGCATAGAGCGTTCATATTCTGATTGTTGAATTCTGTACTCTTCTGAAGCGATCTTTAAAGATGCTGAAATCGTTTTGTCTTTTAGCTTGGCCACTTCGATTTCGGCATTCAGTTTTGCAACTTCAAGTTCGTACACTGACGGGTCAACCTTTAATAATGGCGTCCCTTTGCTAACGATATTGCCTTCTTGAAGGATGCCCGCTTCCCATATAATAGTGCCATCCAATTCTGATTGGGCTTCCCACTCTAGACCCGGTTGGGTATGCCCATAGCCGACAGCGACAGGCTGCAATTTTCTAGGAACAATCTTTAAAACCCGAACAACTTTTTTACCTGTTGATTGTGTTATCGCTGGTGGTTCTGCCTTCATTCCCGGAGCAAGAAATAAAAGAATCCCTCCCAGAATAAGAGGTGGAATAATGAGAACTCTTTGCTTCCAATTGAACTGAGACATTTTACTTCCCTAATAATTAGTAAGTTATAATATTCTAATTATAATCAGAAAAAAAATCCCATATTTTTCATATGAGATTTTAGTTTTTATGAAGAGCGACCTTGCCCTTTTCCTTTCCAACCTTGTCGATTGTTGTTACATGGCATTCTTTGATATTCATCTTGGTCAATGAGTTGGTCTCCGTTGGTATCTAAATTTTCAAACATAGGGGCATTAGACATATTTCTTAATGCTCGACCTTCTGCTGTTTTTTGAGCAATTTGGTTTGCTCTAAAGAGGTTAAATTCGTCTAGGCTGACATTCCCATCTTGATTCGCATCCATTTGAATAAAGGTTGGCATCTGATTAGCCCTTGCCATGTTGTTGCTTCTGCCAGCGGCGTTCACTCCAACAGCAATAGTCAAACCTAAAATGGCAATAGTTGAAAGTGCTAATTTACTGTTCATGATTCATACCTTATCTGTGTGTGTACCTTAATATTAATACTGTGAATGTATTTCTGTGTAAGTTAGTGTAAATCAGTGTAAAGTATTGATATAAATAGAAATGAAGATGATTTTCATTCCTATTTATGGTGGTGAATTATCTATTTACACTTTTTTCACATGATCTGTTCTATGCTCAAAGAGATATAACGATAATTATAATAATGAGGTTTGGATGATGAGAGTAATCAATCGGTTAGTTTCTATATTGTGTATTGCTTTTAGCGCGCATTCATTCGCTGCCAATGATGCGGCTCCCGATTTTAACTTTGAGCTTGAAAGTCAACAAACCAGCCTAAAGGCTGTATCTGAAAGTAGCTGGGTTTACTTGGATTTTTGGGCAAGTTGGTGTGGCCCTTGTCGATATTCTTTTCCGTTTATGAATGAATTGCAAAGTGAATTCGGTGACAAAGGTTTGAAGGTCATCACTGTTAATGTGGACAGTGACCGGTTATTAGCCGAACAATTTTTACAAGATAACCCCGCAAATTTTACTGTTGTTTATGACCCTAAAGGTGAGATAGCGAGTGCCTATAAGGTACCGGCAATGCCAAGCAGTTATCTAATTAAAAACGGTGAAATTGTTGGCATGCATGTCGGTTTCAAAACCAGTGATAAGCAAGAGCTCAAGGAACAAATAAGCGTGTTAATTCAGCCTTAAGGAGCAAGAATGAAAAACGCCAAGATATTATTAATGCTGGTAAGCATTAGCCTTATAGCGGCATGCAGTCAGTTAGGGGTACAGCCATGGGAAAAAGATCTTCTTGCCGATCCTAGAATGGAACTACAGGCAAACGAAATAGATAAAAGCTTTGATGACCATATTTATTTTAGTAAAGAAGCGACGAGTGGTGGCCGTGGTAGTGCGGCAGGAGGTTGTGGATGCAATTAACAAAAATAGGAAAAATTAGCAGTGCGCTCGCCGTTGCAAGTCAATTGCTGGTTAGCCCTAATGCACAGGCGGATGAGAACAGTTCAGACGCCGTCTGGGACTATGACACAGCAATCTTATACTACGGAGAAGATTCAGGCAGAGTCATGGCGTCGGAAGGGATGTTTGGGGCGACGAGAACAAATGGCGATGGGCAGGTATTTAGCTCAAAACTGACAGTAGATGCATTAACTGGTGCATCTCCTACTGGTGCGGTGGCGCAAAATGAAGCACAAACGTTTACAAGACCTTCTGGAAATGGGTCCTATGTCGTCGCCCCCGGTGATACCCCGCTAGACGACACGTTTCATGATACTCGTGTTCAACTTAATTTGGGTTGGAGCTCTCCAATAAATCGCGTGTGGGACTGGTCTACAGGGTTACATTTGAGCAAGGAGTATGATTATCTATCTCTGGGTGGAAACCTTGGCTTTACTCGCTCCCTGAATCAAAATAATACGGCACTTACCATGGGGATCGGTGGTTATTTCGATACACTTGAACCTGAAGGTGGCATACCTGTCAGTGGTTCCGAGATGGTCTATCGCAATGACTATTCATCCGATGCCGAGTTTAACGCGGCGTTTAATAATACTCGTCAAGATAGCAGCGAAACCAAAACGACAACGGAGTTAAATTTTGGTGTTAGCCAGGTTATAAACCGATGGTTAATAACATCGTTAAACTATAATTATTCTAATGTAAGTGGTTACTTAACCGACCCGTTTAAACTGGTTAGTGTGGTGGATGATACAGGTACCACACAACAAAACTTGTATGAAAATCGTCCGGATTCACGCACGAAACACGTATTGTTTTGGCAGACGAAAGCGAATATCAGTGGGCAGGTATTAGATGTAAGTTATCGATACATGCTCGATGACTGGGAGATTGACTCGCATACAATCGATGTGCGCTACAATTACAGGTTTAGCAATAATCACTATCTTGAACCTCACATTCGATTTTATACTCAATCTGCTGCCGATTTTTATTCACCGTATCTCATGAGCTCTGCTGCATTGCCGGAATATATGAGTGCGGACTATCGATTAGGCGAGATGAACACCTATACTATTGGCTTTAAATATGGCCTACCAATCAATGGTGACGAACTCGCATTTAGACTAGAATATTACGTACAACAACCAAAAAATGCAGGGTTTGATGAACCCGGGCAACTGGCTCAACATGACCTGTATCCGGAGATTAGTGCCATCATCGCCCAAGTTAATTATTCGTTTTAGTCAGATCAGGGAAAAGTATGGTTGATAAGCCATTAACGTTGAATTGGAAAGTTGATCACTGGCAGGGAGTATTTCCTGCCATGGCAAGTCTCTGCGAGATACTGATCGAACCGTGTGAGAAGAAACTCGCACAGCAATTACTTAACTGTGCTGCAGACATTACACACGACATTGAGTCTAAATTCAGCCGCTATAAAAGAGATAATCTCTGTTCTCAGATTAACTGTAGTAATGGCGAACCGGTCGCGATAGATGACGAAACATTTCGATTGCTCCAGTTTGCCGACACATGCTTTCAAATAAGTGATGGGATGTTCGACATTACGTCGGGTGTATTGAGGAAGGTGTGGACGTTTGATGGAGGTGGTCAGATCCCATCTAAAGAACAAATAGAGCAATTATTACCATTTATAGGTTGGGATAAGGTCAAATTTGATGAAAATCAGGTCTGTATCCCTATAGGAATGGAGGTGGATTTTGGTGGCATTGGAAAAGAGTACGCCGTTGACAAAGTCGCCAATCAAATGAGGGAGATGGCAACGAATACGTCGGTATTGGTTAATTTCGGCGGTGATCTAGCCATTAGTCAGCCCAAATCTTCGAATAAACCTTGGCTTATTGGTTTTGAACGGCCAATCGGTAATGACAGCCAAAAATCAATTAACCTTGTGCAGGGCGGTCTTGCAACAAGTGGTGATGCAAACCGATATCTTCTTAAAAATGGTGTCCGATATAGCCATATAGTCAGTCCTAAAACAGGTTGGCCAGTAGAACAGGCACCTGCGCAGGTCACTGTTGCGGGTAGCAATTGTATTCAGGCTGGATTAATTAGCACCATAGCGATGCTTCATGGTAAAGAGGCGAGATCTTTCCTTCAAGCACAACAGGTGCCTTTTTGGATAATTGAATGAAGGCAATGCACATTCTTTAGACTGATTTCGTGCGATTTTTAGAGATATAGTCGACTGAATCACCCATGTTCAGCCCATATTGTTCAGCTTTGATGCATTTCACGATCTGAACGTTCTCTATGGTTTCCAAATCGATATAACTCACATCACAGTATTGCCGTGTCGTCAGGTCATAAAAAGAGTATACGCGAGGCTTAGTCGTATCTTGAATGTTTCTGTTATCGACAATGGCCAACTTGTCAGAGCTCAGCTCAACAACGGATCCGGCAGGATAAGAACCAACGCAGTCGATAAATCTTTTTACTAATATTTCGTCTAATTCTCCCTCGGCAGCCATTCTTCGAATAATTTCAAATGCCTTGGTATGGGTGAAGCTCTGTTTATAACAACGGGTTGCGGTTAGTGCATCAAATACGTCACAAATCGCGATGATTCGACCGTTAATAGGGATGTCACTCTCTCCTAAGCCCATTGGGTAGCCACTGCCATTTAATTTTTCATGGTGGAGAGCGGCCGTATTTAATGAGAGTTTTGATACACCAGGAGTCTGCTTAAGCCTTTTAATCGACTCAGTAACGTGGGATTTCATCACATCAAACTCTGCTGTTGTAAGGCGAGAGGGTTTATAGAGGATTCGATCAGGAATATCAACTTTACCAATATCATGCAATATTGCGCCGATAGCCATATGTTGAATAACTTCTTCATCTAGTTTTAAGTACCGGGCGAACATGGCAGTCAAGGTGGCGACACCGAGAGAGTGCTCCAATAGGTATTGATCTTTGTCTCTAATATTTTGTAAGCAGCCGATAGCATTAGGGTTTTCGAACAAGGTATTAATATAGTTACGAGTCGTTTTTTTTACTTCGTCTATATCAATTTGCAGCCCATTTTGGATGTTTTCAAAAACCTTCCGCTGTACTTCTTTTGATTCATTTAGGATTTCTTGCGTTTTTTCTAAATGTTCAAACGCACTCTTATTTTGGACGGATTTTAGAGGGTTAGTAGACTTGGGGTATTTTCGCTTTGCAGGATCAACCAATACCTTGATCACGCCAGATTTTTGAAGTTGTTCAAGAGCAGATTGGTTTCTAATCCAACTCGCATTACTTAAGCGAAAATTACTTTTTTGCTCTGTAATCTCAACGACGTACATACCTATTTTTAGTTCGGAAATCTTGATTTCACTATGCATTTACGAGTCGAAACCTATTATAACTGTGGGGGCAAACCTAACTTTCTGATGTGATGTAAGTATAATCATTTTTAATAAGAATTGAGTACTGCTTTTTAGTTAGATTGTGAATAGTGCTGTGTTGGGCTGTGCGATGCTTGATTAGTGAACGATTTTTGTTGGTTCTTCGTCCGGTTTTTTCTTGACTAACATCGTCCAAAAATCACATGCGGCTTTAAGATAGGCTGCGCCTCTCTCTTGCGTCCCTGTTGGCAAAATAAGATTTGAGAAAATCGAGTAGCACTCGAAGCTTTTTGGATTCCGAAGCGCCAGGAGGAAAGACCCCGTATACATTGATCGGTGCAAGGCTGTAATCGTCTAATATAGTTTCTAATTTCCCTAACTTGAGCCTTGGTGTGACATCATAGAGTGGAATTCGCCCCAGCCCATGCCCACCTTCTACAAATGCCGTTCTTGCCGCTGCATTGTTGGTAGAAATACTTCCGGCTACTTTGACTCGAAATGAACGAGAGCCCTTCGTTATCTCCAAGGTGGTCGATGTTTGCTTATAGACAACCCATGTATGGCCATCAAGTTCGGTTGGGCTTTTTGGGCGGCCAAATCTATTAAAGTAGTCTGGAGAGGCACATAAACAAGTAGGGAGTGTTGATAATTTAATGGCTTGTAATCCTGAATCCGGTAGAGGCGCGCCTCGAATCGCAAGATCGATGCCTTCTTGAATAATATTAATGACATCGTCGGATAACATGACATCTAAGTCTATCTTTGGAAATTGTTCTTTAAATTCGTTGAGTGCAGGGACGATTAATTGTAAACCCACGTTAACCGGGCAGGTAATCTTAATAAGCCCTTGTGGTTCGTTCTTAAAATTATCCATCTTCTGTTGTGCAAACTGCGCTTGCTCAGTGATGACCCTACAGCTTTCGTAATACGCTTTCCCTGCCTCAGTAAGCGATATACTTCGCGTGGAGCGGTTGAGAAGTTTTACGCCCAAATTGTCTTCTAATTTTTTCATGTGGTAACTCACCACCGTTCTAGACAGCTCAACTTTTTTTGCGGCGGCACTAAAGCTACCTTGTTCTACAATATGGGTAAACACGACCATGCTTTTAAGCTGTTCAATCGATATGTTCATATTGGTATTAACCTATTATACTAATAATTGAACTAATGTAGTGCATAAACGCCTCATTGTCTAAATATCATAGCGGATATATAGTGGTGCTATATCCAATAGGGTCATCCAACAAATAAAATAAGAGAAAGTAATCATGACAAACACAACAGCAAAAAAAATACTGATGGTACTTACTTCACACGCAGATCTCGGCAATACAGGCAAAAAAACGGGTTTCTGGGTTGAAGAGTTTGCTTCACCTTACTACGCGTTTTTAGACGCAGGAATTGAGATTACTTTGGCGTCACCAGCAGGCGGACAACCACCGATTGACCCTAGTAGTGAGTTAGAGGATTTTCAGACGGCGGCAACGAAACGTTTCGACGAAGATCAATCGGGACAACAGCGCCTCGCGAATACACTGAAACTTGAAGATATGAATGAATCGGATTTCGATGCGATATTCTATCCAGGCGGTCACGGTCCGTTATGGGATTTGGTTGACGACACCAACTCTGTAAAGTTAGTTGAATCCTTCTTAGCAAACAATAAGCCTGTAGCTGCGGTTTGCCACGCAACAGCGGTTCTACTTAATGCAAAGGACTCTGAAGGCGAGTATGTAGTGAAAGCAAAAGCGGTTACGGGATTTAGTAACACAGAAGAAGAAGCCGTTCAGCTAACAGACGTCGTTCCATTTTTACTGGAAGATGAGCTAAAAAAACGTGGTGCAGAATATCAAAAAGTAAGTGACTGGGCTTCGTTTGTAGTACAAGACGGACTTATCGTAACGGGTCAAAACCCTGCGAGTTCAGAGTCAGCGGCAGAAAAATTGTTGGGTATGTTATAACCATCTCGAACTGCACGTGAGCAAAAATGCTAAAATAAAAGCCCTATTGATAATAGATCAATGGGGCTTTTATTTGCACGCTGAGTGTTAACGTTATACAACTAATTCATTTTTACAATAAGAAGGCATGTGGTATGAAATTTCTCTGGCTCAAATTACTCGTAACAATTGTTGTCTTTGCCGGGCTATTTGCCATGGTGTATGTAAAAGTTGCTAGCGGTAGTATGTAAAATTCGGTCATTTACCTATTCGGCAGCTAACCATCAACGGTTCAGAATTTACTGATTGGCTGACTTTACTCTTATTTTGTTATTCGCCACTTCGGTCTGATTTAGGCCGGCAATTGCTGCTATCCCTTCGCTTTTTTCTGGCATTTCAACAAATGCAAATCCTTTTGACAGCCCTGTCTCTTGATCTAACACTAAGTCACACTGTTTAACGGTACCAAACGCAGAGAATAGGACACGAATTTCTTGTTCTGTGGTATTGCGAGCAAGGTTGCGCACTAAAAGTTTCATAGAAAACCTGTATTTTAAATTGTATTTGGGATTGTCTCAGGTATTGCTAGGCTAACCAAGCTCTAATTGTCGATTTTACTTCCGATTATCATAGTTTGACTTGAGTTTAAATCCATTCGAGCTATTGTCTTAATAATATCTAACGATTGTGAATTAAGAAGGTGCATCATGATAAAACTCAGAAAAATGCGAGATGATGAGTTTTTGGCCTATCGACAGTACTCAATGCTGGCGTATGGGAGAGACTTGGCGGAGAATTATGGCTACACGTTGAGTAAAGCATCAGATGTTGCGGATCATAAACTTAAAGAATGTTTTCCTGATGGTGTGGAAGCCAGCGATCATGAAATGTACTGTATTGAGTTTGGTGTTGAGTCGGCAGCCCAATTAGTAGGGTATCTGTGGTACAAAATGATGCCGGCAGATAAAGCCGCCTTTATTTATGATTTTTATGTGTTCAAAGATTTCCGAGGTTGCGGTATCGGAACACAGGTATTGTCGGAATTAGAGACGCGCTTAATTGAAAATGGTATTGAGTTTCTTAATCTAAGAGTGGCGACGAATAATGAGCGAGCCCAAAAACTGTATCAAAAGTTGGCATTCAACGTAACCGGATACAATATGACCAAAAGACTGATCGATGAATAGTGGAGAGAGTTTCGGTGTTTTATAGAGAAATTGACAGTGAAGTAAAGCTTGCGTTAGTACACAAATCATTTGCCCCGCGATACGCCGAATTGGCCAAAGATAATTTTGAATATCTTGAAGAATGGCTTGCTTGGCCCCCTCATTGTAAAAGTAAGCTCGATTTCGAAGAATTTGTTCAGCGTTCTTTGCATGATTATGCTGATGGCAAATCCATGGTTTGTGGTATTTTTTATCAGAATGAATTGGTCGGAAATGCGAGCTTTAACTCCATTGCCCATCATCTGAAAAAAGTAGAGATAGGTTATTGGCTTGCCAAACCTTATCAAGGTAAAGGGATCATGGCGCGTGTATGTGCAACCCTTATAGAAATAGCGTTTGTAGAACTTGATATGCAGAAGATACAGATTTCTGCCGCGACCGGAAATAAACCAAGCCGAGCAATCTGTGAACGATTGGGAATGACCCTTGAAGGCATAATCACTCAACAGGAATACCTTGGTGGTCGCCTTGTGGATCACGCCATTTATGCTTTACATAAAGAGAATCAATTGTGATTGAATTAGTGATATTTGATTGTGACGGTACGCTTGTTGATAGCGAGCTTTTGTGCAATCAAGCCCTAGAATGTAAACTTGCGGAGTTAGGTATAGTCATTGCCGCTCAAGATTTGGTTGATAGGTTCCGTGGCGTTAAATTTAATGACATTCTTGCCACAATAGAATACCAACACTCAATTATGTTGCCTGAACATTTTGAGATAAATTATCGAGAAAAGGTGAAAGCATTATTTGCGGAGTCATTGAAGGCAAACGAAGGGGTTAAAGAATTGCTTGAGAATGTTCAGTTACCGATATGTGTTGCCTCTTCTGCACCTAGAGCAAAAATTGATCAGGCTCTCAGCATCACTGGCCTGAAGACGTTTTTTAATAACAATATATTTAGTTGTTATGATATTGAAGTTTGGAAGCCTCAACCTGATATATTTTTGCATACGGCAAGAGAAATGGGTTATAAACCAAAGAACTGTCTAGTCGTTGAAGATAGCCCTGTCGGGATCCAAGCGGCTCAAGCTGCTGGAATGAATGTCGTTCTATATGACCCCCATCAAATCCATGCTGATATAGATGTTGAATATCGCGTGTCATCAATGCACGACATCCGCGCGTTATTGTCATAGTATGTTCCGTTCTATGGCAAACTAAGTTTACGATTAGGCAAATCGCATTTTGGATTTAAATAATAAGCGGCACTTGTTATCAATTGCCGTCCGTCTGAGAACTACCACTTCACAACACATATGTCCACCAAAGTTATTTAGACTAGTAGAGCGACGGTTTGATGCTGCAACCCATTAACCTTAGTTTAAATTATTCGAATGTTTGGACTTTAATTTAGGTGGAAAAATTAGATTTGCCATTACAATTTTTGGTTTGATAGCCGCATATACAATATTAAAGATACTAATATTAGTAGGCATCCTAATAGTTTTTCTATTTCAATGTGTTGTTTTAACATAGTAATACTTAGCACCAATGTCCAAATTGGTTCAAGTATCATGATTAATGCAGCGATCTCAATATTAACCGAATATTGACCAACTGTTTGTATCAGATACCTAAGTGCAGTAGCAATTAAGCTAGCAATGATGAACCAAATTAGGGTTTCTGAGCTAAGATTCGATAAGGTAGAGTTTTGAACACTACACAAAAAAAATCCAGTTAACCCAACCACGAACATTTGTAGGCAAATAGACGTCAAAGGCTTTATAGGGGATGATAAACTAAGTCGTTTGTTTAAAACAAAATGTATAGAGAGAAAGCAGGATGCAAAGAAGAACCCTAACTGACTTTTCTCAACTTCCCAGCCATTTGTTAGTGTTAGTAGCGCCATGCCTAACCCGGCTAGAGGTAAAGAATACCAAAAGGCTTGATTAGGACGGGTTCTAAATAGCAACCAACTGGTTAAGGGCGCAATGATCATTGCAAGAGCCATGATAAATGCTCCTTCTGTCAATCGGTTTGTAATGCTAACTGCGTAAACCCATATATGTATAGAAGTCGAAAAAACACAGCCTACAGCGAGCGTTTTGATTATATCTATTGGTGAGGCATCGAGTATTTTCTGGTAACAGAAAGGTAATAATAATGCGCTTGCTAATATAAATCGACCACCAATGAACATACTACCGGGCATTTCAAGTAGAACTATCTTTGATGAAACCCACCCGACTGCGGCCAAAATAGTGGCAATTAGCAAGCAAGCTTCACCTTTATATTTGTGAATTAGTAGATTCAACAAATTATTCACATTAAAGAGTCGTTAAGGAGTTCAGCATTACTATTACCTTTCCTACCGTGCGTTGACCTCTCATCTCTTTTAAAGCATCAGCAGCCTGTTCTAACGTTATTTTTTGTATTTGTGGAGCTTGAATGTGCCCTTCATTTAGCAGTTTGTTAAATGCGTTACCTGCATCTTGTATTGACTGTCTTCCTTGATCCCCATTTTTGTATCCAGCCCCAAAACTGATTTGATGTACCGTTAATCCTCTAGCTTTAGCTTGGTGATATGATTTGAGATCTGCAGTTTCCACTAGCTCAACCATTTGGCCTTCAAATTGTAAGGCGTTAGCGCAGTACAACTCAGAACCACCTCCTACACAGTCAAGTGCCACATTGACACCGTTGCCTTTTGTGACGGTCCGTATTTGATTAATGACATTCTGATTTTCGTAATCGATAACATGAGTCGCACCAAGTTTTTTGGCATAACCTATATTTCGTTGGGAGCAAGAGGTAATTATGGTTTCAATACCAAAGTATTTTGCTATTTGAATTGCGAAGCTACCAACACCACCAGAACCTCCAGCGATAAATATTGAGTTATGTTTTTGTATTTGCAGTTTATCTACAAGTGAACGCCAAGCTGTCCAACCAGCGCACGGTGTAGAAGCCGCTACTTCAATCGGCACGTTGTTGGGTAGAGCTGTAAGTGTCCGAAAATCTTGCAGGCAATATTCGGCTAACCCTCCGTGTTTGTCGAACATATTGCCATGGAAAAGAACTTTGTCTCCAATTTTCCATGATGTCTTTTTTTCAGGTGTTGACATTATTTCGCCCACGACATCTAGCCCCACAATGAAATCATCTTCCATGTCATCAACAATCTTATTCCAGTGAACAATTTTGGTGTCGATGGGATTTAAGCTACAGGCATGAACTTTAACTAACACTTGAATTTGATTTGGTGTCGGTATTGGAAGTTCTCGGACTTGGAAATAATCTTCTTTTTTACAATAGGTTAGAGCTTTCATCTTTTTTATCTTAAAAGTAATGGAGCCTTCGGAAAGGGGGTTGAAAGCTCACCCGAGGTAGGAGGACAAGTATCTAAATCAAATTTGCTTTTTGAGCTATATAAATTGAACCAATCGCAGACAAGTCTTGTATTTCGCTACACTTGTAGACGGGGTTATTGGGGAATTGGTAATTGAGTAGCTCTGCGGTTGCATCACAAAGCAAACCATTTCCCCCGATGTAAATCGGAATATCTGAACTAAAGTGCAACTGTGGAGCAGAGCTTAATGCCTTTATGTCAGAGTGTAGTATTATACCTACGAGGAAACTAGCTAGCTCTTCATGCTTCTTTCCTTCGAATTGTTCTTTTAAACGAATTAAGAACAGCGCGTGTCCTAGTCCATACTCCTCAGCAGCTTTGTAACCTTCAATTAATGACACGGAGCATAATTTGTCGGAAAAGCGATTTTCAAGCGAGCCTGTAAGAATTGTATTATGAGTTATTATCGAGTTCAGCTCCCCGGCTAAAGTCGTACAACATCCTCGAATTGCTTGTTGTGAATCGATAGATACAAACTTTGAATGAGAACCCGGTAAAGCAATAATAGAATCTTGCTTAATGTTGAATAAAGATGCAATAGCTAAGGCTTCAACTTCTTCACCACGCATAACATCCAAACCTACAACTGATTTTAGCTTATCCGTGTTTAGGTTCTTTACACCAGGAATAAAATGAATTGGTAGTGATGAAATTTCAGGGATAACCACAGACCGCAGGTTAGCAGCAAAGTCTTCGAGTGATACAGGGGCGACGAGGTGTGGCACTTCGAATAGACCTAGGTTTGAAGTGATCATTCCGGCCGCTAAGATGAGTTCAATGTCGGAATCTCTTAGAGCATGTTCAGTTTTTAATTTATTGATCGCATTGCCGACAGCTTGAATCAATTGTAGGTTATTGCCATCTATACTGGTGTTTCTAACACCGACGTTCGCTTTAACTTGTCCGACACGTTGCTTGTTGCTAAATAACGCAACTCGCGTGTTAGTTGTGCCAGTATCTATAGTAATGATCATCTAAATATCCCTTAAAATAGGCCCATCATTTGATGGGCCGTCACAATTAGATGCGACCAAATTTAGCTAACAGTTGCTCTACTGTTGCACCATTTAGGATCTCTTCACGAGTGGCTTTCTCATTTTCAGCCAGTTGTTTTGCTGCTGGATAAACTTCTTCAACGTGTTGAGATGCAACAACAGTAACACCAAGTTCATCGGCAACAACTAAGTCTCCTGGATTTACTATTTGCCCACCACACACTATAGGAACGTTAATCTCAATCGGTTCAGTACGACCTGTCTCTGCAGAATGTGCTGCTCTAGGTGAAACGGAACGAGAAGCGACTGGAAAGTCTAGAACCTTACTTTCATCTGTATCTCGAACCGACCCGTCAACTACGGCTCCTACTACACCTGCAGCGCGAGCCAGTCCTGACATCAAACCACCCCAAATTGAAGTGTTTGGTGTTCCATTTGCATCAATAACAATTACGTCGCCTGCTTTAGCTATATCGAAGATAGGTAGGCAATCAACGATATCACCAGGTTTAAGCTTTACGGTTAATGCTGAACCAATAAATGGTTTGTTGCATGAACAAAATTTTATTTCATGGTCCATTACACCGTCACGCTTAAATGCATCACTAAATACAGCACTTACACTCAGTGTATCTTTCATCTCTGCGCATTTTGCGTACAGCTCTTCATTAATTATTGGACGAGGGTTGATGATTTTTTTTGCATATTCCATGTTTACTTCCTAATTGATTCAATAGCTTGCTTAAAGAGACAAGCATTTTGGTAAATTTTGTCGAACTCTTTATTCTCGACAAGAGTGTTGTTTACTAAGTTAGAGCCTATGCCAAACCCTATGGCACCAGCTTTGGCGAATTCTGCTAAGTTTTCTGAATCTACACCACCGACAGCGATAAACTTCAGGTCAGACAATGGACCGCTAAGTGCTCCAAGATAACTAGGACCTAACAACCCCCCCGGGAATAGTTTTATAAAATCGGCACCAGCAGCATCGGCTTTAACCGCTTCTGTCGGGGTCATAACTCCAGGTAGAGAGACCATTTCAAGTCGACGTGTCGCCTGAATTACCTCAGTATTGAAGTCTGGTGAAACTATGAATTGGCCACCTAGCGCTTTTACAGCCTTCACCTGTTCGACGGTAGTGACTGTCCCTGCACCAAAAATCAACTTGTCGCTGAATTCACTGGCAAGAATATCAAGCGCTGCCAATGTGTTTTCATCACCGTTTTTTCTATCAAATGTTACTTCGACTAGGCGAATGCCACCTTTATAAAGGGCATCCATAGTTGGGCGAATATTGTTCGGAGAAATACCGCGAACAATAGCGAACACCTTATGTTCTACAATTGCAGAAATAGTTTCTTGTCTCATCATTATTTTCCCGACATTGGCGTTTTAACACGTGCAACCGGATCAAGAGGCTCACCGCCTAATAAAACGGCTTTTGCGTTCTCAGCCGCAATACGACGGCACTCTTGGAAAGCTTCTTGAGAAACGTAAGCAACGTGTGGAGTGACTATGCAGTTGTCTAATCCAAAAATTGGGTTATCTTTTGGATTCCAGTTATCTAGTTTTGCGGGTTCTTCTTCTGGATCATCAAGTCCGGCAGAAGCGATCCAACCTTCAACCAATGCTTTGTATAATGCTGTGTTGTCGACAACTTTTCCGCGAGCACCGTTTACAAGTACTGCGTTTGATTTCATCTGACGTAAACGGTCTTCATTTATTAAACGGTCTGTTTCTGGTGTATGTGGGCACATTACGTTGACGACGTCGGATGTGGCGAAGAGGGTATCCAAGTTAACTTTGTCGACACCGAATGTATTCATATATGAACCAGATACATAAGGATCGTAAGCGACGACCTTAAAGCCCAGAGCCGTTATTTTTTTCGCTATATTTTGCGCAATACGACCAAAACCAATTAGTCCCCATATGGATGAACGAAAGCGCTTTGGAACTGAGCCATCGATATCCCAATGCCAGTTACCCTCGTGGGTAGATTTGTTATATGCAGGTATTCTTCTAAATAATGTCAAACCAAGTGAAATTGAATGATCTGCTACTTCATCAATGCAGTAGTCAGGTACGTTTGACACCTTAATTCCATGGTCGTAACAAGCTTCAACATCTAAGATGTCAACACCAATACCGTAACGACATATGACCTTACAATTATCGAGTTGCTCAATGGTGGCACGTGGGATCTTAGCGTACTGTTGTAAAATAGCATCAGCATCTTTGGCGAGCTCTGCTAGCCCAATTCCTGTCTTACAGGTGAGGCCTATTACTTCAGCACCAATAGGTTCTAAAACGCTTTTTTCGATATCTAAATCAGGGTAATCAAAGTCAGATACATAGACCTTAAATTTTGCCTCATTAATCATAATAATAACCTCATATTGTCATATTTACATTCTGATATCTAACATATCAGTGTATTTTGAAATTAAAAATGGTTTCGGTGTTTATATGTGATCTAGTCCAAATAAACGCCTATGAGTAGTAAAGTTGAGCGATTATTACTTTTTGAAGCTAAAAAATGGGTCTATGATATCTAACATATTAGTTGTGACTGAAAATGATAGGGAAGTAATGATGAAATGGTTAAATGAAAATTTGGAAGCAGCGTTAGGAGGGACGTTGTTAGCAAGCATAGTCTTGTTAATTACAATGCAGGTAGTGATGCGGTATGTGTTTCAGAACGCATTATCATGGTCTGAAGAACTTACTTTATGGACCTTCATCTGGTTTATTTGGATTGGTATTTCTTATGCATTTAAAGAACGAAAGCATGTGAAGGTAACATTTTTTCAAGATATGCTCCCTAGTAAAGTGAAGCGTTACCTTGAAGTTGTCATTGATATAGTTATTGTTTGCTTCTTGCTTGTAATGGTGTACCAATCCTACAAATTAATTACCTTACCATACGTCTTGTCTCAAAAATCAGTAGTTCTAAATATTCCTATTGCATTTATGTATGCTTCAGCTCCCGTGGGATCGTTACTTTCGGTTTTTCGTATTATCCAACATTATACAGTAAAGAAAGCACACGATTCGTGTGCAGTGGAGGTTTAAAATGTCAGGAATTATTTTATTTGTAGCGCTAGGGATATTTCTAATTCTTGGGATGCCAATTGCTATGAGCCTAGGTATGAGTTCACTTTTTGTAATGAGTGTTGTCGATGGTGCTCCTCCCATTAGCTTGATGGCTCGCTCGATAGTAACCGGAGCTGACTCATTCCCTCTGATAGCAGTACCGCTATTTATTCTTGCTGGAGACTTGATGCAGCAAGGTGGTTTGTCACGACGAATTATCGGTTTTGCTTCTTCATTAGTTGGTCATATTCGAGCCTCGTTGTGTTATGTGAACGTGATAGCCTCTATGTTTTTCTCCGCAATTTCTGGCTCTGCTCCTGCAACGGTTGCAGCAATCGGATCTAATATTATTCCTTCAATGTCGCAGCAAGGTTATAAAAAGGACTTCTCATCTGCTTTAACTGCCTCAGCGGGCATGATCGGTGTAATGATACCGCCGAGTATACCTTTTATTATTTACGGGGTATCAGCAGAAGTATCTATCGGAAAGCTATTCATTGCGGGAGTTATTCCTGGTGTACTTTTTGGATTGATGTTTATGGTGGTTAGTCGGTTTGTTGTACGAAATGAATTGATTATGGATATTGAGCTTACTCCATTCTCCTGGAAAAGTGTTGGCTTAGAGTTCAAACGTGCTATTTGGGCACTTATTGTTCCTGGAATTATTCTAGGTGGTATTTATGGAGGTATATTTACTCCGACTGAAGCAGGCGCTGTCGCTGTTGTCTATGCAATTATTTGTGGTCTGTTCATATATAAAGAAATTTCATTTAAGGATTTGCCTAAAATATTTGCACGTTCAACATTAACTTCAGCAACTATATTAGTTTTAGTCGTTTTTGCCGCGGCATTTGGTCGGTTGATTACATTTGAGCAAATCCCAGCGGCTGTTGCTAATTCATTAGTTAGTATGTCGGATAATCCAATAGTAATAATGTTGTTAATAACAATAATGTTATTACTTATTGGTATGTTTATGGAAACTATTTCAGCGATCATCATTCTAACTCCAATTTTATTACCTGTAGTTGTTGCTATTGGCGTAGATCCTATTGTATTTGGTGTTATTTTGACAGTAAACCTTGCTATCGGCTTCTGTACACCTCCTTTAGGAGTTAATATTTTTGTAGCGAGTCAGGTTTCAAACGTAAGTATAGAGAAAATATCTAAAGCTTTAATTCCATTTATAGGTGCGATGTTGATATTACTGTTAATAATTACGTTTATTCCAGAGATATCTCTTTTCTTGACCCGGTTTGTCTAATTTAACTGCCTAAATATATATAAATAGCCACCATGTATATGGTGCTTTTTTATATATTTATGGTTTTTTTATGAAGTAAATATTCAATTAAGATCTTTTTTCGTGACTTTTCTCACAGCACAACAACCATATTTAATAAACAATAGACATCTGATATATCAGATGTCAGTTTGAATAAGCTAATGCACGATATATTGGTATTATCAAAAATTAAAACTAGAAACTAGAATTTTCTGTACAAACCTATGAGGTAAAAATGAAAAAATTACTTATCGCAACAACGGTTTCAATGCTTGCTCTATCTACATCAGTGATGTCGGCGACTACGATCAGAATTGGTCATGGTGCTAACGAGAATTATCATTTGCATCGTGCCCTAGAGCAATTTAAAGAAAATGTAGAAACGAAGTCCGAAGGTAAATTTGAAGTTCAGATTTTTCCTAGTTCTCAGATGGGCCCTGATCGTGAAATGATCGAAAGTGTACAGTCAGGATTGTTACAGATGGCGGTTTCTCCATCCTCTTTTTACTCTTCTTGGGACCCATCATTTGATGTAGTTGAACTTCCGTTTATTTATCCAAGCAAAAAAGTGGCATTAGACACAGTCAATGGCGCTGCTGGTGATAAAATGCTGTCTAAGCTAAATAATATGAATTTGCAAGGTTTAGGATGGTTAGAAAATGGAGTTCGTCACGTAACTAATAGTAGTCGTCCTATTGAATCTCCTGAAGACTTAAAGGGCTTGAAAATCCGCACTATGAAGGTGCCTGCGCACGTTAAGACTTTTAACTCTCTAAACGCGACAGCAACGCCCATGAACTTTGGGGAAGTATACTCAGGTCTACAACAGGGTGTTATTGATGGACAAGAAAATCCAATCGCGCATATCTACGCTCAGCGATTCTATGAAGTACAGGATTTCGTTAGTCTTACCAGCCACGTAATTACTTTTTACATTCCTGTTATGAATTTAGAATTTTGGAACTCATTATCAAAAGATGACCAAAAATTACTTAACGAAGCAATGCGCTCTACAGAGCAATATCAACAAGAGCTTGTTTTAGCAGAAGAAGGTGATCAAATTGAGTCATTTAAGAAACAAGGTACAAAAGTGAACGTTTTGGATGAAGCGCAATTACAGCTGTTTATTGACGCAACGGAGCCAGTTCGTGAAGAGTATAAGAACAAATTAGGCGCTGATGTTTATAATGCTTGGATGGAAGCGATTAAAGAGAATTCAAACAACGGGTAGGGTTCTCTAAGTTACAATAAATGAGAGAGGGTTTTCCCTCTCTTTTTTTTCAACTGAATAATTCACGAAAAGTTGAATATTGAGGCGTGTAATGTTTGACAAGAATATAGAGTTTACTCTCGATGGCGGTTTCATATGTGACTTACCCAAAATGGTTAAGGTGAAACAAAGCTTTAAACGCAGAAAAATTGAAGACATAAATCATAGAATTAAAGAAGAGCTAGCCAAAATTCCTGAGACTCAAAGCCTACAAGGAAAACGTCTTGCCATAACGGTAGGAAGCCGAGGGATTTCAGGTTTAATACCTGTATTGCAGCAAACAATACTATTTTTACTAAGCTGTGGTGCGAAACCATTTGTGGTGCCTTCTATGGGGAGTCATGGTTCGGCTAATGCTCAAGGGCAAGTGAGCATATTGGCAGCATATGGTATCACTGAGAAGAGTATGGGTGTGCCGATTTGCTCGTCGATGGAAGTCGTAAAGGTTGCAGAGATGCCCGATGGTGTGCCGTTGTATTTAGATAAAATAGCAACCGAAGCAGATGGTATCATTTTGTGCAATAAAATTAAGCCTCACGCTGATTTTAAAGGTCATATTGAAAGTGGTATTCTAAAAATGCTCAGTATAGGATTAGGTAATCATGTCGGTGCATCAACATTACATCGTTATGGTTTTCATAATTTTCACACAGTGATCCCAGAGGCAGGGAAGCGCCTTCTTGATAAAATCACCGTACCGTTTGCTATTGGCTTAGTTGAAAATGCTTACGATGAACTTATGGATATTGAGATAGCACTGCAACATGAAATACTAGAATTAGAGCCAACTTATCTTGCAACTGCGAAAGAAAATATTGCACATATATTGATTCCAGAAATTGATGTGTTGATTATTCAAGAAATTGGGAAAAATATAAGCGGTGAGGGGATGGACCCTAATGTTACAGGTCGCCCCGGTTCTGGTGTGACAGGCTTTTTTGGGCCTAATATCAGTAATACAGTTGTGTTATCTCTTACTGAAGCTACTCATGGTAATGGTGTAGGAATTGGTATGGCTGATATTACGACTAGAGGGTTAATACAGAAACTCGATTTTTCTGCGATGTATACCAATGCTGCAACTGCTGGGACATTAGCAACGGCCAAAATACCGATGGTGATGAGTAATGATTTTGAAGCAATTGTGTTCGCTTTGAAAACGGCCCCAATTCATGATATCAGTGAAGCTAAGATTGTATGGGTCAAAAACACTCTGGAACTCGATAATATTATGGTGTCGCAGGCTTTGTTAGAAAGTATAGAAGAGATTGAGAATGCAGAGGTTGTGTCCGAATTAATGCCATTTTCCTTTGATGAAAATAATGTACTTCTTACATGGTATAGATAGTTCTTAGGTTACCTACAACCGTAAAGGTTGTAGGGTATCTCTGATTTGGAAAAACTGTTGTAATCGATACGTAGAAAACGATTATATGGAAAAACTTTTGCATATCTTGATGGCAGCACAAGCGGCTCCAAAGCCATTGTCTATATTGACAGTAAGTACTCCCGCAGCGCAACTACCTAAGCAGGAATTAAGTGCGAGTTGGCCACCAGCAGAGACACCATAGCCAACAGATGTTGGTACTGCAATGATTGGCGTTGGTACGAGACCTGCGAGTACCGTTGGTAGTGCTGCTTCCATGCCGGCTACTGCCACAATAATCTTCATACTGGATAACTCTTCAAGAATGTCGTTTAGTCGCCACATTGCGGATACGCCGACATCTTCATAAAGAACAGCGCCTATTCCATGGTAAGTTAACGTTCTTCGTATCTCATGGCAGACTGAAGTGTCTGATGCCCCACCTGAAATGATAGCGATTTGGCTTGGACATTTTAGGGGTATAGATTCCATTTTATCCAGACCTAAGATAGCGGTATTAGAAACTTCGCAATAGTCTATTTTTGACCTAAATGTCGACTCAATATTAAGGAATTTTTCAGGGTATAATCGTGTAAATAGTAAATTTTTATCCTCGTTTAAAGCCAGTGATATTATGTGCTCTATTTGTCGTGGTGATTTACTTTCGCAGAAAATCGCTTCCTCTACACCACATCGAATGGCTCTGTCGAAATCTAAAATAATATCTGGCACTACTTAGCTCCAATAAAGGCACTGCCTCGTTTGTAAGGCGTAAATGTGATTGGGATATTTAATTGGTGTTGTTGTGTGATTTTTTCCACTTCAATCTTTAAGATTGTGATCTCCTTTGAAGATAAACTACTAAGTTGCGTACGGTTTATCTCTATAGTTATTTTACCTGATTGAACTCGACATCGAAGCGAATCGCAGTGTAAAAGCTCATTCAATCTTGTTTCAATATCTTGTATAAGATTGAGGCTTTCTTCATTAACGCTGATTCCTGTTTCAATTCGGCTAGCTAGGCAGGGAGATGCTGGCAATACTGATAACTGTGGTAAGCCTAACCGTTGGGCCATTTCCCTTATGGTTTGCTTATTGATGCCTACTTCAACATATGGATGTAGTACATTGTGCTCTCTTGCTGCAATAAGACCAGGGCGATAGTCATCAAGATCATCGAGGTTGGTCCCAGAAACGACAGTACCATGGTTGAAGGAGGAAAGTTTAGTGTACAAACAAGTTTTACAAAAATAACAACGATTTACAGGGTTCGTTTTGTATTCAGGATGGTTTATTTCTCCACTATCTACAAATTGAATATTCCAATTATACGTATCGGCAAATTCTTGAATTCTGGCCGTGTCACAGGTTGGTACAGCAGCCGAAATAGAATGTATAATCTTTGCTTTAGACCCTAAGGTTTGATGTGCAACATAAGCTAAGGTCATACTGTCAACACCACCGCTCACTGCGACAGTTACCTTTTTTAAGTGTTTTAGATAGACTTGAAGCTTGTCTAATTTTGAGTCTGTTTTTGTCATATTTACCCCGCCACTTATTTCTCTACAATGCGACTAAGTGTTTTAATAGAATGGTAATTTAGTGTTGGATCGTTTAGATGGTTAGATTCAATTTTACTAGTAATACTGCCATCTGGCCGGGTCACAGTTTTGATATCATACTCACTATCCGCAACTGCAACTTTACTATGTTGGCGAGCCAGTATTTTTCTTTGGCATTGCCAATATCGTATACCGATGGTTGATGTGTGGTTAAACACATAATTGATGACGACTGAAGTATTCTGATTATTAGTTAATATCGTTAATGTATGGATGTGACGATTTTTTTTGCCGATAGCGATTGATTCAGTTATCTCTAATACGCCTTCTTGTGCTCTGATTTTTTCTCGTGCTATAGCCAGTTGCTCTCCGGTCATATCATCGATATCACATTGGATGGTAGTTACTGAGTCACTCTTGCTGATAGAGCATGGTTCGCTTACTAACAAGGTAGTGCGAAGTAAGTTTGCTCTATCCGGTAGTTCACGTGTGCCAAAGCCATACCCTATTGCGGTCACCATTCCTTTAGACAATTGGGGCTCTGGATTTAACCAAGCGAGTATGGCAGCTCCAGTCGGGGTTACTCTTTCCCCTTTGATGCCATCATCGATGAACGAAAACTTCTTGAGTAATAAGAGTGTCGCTGGTGCAGGAACAGGAATGACACCATGAGCACATTTTACAGTACCACCACCCCAAGGTATCGGTGAGCATGACCAGGATTCTACATTTGAATGGTGAATGAGCCATGCTGCCGACACAATGTCGACTATGCAATCCCAAGCCCCCACTTCATGAAAATGTACATCCTCAACTGACTTGTTGTGTATCGTTGATTCTGCAGTGGCTAATAGTTCAAAAATACCTAGTGCGTGATTGCGTACGTGTTCATCTTCCAGTTGCTCTACTAATAAAGTACGAATAGAGCGCCAGCTTCGATGGTGGTGTTTATGGTCATGGTCTGTGTGGTCGTGAAGTTGACTTATATCGACTAAGAACCGTTGTCCACTTATGCCTTTATCCATGGCTGAAGTAAGCTGTAAGTGAATATGGTTTTGGTGGATTAATTTATTAAGAACACCAAATAGTGGGATCTCTAATTCAGGTATTGCATCCAACATTGATGCGGTAAACATATCACCAGCAATACCGCCAATTAAGTCTAAGTGGATGTGCATTAAGTTACTCCAAAAATGTATGTATCAATATTTATTCACAGGTAAGCTATCGATTCGTTTATCTGATATGTTAGATGTACTTTAAATAATAGATGTAATTGATGTAGTTTTGCAAACGTAAATTAGTTGCATGAATGGTTTTTGTGATTGATGTTAACTCCTGATGATAGAGTCCATGATTCTAGCGTAGTATCTGATATGTTAGGTGTTGTTTTGTTCAGTTATTTACCTTAATATGCGAGTAGTTACTAATGGATATACTTAGGCGTAAAATGATATTACATAAAAAATTTCTTGTTGCTTTATTGTCATTAGCTTCGTTAAACCCTACAACATCTTGGGCACATCCCAGTCACTCAAAAGCTGACATTTTTTCTGGTATACTCCACCCACTTACAGGGTTAGATCATTCTATCGTAATGTTGGGGCTTGGTTTTATCGCCGTCGTATGCTTCCAACGTTCTAAGATAGTAAATGTGCTGTCCATATTTTTGATCAGCTTAATTTCGGGGGTAATTTTGGGCATGCTTGGAATTACCATACCAAAACCAGAACTATTGATTGTAATGTCGGTTTGTTTTGTTGGTATCACTTTTTTGTTGAGTGCGTCGAAGTCAAAACTGCAGGAATTCATGGGTTATATTGCTACGTTAATGGCTGCAGTTCATGGTTATATACATATTATTGAGATACCTAGTACAGCACCAGTTGCAAGCTATTCTCTGGGTATCATGTTGTCTAGTGCGGTAATTTATGTTTTAGGCGCTTCGCTAGGTACTTTGTTTTTTATAAAGAAAAGTCAAAATAAGATTCAAATTTTTAGTGGTGGTTTATATGTTGTGGCCTCAGTGGTACTGTTTATTTAACATTGATTCTTTGATTCTTTGATTCTTTGATTTAGTGACAAAAAGTATAAGTGTTTATTTTTAGTCCTTTTAAAATCACTCATTGCGTAATAAACTGATTTATAGAAATTTTTGTTCTAAAGCTGGATTAATTCTCGAACACTAATTATGACCATCTAGCTATAGAGAAGCTACAGAGGAAAAGACATTGAAGAGTATTATTCGCCCGAAAAGTTTAACTGAAAATGTGGCAGAAAGCTTACGTCGCTCGATCGTCAGTGGTGAGTTAGGTTTAGGTCAGTCACTATCAGAAGCGTCTTTATCAGAGACGTTTGGCGTGAGTAAAACTCCTGTTCGTGAGGCGTTATTTTTACTCAAACAAGAAGGCTTGATCGATATTATTCCACAGAAGGGCAGTTTTGTTTTTCAACCTAGTGAAAAGTCCATTGTTGAACTGTGTAATTTTCGAAGTTTTCTGGAGCCTATAGCGTTAAATGAGTCGATGCGTAATAATCCAGAAAAGTTTCTTGAATGTTTAGAAATTTGTATCGTTAAGATGGAACATAAGTTCAAAAATAAAGATTTGAAAGCATTTTTGTTACTTGATGGTGAGTTTCATGAATCGTTTTTCGAATTTTGTGGTAATTCTCTTGTTCAAAAAAGCTACCAGTTAGTGCAATTTCACATTGGAGCTATTCGAAGCCACTTAACAAGCTCTGATGAAGCTTTTGAAGAAATTCTAAATGACCATAAGCGAATCTACACTGATCTTAGTAATGGCAATGTAGAGAAAGCAAAGGATACTTTGCGAAAACATGTGCTTGATATAAAAAGCATGATTAATGCTTGTATATTAGTCCCCTCTTAAATAGTATGAAATTTTTGATTTATTAATCAAATGCTTATACATTTAATCAGGTCTATTGTCAAAATAGAGTTGATTTTTACTGTTGTACTGAGTTACAAGATATTCATTAATTGTGAATTTTTTTGTTAGCATTCCAAGAACCTAGAGTCGCTTACGATGTTTTAAGACCGCAGCCATAGGACCGCAGTAGGTATTGAAGTGACTGAATGAAAATTATGGAAATAAAGTTCGTAGACTTGATGAATAAACCGCTAATTCATAGTGCTATGGGTTCTATTTTAACGATATTTCTTTTTGAACCATATTGCTCGCGCATTTACTTGATACCCAAATATAGGCTTTGTTTCCAAAACCAAAGAACTGTCTAGTCGTTGAAGATAGCCCTGTCGGGATCCAAGCGGCTCAAGCTGCTGGAATGAATGTCGTTCTATATGACCCCCATCAAATCCATGCTGAAATAGATGTTGAATATCGCGTGTCATCAATGCACGACATCCGCGCGTTATTGTCATAGGATGTTCCGTTCTATGGCAAACTAAGTTTACGATTAGGCAAATCGCATTTTGGATTTAAATAATAAGCGCATTAGCACCACTAAGGATAACCAGTGCAAACATCTAACCACCGGGTTTGGCAAAACCCACAGAATTTTTTAATACTTACCTCTATCGTTATCACTATTGCCTTTTCGAGTTGGCAGGCTTTGCTGAATAATTTTGTGGTGGAACGTGCAAATTTTGATGGCGCCGATATTGGTCTTCTTCAAAGTGTTCGAGAAATCCCAGGTTTTTTAGCCTTTACCGTTGTGTTTGTTCTTCTATTTATCCGTGAGCAGAAATTCATGATTATTGCGTTGGCAATGTGCGGGCTAGGTACGGCTGCGACAGGATTTTTTCCATCTCTTGGCGGGTTGCTGTTTACAACGTTAATGATGTCTATTGGGTTCCATTACTTTGAAACGTTAAAGCAATCACTCTCTTTACAATGGTTAACGAAGGCAGAAGCACCAGAGGTGTTAGGCAAGCTTATCTCTGTTAGCGCCTTTGCTTCGCTTTTTACCTACGCAGCACTCTGGTTGGCGCTAGAGCAGTTAGAGCTAGACTACATTTGGGTTTATCTTATCGCCGGTAGCGTCGCTTTTATGATCGCGTTGGTGCTTGCGTTCGCCTTTCCAGCCTTTGAAACCCATACCCAACAGAATAAAAAGCTTGTTTTGAGAAAGCGATATTGGCTTTACTACGCTCTGACCTTTATGAGTGGTGCAAGGCGACAAATATTTACGGTATTCGCCGGTTTTTTGATGGTAGAAAAATTTGGATATTCTGCAGCGGATATTACCTTACTCTTTCTCATCAACTACGCGTTCAACTGGTTGTTCGCAAGGAAAATTGGGCGACTAATTGGCCGGGTTGGAGAGCGAAAGGCGCTCGCGTTTGAATATATTGGTTTGATCGCCGTTTTTCTCGGCTACGCCTTTGTAGAAACCGCGGAGTGGGGCGCCGCTCTTTATGTTGTCGATCATCTGTTTTTTGCCTTGGCCTTAGCCATTAGTACTTATTTTCAAAAGATTGCTGATCCAGCGGATATGGCGTCAACAGCTGGAGTCGCCTTCACGATAAATCACATTGCAGCAGTGGTTATTCCCGTTACTTTTGGTGTTATTTGGCTTGTTTCACCGGCGGCGGTTTTTCTATTGGGAGCGGGCATGGCGATTGTGTCGCTATTACTTGCGCTGAATGTACCCGAAAAACCAACGGAAGGTAACGAAGTCAGAGTACTGAGTTGGCGATAAAGGATCAAAGGATTCACAATATGAAGTTTTGCCCTAAATGTGGTTCAAAATCACTGATCATTCAATATGTGCCTGCAAAGCTTTACACATGTAGCGAATGCTCATTCTCTCTGTTTCAGAATGTGGCGACGGCAGTGATGGTTGCAATCTGTTGCAAAGATGAGGTGCTCATCGCGACTCGGGCAAGGAACCCAGGTTTGGGAATGTGGGATTTCCCCGGTGGATTTGTTGATCCTGATGAAACGTTAGAACAGGCGATTTTACGAGAGCTTCATGAGGAACTTGATCTTGAACTTGATTTAGGCGATGCGATGTACGTTAGCTCTAATCCTAATACCTATCCATATAAAGACATTACTTATAGAACGTGTGATACATTTTTTGTGGTAGAGCTTGATGAAAAACCCGCAATGAAACCGCAAGATGATGTGGCAGAGATTAATTGGATTGCGATGACTGATGTAGATCTTAATAATTTTGCTTTTGAATCAACAAAAATCGCGTTTAAGCAGTTAATTAAGTTTAGAAGATAAAATAATCAGGCCATTTGCCTGATTATTTCCATCACCAAAACGAAGAATGTTATTCATTATTAAGATTATTTTTCTTGAATAACATAGGCCAGTTTTTGTTCCCTTGAGCGATAAACCCCGGTACATCTTTAAGCCATTTATTTTGAATATCGCGATTGTAGTTTATATATAGCTTGCCATCGACTATCGTCCATTGCTCTGGATCACCAGAGGCAAAATCGTTTTTTTCTGCTATTGCCCACGCACAATAACCACCATATTGCGGAGCGTACTTTGAAGGGTTCGCTCTAAATTTATCCATATTACCTTTGCTAGAAAAATACCAATCAGCACCCATGTATTCTAGTTTGAACTCGCTTTTGCCCTTCATCGCTCTACTATGCGAGAAATAGGCGACGGTATCGTAACCATCTAAGGCCTTGTTGCTAAAGAACCCTGTATAGACGGGTTCTTCAGCTAGCACTGGTAGAGTGAATAATACGCTTGCAATCAGTATTAAAATACTCGATAACCACTTTCTCATTGTAACGTCCTTTGTTAAATATTCGCAGTTAACAGAGTAGACAGATAAGGAAGCGGAAAACTTTCACACAAACTAAGCAAATTTTTCTATTTGCTTAGTTTCGAGTTTAGCTAACGTACTTTTATGATAAGGCGCTTGCATGCAAGGTGAGCCATCTTGATAGTTAACGTTTACTTCGTCTTTGTTTACTATCACATGGGTGAAACTGACCGTGTGGGCATCATCTCTATGCATACAGGGTGAAAGGCGACCTTTATTGGGCTCATGGCTATGATGAAAAGCAAGCCTAGATGCCGTGCTCTCTTCGTTGGCATTGAAGATGGTGAAAAGTTGCCTACGAGAAGTTCGTACAGTATCGGCATCAACGGCGCTGGAAATGAGAGGAGGTAACGGCAACGTATCGACTAATGTCTTGCCATCCCATTGAAGCGCTTTTACGTGGCCTTGTTCTGAGTTTAACTGTGCGTCAAAAATAACCAAGGTGAATGGTGCATATTGGCTTAGGTTTAGTTTAGTGAAATCACCGATTAATGATTCTGCGCTGGAAAAATGAGCAAAAGATCGGACTAATTGTCCACGGCTAATTAATTCACCTTTAGGGATATCCCCTTGATAAAAATTCAGAAGACATAGCGTGAGACCAAGTTCATTGGTTGCGATCCAACTTCCTTGTCCAACCGGGTCCACTGGCATCAAAAAATTGACGTCAGATTCACTTTTAAATTGAGATGGTGGCTGCGCTTTCGCTCGACCTATTTGTTCATCTCTATTGAAGAAAACTTGGTAACCCGTTTTATCAAGAAGCCACGATGCCGTGCACATTAAGCTTGTCCTCTTAAATATGTCGCCGTAGCAGGAGCGTAGCCTAATTGCTCGTTAGTTTCTATGTCACAATGCGTTGTAATCACTTTTATTATGGCCAAATGATGGATAGTATGACTAGAGACAAATAGTAACTCTCGTCGCAGTGAAGAGGCCATCTCACACACTTTTTGAGTTGAGATCGTTGCTTCTGACAGGATGGTGATTGGAACATCTAGTTGATCGGTTTTCAATGCTTCTAACCATGCTTTAATTTCTTGTAGTTCGGAAATGCCCACAAGCAGGTCTGTCTCTACAGGGGCTCCACGACGGCGATGGTCGTAATCGACAACACCAATATCGGGTTGCTTAACGAGTGCAAAAAATAGGTCTAAAATATGCCTTAGGTGTTCACCTATCGAACTTTGTACATATGGCGTCGCTTTAAATGTATAACTGTTTTTATCAAGTAGTGCACATAAAACCAAGCTCTGTTCTACTGCTTCTAAACTGCCAATAATAGACGGGCAAATAGATGTATTATTCATATTACGGCCTGCTTAATCCGTTGATGGGTATTGTTTAATGAGTTCGTTCTCTTCTTTTAGGGCTTGAAACAAAGCACTCAGCTTCGGCGGTTTATGGCCGGCTTTTTTCTGTAAATACCCTATTTTGTAAAGAGAACGGTATTGGAAGAGTAGGGTTGAAAATATCTCTGATAATGTCGTCTTACTGTCCCAAATATGTGTGGCTTCACTACTTGCACCATTGATCTCAATGATTTGTAGTTCTTCTCCAGCCATTAAGCTTTCAATGTTTTTGAATTTGATATCCAGCCGTCCGTAGTGAAAACCATTGAAGTCGTCGAATATCGCATCCAATTGCTCTGTTAGTGCAGGTGTAATAAATTGATTACCGTTTTTGAAGATACTGCCACGGCTATGGCTACCTGCAAACGCCAGTCTGAATTCTAAGCCTTTAGGTAGAACCCAATCGAGTTTCTGTTGATGCCTCTCTTCGTAGATTTTTGCCAACTGTCCTGCTCTTGGATCGTCATGAATCAGTTGCTGTAACGTTTTTATACCATCGCCTTCTATATAGGGTGCGTATTTTAACGTAATTGAGAAAACCTGACCTTTGGTTTCGCCTGGGTATCGCATATAGAAAACACCGACTTCAGCATCATAATCGGATTTTTTTTGCAGAAGATAATCAGCCCCTGTTGGGAAGCGTTGAATGTAGTCAACCAACTGTTTTTTGTTGTGAACTAACCTAACACCAGCCCCGCGACAACCTTTGTCTGGTTTGGCGACGACCGGAAACGCCAATTTTTCGGATTCCATTGCATCGAGCGCATCTTGTATCTGAATGGCGATAGATTGGTTGTTTTTTCTAAGGGTGCAGAAAGGTAGGATCCATTGCTTTGCTTCTTTACCTGCTAGGTTAAGGATATCTTTCTTCGATTCACCTACCATTCCGCTCAACCAGATGGATGGGTTTGCGATCAATGGCAAACCAACGCTTCGATATTTAAGGCTGTGCCATAAGCTTTGAATAACAACGGGTGTATAGAAAAACCACGTTGGCCAAAACTCATATCGAGAAACGGCCGGACCAGATTTATCCATTTCAGGCATCCCTAGCCGAGACTCTATAGACTGTCCTTTATTCAGAGGGAGAACGTTGTCCTGTTTTATTTGGCCAGTTGATTCTGGTTGATTGAGTGCGCTCAAATGGAGGCTCCTTTCCCGTGAGTATTCATTTTTTTTCTTGATGTTCGATTGATTAACCATAAAACGACGAAGGCACATGGTGCGATAATCCATTTCCACTGACTGTCACTTAGCCAACTGATTGAACCAAGTTGGTAGATACAAAAGAATATGAATGCGGTCCAAATGGCAGTGGCTAACATTACCGCGCCCATAAAGTGATGAAACTTGATACCAAATAGACCGCTTAAGGTAAAGCCTATCGTTCTTAGTCCGGGGATAAAGCGAATAATGGCAATGTTTAAAAGAGGGCGGTGTTTGAGCCGTGATCTGACGATACGCATCCCCCTGTTTTTTAATAAGCGGTATCTCAGTCCCCGCCATTTTGCGGCTAGCGCACCGGCACCATACAAAGCAATATCTCCGGTTGCGATTCCGATAAAAATGGCGATTAAAGCAATCTCAGGGGAGATGGACTGGTCAGCAGCCAATAGTGCAGCGGTGATGATGGCGAGATCTTCTAACAGGTAAGAGAGCAAAATGATGGAGACAGCGATCTCTAAAACGGTGAGGTTTCCCGATACAGCCAATCCTTGCGTGAGCCAATCTGTCATTTCTTTCCTATTAAAAATAAGTGATTACCATTACAAGACCCTTAAAGAATAGGATTTATTTCACAATAGTTAGAATAAAAATAACAAAATAAAAAAACGGCCATCCTAGGATGGCCGTTTTCGTTAATACAAAAATGATTCGTGTTAAAAGGTGAACCCAGCACGAAGAATGAGCGACAAGCTGAATGGCGCTTCGTACAGATCATCGTTAAAGGTGTCGATCTGACCTTCTATGGCAGAAAAAGCACCATTAGATGATTGATAACTAAAACCAACGGCTTCGAATATTCCCACACCGTTGATTTGCTTAGGGCCAAAGTCACCGTAGTTGTAGCTCAACCCTAATTTGCCGTACACATCGATTTGTTGGGTGATGCCATAGGCGAAAACACCAGCGGCGCGAGTGGAGTAATAATCTACATCTACGCCACTATTGCTACCACCAAAATAAACGGTGTTAGATATTTTATCTACTCCACCGTTTACACCCCATTTGAACTGTCCAGATCCGCCAAAGGGTTTTAAGAATGTGTAGTCAACGCCATAGACGTGGCCAGTGCTTCTATCATCTGCTTCGCCTAGGCCTTCGTATTCCGGTTGTTGGGTAACCCAACCACCACGTACGCCTAATTGGTGCTGTGCTGAGATGTCAGCAGGTACTTCATCTGCAAAAGCGAAGAAGGGGAGGGATATTAACGCAAGCGGTACTAAAGAGATTCCTTTCATAAATAGCCTATTGTTTTTGTTGATATCTTATTGGAGTAATAGATACATACTATATATTTAAAATAGCCTAAATATTGACGTTTACCGCAATTTTCTCAATTTTGAATAAGATATCATCGCACTAAATGGAACTATTGGATTGAAAGGCACCCTGCGATGCAGATAAAGACATTCGGCTACGATAGTTCGAATATCGTAGCCGAATGGAAGTGGGGATAAGTTTTAATGTTAAGTCGTGTTAGTTGAACGAATTGACGAGTTCTACGGCTTCTTTTGTTAAACGGCCTATTTCGTCCCATTTCCCTTCATCGATGAGTTTTTTGTCCACCATCCAAGTACCGCCGCACGCAATGACTCTCGGAATGGCAAGGTAATCGTTGATGTTTTTTGAATTGATACCGCCAGTCGGCATTAACTCAATATCGGTGTACGGAGCAAGTAACGATTTCACCATGGCAATACCACCAGAGGCTTCTGCTGGGAAAAACTTGAGGGTTTTTAAGCCCATCTCTAGCGCCGCTTCTACGGTGCTTGGATTATTGACACCCGGTACAATATCAATACCCATTTCCTGACACGCTTTTACTGTGTTCGGGTTGAAGCCTGGAGAGACAATGAAGGTTGCTCCAGCTTCTTTTGCTGCCATCGCTTGCTCTTTGTTTAGAATGGTTCCAGCGCCAATCAGCATGTTTGGTTGTGCTTCTCTTAGCAAGCGAATAGCCTCGACGGCGGCATCCGATCGGAAGGTGATCTCTGCGGCGGGTAAGCCATTTTCTGCAAGCGCTTTGCCTAAAGGAACGATGTCCTCTGCTCTATCTATCGCGATAACTGGAATAACTTTAAGTTCCTTCAGTTTATCTAATGTTGTGCTCATTGAATTGTCCTTTATGGTTAGACTGAAGGATCAGTCGGTTTGTGTAAATTGGTTCGTTATAGCTTGAGTTGCCGACAACGGCACAATTGCGCCCTTGCTCTGTATTACGGCTCCAGCAAGTTGATGGCCACGTAAACAACACTCTTCTGGTTTGACACTCGTTAAGTGACCGCTTAAATAGCCCGCGTTAAAGGAGTCACCTGCTGATGTCGTATCGATAACCGTTTCGATAGGTGTTGTTGCCACCAATACGGCTTCGTTACCCGTTTGGCGAAAATCTTTGAAAAGACAGCCTTCCGCTCCCAACTTTATAACCGCTTTTTTGACGCCCGCTTTCTCTAAACGAATCAATGCTTCCTCGGGAGTGTTGTCCTGCCAAATCGCTTGTTCATCGTCAAAAGTTACAAGGGCAAGGTCGCAAAATGAGAGCAGTTCTGAATAGGTATCTTTAACCGTTTTCCAATCTTCATTTTGTGGCCAAAGTGCAGGTCTGAAATTGGAATCAAAGGCGATTTCTACTCCTTTGTTTGCAAGCGTTTTTAACAGTGCTAACAAGCTGCTCCTATCTTGATCAGAGAGAATAGCTAAGCTGATGCCGCTTAAATAAACCATGTCCATGGCTTCAAGTTCCGTTGCCAGTGACGTGAAACCGGAATGTTGCAGCATATAGCGAGCAGCAGATTGATTACGCCAGTAGAGAAAAGTACGTTCTCCTTGGTCATCGAGTTGAATAAGATAAAGCCCTGGTTGCCTTGTTTTATCTCTTAGCACAAACTGTGTATTGATGCCTTCTTCTTGCCAGCGACGAACCATGCCTTCACTTAATGGGTCAATACCCATTGCGGTGACATAGTTGATCTGAATGTGTTGTTTTGCCGCACGGGCTAGATATACAGCGGAGTTGAGGCTGTCACCACCAAACGTTTGCCACATGTCGCCGAACGGTTTTCCGTTCAGCTCTATCATGCACTCTCCGATAATGGCGATTTTTTTCATACTTTCCGTTTTGCTCATAGCGCTATTGTACTCCTTTAAAGAAGCGAGCTGCGTTACCAAAACTGATGTTTTCTATCATCGGTTTTAGCAATGCGTCGTCATTTGGAACCTCACCATTTTCAACCCAACGACCGACCATGTCACACAAAATACGACGAAAGTATTCGTGTCTTGTATAAGAAAGGAAGCTACGTGAATCGGTTAGCATACCAACAAATTGGCTAAGTAATCCAAGCTGAGATAGTTGTTCAATTTGACGCTGCATGCCATCTTTTTGATCGTTGAACCACCAGCCTGAACCGAACTGAACTTTACCTGCTATACCACCACCTTGGAAGTTACCAATCATGGTTGCCATCATCTCGTTGTCTCTAGGGTTTAGACAATAAAGGATCGTTTTGGGTAATTCGTTAGTTTTGTCCATTTCATCAAGTATGGAAGAAAGCTCATACGCGAAGGTACGGTCACTAATGGAGTCAAAACCAGTATCTGGGCCAAGCAGTTTGAACATGCGTGTGCTGTTGTTACGCTGCGCGCCAATATGCATCTGCATCACCCAACCAAGCTTGGTGTACTGCTTACCCAACCAAACCTGCACTGCGGTACTAAATTGTGCGACTTCTACATCATTCAGTGTTTCGCCATTTAGGCGGCGTGCCATCAGTTTGTCGAGGTCGGTTTCAGAAGGAATAGCGGCATAGCGGACGACTTCGATTCCGTGATCGGCGGCTCGACACCCGTGTAAATCGAAGTGTTTTAAGCGGATAGAAAGTGCCGTTAATAGATCGTCGAAGCAGCGAATTTCTGTGTCGGCAGATTCGCCAAGGACCTGCATATAATGGGCAAATCCTTCGAGTTCAATTTTGAATGCTTTGTCTGGTCGCCAGCTCGGCAAAACTTCTATGTCGAAGCTGTCATCCTTGGCGATAATGGCGTGGTGTTCCAATGAGTCGATAGGATCATCGGTGGTTCCTGCCATGCGAACATTCATCTGTTTCATGATACCGCGAGCACTGAATTCCGGTGTCGCGAGCAGTTCATTACAATGGCTCCAAATCCCGTCTGCGGTTTTTGGTCCGAATAGCTTGCCAGTAATGCCGAATGGGCGACGAAGCTCCAAATGTGTCCAATGATAAAGTGGATTGCCTAAGCATTGAGGCACGGTTTTCGCCCATGCCATGTATTTTTCTAAATCGGTGCTATTACCGGTGATCAGTTGCTCAGAGATACCAGCACTTCTCATACCACGCCACTTGTAGTGGTCACCTTCGAGCCAGATTTGACCTAGGTTGTCGAAGCGACGATCTTGCGCTATCTCTTGTGGATTAAGATGGCAGTGATAATCATAGATTGGCTGATCTTTTGCGTATTCGTGATAAAGGCGCTTTGCTGTTTCTGTTGTGAGCAGAAAATCGTCACACATAAAGTCTTTCATTATTTTCTCCTTACAAGGCCGCTACAGCGCCTTTTGAACCTAGTGTAATAAGTTGGTTATAAGCTTCTTCTATTGCTTTCACAAACTGGCTATTGCTTGCTAATTCCGGCGCAAAGATTGAATCAATGGTCATCAATGCTTTCACGATTGAAATATCGCGGCCGTGCTTATCGCAGAGTGAACGTAGTTCCGCCGCTAACGGGTCGAGTACTTCAATCGGCTGCTCATTCTCATCGATGCCAGAGGCGTAGCGCATCCAGCCAGCGATACCCATTGCCAAGTGTTTGTAACTGGTACCAGATTCTAGATGAGACATCACAGAGTTAAGCATTCTTGGTGGCAGCTTCTGGCTTCCGTCCATCGCTATCTGCCATGTTCGGTGCTTCAAACTGGGGTTGGTAAATCGGTTGATTAAGAGCTCTGCATAGGCCTTTAGGTTTGCACCCTCTGGCATGGACAGCGTTGGCGCTTGCTCTTCAAGCATTAAATGAAAAGCTGCGTTTTTGTATGCAGAGTCTGTCATGGTATCTGAGATATGTTGGTAACCACCTAGATAACCTAAGTAGGCTAAGAAAGAATGGCTTCCATTGAGCATACGCAACTTCATCTCCTCAAACGGGATGACATCTTCTACAAACTCCGCTCCGGCGAGGTTCCAATGAGGTCGACCAGCAACAAAGTTGTCTTCAATTACCCACTGGCGAAATGGTTCACAGGCGATACCACAAGGATCATTGACGCCCAATAAATCAGCTATCTCTGCTAACGTATCTTCTGTGGCTGCGGGTACAATTCTGTCGACCATAGTACAAGGAAAGGTAACATTAGACTCAATCCATTGCGCTAGCTCTTGGTCTAGCAGTTGTACGTAACCCATTACCGCAGCACGAGCAACATGGCCATTTTCTTGTACATTATCGCAGGACATAACGGTAAAAGGCACTAAACCTCTATCACGACGTAGACGGAGTGCTTCCACAATGTAGCCAATGGCGGATCGTGGCGTGCTTGGGTTTGCTAAGTCGTGAATAATAAGCGGGTTGGTGTTATCTAGAACACCTGTCGCGGGATCGGAACAATAGCCTTTTTCCGTAATCGTCATAGAGACTATCGCGACCTGTGGTTCGGCCATTTTTTCTAGTACGGCTTGCGCTCCGTCAAAAGTAGAATGCAAAGATTCGACTACGGAGCCAATGACTTTAACGTCTATCTTGTCGGCACCTTTCTCTGCCACCGTATAAAGATGATCTTGCTCTCTAAGTTGTTTGATCAGCTCTTCGCCACCAAATAGGTTTACTTCGCAATAGCCCCAATCACTCTCGGATATTCCCGCTATTTCGTCAGTAAAAAGTGCTTGGTGAGCACGGTGAAATGCACCAAAACCTAAATGGACTATCTTGGTTTTTAGGCGACGACGGTCGTAACTTGGTGTCACTAAACCTGCATTAAGTGTGGTGTTTGAAATATTATTTGTCATGGTTAACGGTCCTTATTTCGTCTCTGCAAGTGATAATGAGTCACCATCTTTGTATGTTTTGCCATTGATGAGCAATTCGCGGTTTTCGCATTGAGCTAATTTTATAACGAATGATTTATATGCAGGCTCAAACTCACCAGTCGATTGGATATTAAGCGCAACGGTTGATTGGCTGCATACCATGTTAATCGTTAGTGTTAAGAAGCCATTGTTTTTGTGATTGTGGCTTTCACCGTCATCATCAAAAATAGTCAGCTCGATGTCACCGCAACCTTTAAGTGGTAACACTTCAAGGTTTCTCTTCGTATCTTTGCTATGGGCACTATGAGCTACACGGTCACTTGTCGGCAAGACTGACCCTGCTTTAACCATTAGAGGCAGTGTTTCAAGTGGTGCTGGAACAACAATACTCTGACCGCCGCTAAACCATTGGCCCGAATAAAAATCGTACCAACCTTTACCGTTATTCGGTAAGTAGATCTCTCTTTCTCTTTGGCCTTGCTCGACGACTGAGGCAACCAAAAGGTCTTTGCCCAGTAGGAAGTCGTCGCACTCTTCAAAGGTACGAGGGTCGTTTTCGTGATCTAAGAAGGTAGGGCGCATAATGGGCTCATCTTCACTGTGCGCTTGCCATAATAGGTTATACAAGTAAGGCATAATACGGTAGCGAAGCGCCATCGCATCACGAATAATCGGTGTGACCTCTGGGTACATCCAAGGTTCATTAACGCTCCCATCGTCGTTCCATGAGTGAATGGTAAAACGAGGGTGCATGACACCGTTTTGCACCCAACGTGCAAATAGCTCGGGATCCGGTCTCTCTCCAGAAAAGCCACCAACATCGTGGCCTAAGTTATACAGACCCGATAGGCTCATGCCTAAACCCATGCGAATGTTGTATTTTAAGCTCGTCCAGTTGGTGCGATTGTCTCCACTCCATGTTTGAACATAACGGTTCATCCCGGGACAGCCAGAACGAGATATTAAATATGGTCGAACGTCAGGCGCATAGTCCACCTGCGCTTCATAAGATGCCCGCATCATTAACAATGGTTGAAGAGGGCGAATTAAGCCGACCGGAATCGTTTGGCCAAAACCGAAACAGCGGGCGCCTTTGTCCCAAATTTCGTATTCGTTGTTATCGTTCCATGTGGAATCGATCCCTTTTTCGAGTAGCTGTTCTTTAACGTTATCCTGCCACCATTTAATGGTATCTGGATTGGTGAAGTCTAGGTGAGAACCATCGGCGTCCCAGAAAACGGACTTCTCTGGTACATCATATTCTGAATCAAGAATAAACAAACCTTTCTCTTGGGCCTCGGCAAACCTTGGGTGGTCATGCAGCAAACACGGCTTAATGTTAGCGGCTAATTTTATGCCTGCATTATGGAATACATCTGCCATCGCATTAGGGTTTGGTACTTTGTCTTTGTTCCAATTGAAGACATACCGGGTATTACCAATGGAGGTATAACCAGAAGATAATTGGAATGAGTCACATGGGATAGCGTGCGTTTCACATTTATCGACAAACCCTTCTAACAGTTCTTGCGCATTTGGTGCATCGGTATATTGCATGGTTGAACCGCTGTAACCTAAGCTCCAGCGAGGGCCAAACGCAGTGCCTCCTGTCAATCGAACAAACTTCTTAGATACATTAGCAACCGTTTTACCTAGCATGAAATAGAAATCTAAATCGCCGTCTTCGGCGCGATAACTACGGTACTTAACGTGATAATTGTCTAGCTCATTACCCAGATCGAACCAGCAACTGGCCAGATTGTCGTAATAAAGGCCAAAGCTCACGGCCTCTTCTTGATTTGTTACGCGAGTAATATAAAACGGGATGTGCTTGTAAAGTGGATCGGTAGAGCTAGCGTCGTAACCCATGGCATCAAGGTTACGCATTTCAAAACGACGCCCAGAGCGATTTAGGTCACCTGTTTTCTCGCCGAGGCCGTAATATTGGTCTGACAGGTCGCGGTTCATAAAGTGCGCCACACCGTTTTCGGATACGCCTAGTTGGTACGCACCTGTTTTACGGTCAGTTGCCAATGGCAGCCATTGACCTTCTTTTTTATATTCCCATTCCATCCATAAAGGCTGATGGATAGAAAGCCGCAGCGCCTCTGTTTCAATTCTAAATACGCCATCGTCTTGTTGTGTTAGATAACTCGGGCAACTAAATCCCTCTGTTGAATACTTATCTCGCCCTTCCCACGGCACATCTTTTTGCCCCGGAGCAATAGACCAAGTCTTATCGAGACGAAGTTCACCTTTGTTTTTAAACATCACTCGAATGATGTCTTGTTCAAGTACGAAAATATGTAGTTGGTGACGACCATCGCATTCGATATCAATGCGATTTTTATCTTGCGACAAACAATTATCTTGCGATAAACAATTGTCTTGTTGCAAAAAGCGCCACTGTTTTACTGTTTTCATAGAGGGTTTCCTTTAACAATTGGGATAGGGCGGGGGTAGCCACCCGTTTAAATATTAGTAACCTAGGAAAACTTGAGGGAGAGTCAAGCTAAGCTGAGGTATAAATGTTACCAGCATAAGAGCAAGGATAAGCACGGCGTAGAATGGCAATAGAGGCTTAACGACCTTGTCGATTCTCACTTTCGCAACCGAGCAACCAATGAACAGCGCGCTACCGACAGGCGGTGTACAGATACCGATACATAGGTTAAATGTCATCATGATACCGAAATGCACGGGGTCCATACCCAGATCCATCGCGATTGGAAGGAAGATAGGCGTAAAGATGAGCAGTGCCGGTGTCATGTCCATAAATACACCAATAATCAGTAAGATGACATTGATGATGAGTAGAATAATAATCGGGTTTTCAGACACGGCTAGCAATGCATCACTGATCATGTAAGGGATATCGGCGTTCGCCATTGCCCATGACATTCCCATAGAAGCACCAATCAGTAATAACACGATTGAGGTGGTGACGACCGATTCAAGAATAATACTGGGTAACTGTTTTATGGATATCTCTCGATAGAATACAAACGCCAATATCAAGGTATACACAACCGCAATAGCGGAGGCTTCAGTTGCGGTAAAGATACCACCGATAATACCGCCCATAATGACAATAATGAGACCTAGGCTTGGTAGTGCATCCAGTGTTCTTTTGACGACTTCTGAAGTGGATGGTTTTGCTGATACTGGATAACCGCGTTTTTTCGCGATAAAACCAGCAACCAACATAAGCGATAGCCCCATTATCATTCCAGGGATATAGCCTGCAAGGAACAGCGCCCCGATAGAGGTGCCACCAGAGATAAGTGAGTAGACGATAAAGGTGTTGCTTGGTGGGATCAGTAATCCGGTTGGACAGGAGGTGATGTTAACCGCAGCAGAGAACGCAGGGTCGTAGCCCTCTTTCTTCTGAAGTGGAGACATGGTGCCGCCTACTGCTGCAGCAGAAGCAACGGCGGATCCAGAAATGGCCCCAAACATCATATTAGCGATGACGTTGACGTGCGCAAGCGAGCCAGGTAAACGACCGCCTAACACCTTCGCAAATTCAATTAAGCGTATGGCTATCCCGCCTTGGTTCATAATGTTGCCCGCTAAAATAAAGAATGGGATAGCGAGTAGGGCGAAACTGTCTAGGCCAGAGGCCATTTTTTGAGATATAACCGCAATAGCGGCGTCAAAAGGTAGCTGCAATAAAATCGTGAGTAGTGATGCTACCCCGATGGCGAAAGATATAGGCACTCCAATTCCTAAGAAGAGGAAGAAACTACCAAATAATACAATGATGACCTGCCATTCCATTAGGCTTCTCCTGATATAAGTGTAAGTTAGCCGTTGACAGGCTTTTTGATAAGAGACAAGTTGCGTTGAAAGTCTTCAAGAAGATAGATCACCATAAAAAAACCAGAGATAGGTATTGCGGCATAGATAAGCCCCATTTCAATGCCTAATGCCGGAGAAATTTGACCTGTCGATAAAGTTTTCAACATGAGTGAGCCGCCGCCATAAATCATAATGACACCAGAAAAGATAAGACTGATGATATTGATGACTAAATGAAGACGCGCCTGTTTTGATGGTTCGTGTTCCAGTTTCATCGAGAGAAGATCGATAGCGAGGTGGCGTTTTTTACCCAAGGTATAAGCCGCACCCATTAGCCCGACCCAAATAAATAAGAAACGTGCAACTTCATCTGTCATTGTGCTTGGGGCATTAAGCACATATCGAGAAAAAACCTGCCAAACCACGCACATCACCAAGAAACTGCTGAGTGATATACAGAATATAGACAGAGATTTATCCATCACTGAGATTAGCTTTTTCATTATCCCTTCCAAATTAATATTTTAAGTGATTGTATTTTTACCGCGTTGATCACTGCCGATTACTCATTCATGAGTTGATTAAGAAGCAAAACCATATAACGAACAAAATATTTTTCGGATTATATGCGGATAACAGTTCAGGCCAAGAGAGCTGGATCACATATAATTGGTCAGGCCAATTTGATCTATTTTGTTTGTGATGTAGGTCAAGTTGTCGATTTGTTTTGTTTGAATTAGTAAAGGTATTGGGCCAAATTGTCGAGGCAATAACGTGGACGTGCAAAAAATCGACTATAAAAGTAAATTAAATCGGTAACCTTACCCGGTTCAATACTCATAAATATGAGAAAATGGAGAATATTATGTTTGGGAATAAAACTGCTGTTGCAACATTTATCGCTTGTGCGATTGCAGCAACTGCCTCTTTACCAACTTATGCAGCAACGACACTTAAACTAAGTCATAACCAAGACAGAACTCACCCTGTTCACAAATCTATGCAGTTTATGGCTGATGAAGTGAAAAAATTGACGGATGGAGAAGTGAAGATTCGCATCTATCCAAATGGTCAATTAGGTACCCAACGAGAATCAATGGAGCTACTGCAAAATGGTGCACTAGACATGGTTAAGTCGAATGCAAGTGAAATGGAGTCGTTCGAACCCGCATACGGCGCATTCAATATCCCTTACATTTTCCGCGACCGTGACCACTATTATCGCGCAATGGAAGGCGAAGTAGGGCAAAAAATCCTCGCGACTTCTTACGATAAAGGGTTTATTGGTCTGACATATTATGATGGTGGCTCACGTAGCTTCTATGCAAACAAAGAGATCAAGAGTCCTGCCGATCTGGCTGGCTTAAAAATTCGTGTTCAACCAAGTCCTACCGCAGTAAACATGATCAAGCTCATGGGGGGGTCGCCAACGCCTTTAGCTTATGGTGAACTTTATACCGCTCTGCAACAAGGTGTTGTAGATGGTGCTGAGAACAACCCGACAGCACTGACTAACTCTCGCCATGGCGAAGTAGCGAAAGTGTATAGCTTAGACGAGCACACAATGATCCCTGATGTGCTACTTATCTCCTCTACATCGTGGGATAAATTGTCAAAAGAAGAGCAAGCTGCAGTGAAAAAAGCCGCTAACGATTCTATGGGCTACCACAAAATCATCTGGAAAGAGATGACGGATGCGGCTGTAGAAAAAGCGAAATCATCGATGGGAGTGAAAGTGGTTGCTGTTGAAAAACAACCGTTTATCGATGCTGTGAAACCAATGCATGATGACGCACTGAAGAACCCTGCAATTGCAGAGTACGTGAAAGGCATCGACGCCTTAGCGAAGTAATGTTTATTAGGGGCTCTATTGAGCCCCTTTATTGAATAAGCAGTTTTGAAGAGGTTATATTTCTTTCTTTGGGTGGATAGGCAAAGAAAAACATATAGGTTTTTGTTTTTAACGTGGCACCTGACATACCAATTTATTGAGCATTCAATAATTACTGATATGATGTCAGGCCAAAGTTCTCTGAGTGAAATTCGAACAACAGGTTTGATGTAGAAATGATAATTACTAAGCGCCTATATCAACAGATAGGCTTAAAACTAAAAGATAAAATATCCGCAGGTGAGTTTAAGGTTGGGGATAAGCTCCCACCCGAAAGAGAGATTGCCGAGCAGATGGAAGTAAGTCGGTCCGTGATCAGAGAATCTCTCATCATGCTAGAGCTGCAAAATATAGTCAAAGTACGTAAAGGCTCGGGTGTCTTCGTCGTTAATACGCCAGATGATGCTCAAAAGCTGATGAAAGAGCAGCATAAAATAGAGACCGATGCTGAAGACGACGACGATGTCGGCCCATTTGAAATGCTACAAGCTCGCCAATTTTTAGAAAGTCGAATAGCTGAATTTGCAGCAGGTCAGGTAACAAAGAATGACATATCGAAGCTACGAGCAGCATTGGATATGGAACGCAAGCATTTAGATGATAACTGTCTCGATTATGACGGTGACGAAATGTTCCACATCGCTATCGCAGAAGCGACACAAAATAGCGTGCTGTGCGATATGGTAAAAGAGTTGTGGGTACGCCGTGAAAAAAGTTCGATGTGGCGTCAACTGCATGAACGTATTTCTGATCAAGACTACCGCAGACGTTGGTTAGCGGATCATGAAAAAATCTATATGGCTCTTGTACGCAAAGACCCAACGGCGGCGCGCGAGGCCATGTGGCTTCATCTAGAAAATGTAAAAGAGACGCTCTTTGAGTTATCGGATGTAGATGATCCTAAATTTGACGGATTTCTATTTAGCTCTTACCCGGTGACGTCGTAAACGATAAAAAGGTAGCAGGTATTCGTGTTCGGCACGGACTTTGGTTTGGTATTAAAGCTCAGAATTTTGAAAGGTGAAAGTTATGGAACAGACGTGGCGTTGGTATGGACCAAATGATCTCGTATCGCTAAATGATATTCGTCAAGCTGGTGCAACGGGAGTAGTAACGGCATTGCACCATATCCCGAATGGGGAAGTTTGGAGTATTGAAGAGATACAAAAGCGTAAAACGTTGTTAGAAAAAAACAGCCTTACATGGTCTGTCGTGGAGAGTGTTCCTGTTCATGAAGAGATAAAAACTCGGACAGGTGATTACGCTAAATGGATTGAAAATTATCGAGCGTCTCTAGAAAATTTAGCAAAATGCGGTATTGATACTGTCTGCTATAACTTTATGCCTGTACTGGATTGGACTCGTACCGATCTTGAATTTGAATTACCAGATGGGTCAAGAGCATTGCGGTTTGACCAAATTGCCTTTGCGGCATTTGAACTGCAAATCTTGAAGCGTCCGGGCGCACAAGCAGATTACTCAGAGAAAGAGCAAGCAGAAGCCAAGGCTTACTTTGATAATATGACTCAAGCCGATGTCGATAAACTGACAGCGAATATTATCGCGGGGCTTCCGGGTGCAGAAGAGGGTTATACCCTTGATGAGTTTCAAGCGCGTTTAGATACCTATAAAGGGATCAGTAAAGACGACCTACGAGCACATATGGCGCTCTTTCTTAAGGAACTCATGCCAGTATGCGACCAGTATGGGTTGAAACTTGCCGTACATCCTGATGATCCACCGCGCCCAATTCTTGGTCTGCCTCGTATTGTGTCTACTATTGAGGATATCGATTGGTTGACAACAGAAGTCCCAAATCAAATGAATGGGATCACGATGTGTACGGGTTCATACGGCGTGCGCGGCGACAATGACCTTGTTAATATGATTAAACAACATGGTAACCGCATTTACTTTACGCATTTACGTTCCACTCAGCGTGAAGAGAACCAAATGAGTTTCCATGAAGCTGCCCATTTGTCTGGAGACGTTGATATGTATAACGTCGTGATGGCGCTGCTTGAAGAGGAGAATCGCCGTAAAAATGAGGGTGAAACACGCCTCATTCCTATGCGACCTGATCATGGCCATCAAATGATTGATGACCTCAATAAGAAAACCAACCCTGGTTATTCTTGCATTGGTCGATTGAAAGGCTTAGCAGAAATCAGAGGGCTAGAGGTTGCACTGCAACGCTCCTTCTTCGACAAATAGAATGTATCTGCAGAAAGAAAAACAGCAACCCTAGGGTTGCTGTTTTTTTGTAAATTACTACCTATTACTCAATACTCATTACCCATTCGGCAGTAAGCGTGTGTCATTTGTAGCATTTGTAGAATGATTTTTAACAATTTTCTATTACTTGTACGTGTTACTTTGTTTCTATTACTTTTCACAAAATATACTTAATTTACGATATTACTAAATCAATTTACGATTGTACCAAGTTAAAAAAATGCTAATTTAGCATGCGTGTTACATATTTCTAATTTACCAAGTGTAACCTTATTTGGAACTTTACTAATGACTGCTAACTCAGCAGCGTTGCTGTTACTTTTTCTATTTACCAATTGTATTACTATTTGGAACTTTTCTAGATTGACTGTTAGTTTCAACAGCTGTGACACACAACTAAATTGTAGTGCTAATATGAGTATTGTCAAATTAGCACGTTAATATTTTTTATCATTTATTAATGAAAGCCGAATCGACTAAATTATAACCTATTGTATTAATTGATAAATATGAAATATAATCACATGGTGTTTGGGCTGTTATTAATAAAAAGAGAGGATTATTGAATGGAGGCTATTGGTAATAGTGCGTTGATTGTGGAGGGTGGCGCAATGCGTGGGGTATTCTCTTGTGGTGTGCTCGATCATTTCTTATCGGTTAATTTTTCGCCATTTGATAGCTTTTGGGGCGTGTCGGCTGGCGCATCAAATGTCGCCGCCTATTTGGCCAATATGCCAGGTCGAAATCTAAAAATTTATGCCGATTACAGTTGTCGAAAAGAGTTTTTCACTCCCGTTAATTTTATTCAAGGTGGTGATTTACTCGATATTGATTGGTTGTGGAAAGCCACCATGCAGGATCTTGGTATGGACCTAGAGGCAATAGAGAAAGACGGACGTCCATTTTTCTTAGGCCTTACGAACAAAAGCACTGGTCAACCTGAATACCACCTCGCTCGGTCATCGACGCTAATAGAGACAATGAAAGCGAGTAGCGCATTACCGATTATGTATAAGCAGGACATTGCGTTAAATGGGCAGTGTTATGTCGATGGCGGTGCGTCCGATTCTATTCCTGTTGCAGAGGCGATACGTCGTGGTGCAAAAAAAATCATGGTATTACGCAGTCGGCCCTATTCTTATAAAAAATCGCCTCCCAAAATGCCCTCGTTTTATAAACGAGCCTTGAGAAAATCGCCGGGCTTAATTCAACCCATGTTGCAACGAGCACAGCAGTATAATGAGTCACTAGAACTGATTCGACATCCGCCATTAGGGGTGGATATTATAGAAATATGCCCACCTGAATCGTTTAAACTTAAGCGATTGACACGGGAACCTGAACCACTGATAAAAGGCTATGAATTAGGGCTGGATTTGGGGAGAACTGCTATCTTACGCTGGCAGGAACAAAACAATTAAGGACAAAATATGAACATCCAAAAAATAATGGATGAGTATGCTCAGTACGAGAGAATTGGACTAGATGTTCCGGGTTATTCCAAGATGCAGGTTGATAATATTATTCGATTTGTTGCAAGTGAAGAGTGGGGCAGCTTTGTCTCTTATTACCAACTTAATATAGATCAACTTGATAGGGCGATAGAAACCGAAATCGAGTTTTTCAAATCGTGTAACAAGAATTTTGAGTGGAAGGTATACGATACCGATACGCCAATAGAGATGAAGAAAAGACTTGTACAATATGGCTTTAAAGAAGGGGATGCAGAGTCGTTTATGTTATTGGACTTGAGTAGCGTTGAAGGCTATTTACCAGTGTTGGCAACCTGTGTTGAGGTAACGGACGCCGCGGGCATCAGGGATTATATCTCTGTTTCAGAAACAGTTTGGGGTGGCGACCAGAGTGGCCAAGAAGCGCATCTTATTGCTTGTAAAAAAAGTGCTCCACAAAACACATCGATTTATGTGATCTATGAAGATGACTTAGCGGTCTCGTCAGCAAGAATAGAATATGGAATCGATAGTCCTTTTGCTGGTATTTGGGGGGGCTCGACGTTGGAAGCGTATAGATCGCGAGGTCACTATAGTGCTTTATTGCATAAAAGAATTAACGACGCTAAAAAACGCGGAGTAAAATACTTAGTCATTGATGCGTCGGAGATGAGCAGGCCGATAGTTGAAAAGTATGGGTTTACATTTATTACCACCACCACACCCTATGAGTATGTGGTGAAATAAATGGCGGCTTTTTATAGCCGGATTTAGATAGTTTCAAATGTTAGTAATGACGTAGCAATGCGTCTACCGCATTCTTGCTGGTTTTACTGATTTTTTGCATCAGCCCAAAGCTTGGGTTAATGCGGCTTTGTTGTTCTAATTCTTCGACCATCACCATCCATAATTTGGCCGTCATTTCTGAATCGGCTAAGGCTCGGTGAAAGACGCCGTCGTGTTCAATCTGTTTGTGTCTTATTAAGTCACCTAGTTTGTGGGTTGGTGAATCTTGAATCAAACGTCTTGCTATCAACATAGAGCAGGCAAATTGACCAGAGTAATGAGCGCCTACCCGTTGTAACTCAGCATCAAGAAAACGTTTATCAAATGACGCATTATGGGCAACCAGATTGTCGTCTCCAATAAATTCGGCAAATTCGGCCATCACCTCTTCGCATGAGCGGGCGTTGCTTAGCATTGCATTCGAGATCCCGGTGTAATTAGCTATAAATCCACTGACTCTAAATCCGGGGTTCATCAGCTGCTGAAAGGTATCTTGAACCACACCATCGATAAGTTTTACTGCCCCGATTTCTATCGCGCGATCGCCCATATTTGGAGATAAGCCAGTGGTTTCGAAGTCGAGTACGATGACTGATTTAGCGGAGGAGTTGGTCATGGGAATCCTGAAAACGTGCCAATTTATAAAATAGGGCCATAGGTTAACATATTAAAATAGACAGAGTAGCCCCCAAGCCATACACTTCTACCTTCTGAAAATTAGGCTGAAAGGCTGAGACCATTTCATATTTTTATTATTGAGGTAAACCATGTCTAAACGCGATTATTACAGCGTGCTCGATGTCTCAAAAGATGCCTCTGAAAAAGACATTAAGAAAGCTTATAAAAAGCTCGCGATGAAATACCATCCGGATAAAAATCCGGGAGATGCGACAGCCGAAGCGAGCTTCAAAGAAGTGAAAGAAGCATACGAAATGCTGACCGATTCAAGTAAGCGTCGTAAATATGATCAGTATGGTCATGCTGGTTTCGAAAATAATGGATTTGGCGGCGGTCAGAGTCGTTCTCAAGGTTTTGGTGGCGGGGGCTTTGAAGACATCTTTGGTGATGCGTTCGGTCAACGTAGACAAGGGTTTGGCGGTGGTGGATTCGATGATGTTTTTTCGCAAGCAAGAGGCCGTCAGCCACGACCTCAAAAAGGGCAGGATGTTGAATTCTCTGTGACTGTTGATTTTGTAGAAGCTATTCAGGGCGCTGAAAAAGTCGTTGAGTTACCTGTTAATGGAGAGCAAAAGAAAATCAATGTCAAAATTCCTAAAGGGATTAAAGAGGAAGAAAAGATACGATTTTCTGGTAAAGGCGGTCCTGGTATCAATGGTGGCCCTGCGGGTAACATGTTTATCAAGGTATTGATTCGTTCTCATCCTTATTTAGAGCGCGACGAAAATGATTTAATCTGTCATTCCGAAATAAACATAGCGACCGCCACATTAGGTGGTGAACTAGAGGTTCAGGCTTTAGACAATCGATTTAAGCTTAAGATTCTGGCCGGTACGCAAAATGGCAGAAAGTTTAAAGTTACCGGTAAGGGTGTGACGAGCCGTAAGGGTGAAACGGGTGACCTTCTGGTCAAAATCAAGGTGGTGACACCAACGAACTTAACCAGTGAACAGACCGATTTGATGGAGCAGTTTAAAGCGACGTTAGCGTAAGCACTGTGTTTTTAAGATGGTCACCAATATGGTGGCCATTTTTTATTCTTGCTTTAGATGATGTCTAAACCTAGGTAGGGGTCATTTTCGTTGTCAACGCCCCGTAACAACCCAATATAACCACGGCCGCGCCAATGAGCTGCAAATAAGAGACGGTTTCTCCTAGCGTGATATAGGCGACGATTGCGGTAGAGACAGGCACCATCATTTGCAAAATATTAAAAGTAATGACCCCTTTCTTTTGAATGATATGAAATGCCATATACATTCCCGTTGCCAAGCCATACATACCGGCAACGACTAATAGTAAAATTAGATAATCCGGTTTGGCAAAAAAGCTGTCTATTTTGTCCGATATAATGGCGTACCCCAAAAATAAGGCCCCGGTAATTAGTGCCGTCACGGTGCTAATGACAAGGGTGTGGATTTTTTGTGCTATTTGTTTAACCAGAATATTTTGCACGGCCGCGATGGTTATCGTGATGATCCAATAGAAAGCACCAAGGGTAAAGTTATTGCCTAATGCTATCTGTTCCGTTGTTCCGACAAAAATCGCTGAACCAATAATGGCAAGCAAGCTGCTTAAGATGAACCTAGATTGCTTGGCTTTTTTTCTCTCATCAATATAGAAAAACGCAGCAAGAGTTGTGGTAACAGGCAACCCTAAAATACAAAATATGCTCCCAGTTAAGGCGCTAGTAAGTTGCATTGCATTCATGAAAAAATACATATTTCCGGTCATGAGTAGGGCAACGAGTAGCAACTGAAAAATGATCAGTCGTGAGGAAAATAGAGTCTTTACTTCATGTCGATATTGCACCAAAACCAGTATTAAAAATAGGCAGCCACCAGAAAGAAATCGGACGGCATTATTGTTGATGATATCGAAGTTCAGGCTGACATATCGCAGCAACGGAAAACCGACCCCGGTTAGGAAAATATAAGAAAAAAACAACAGCATATTGCTATCTTTCTTATTAGATAAAACCGACGCTAGAGGTGTATTCACCATGATCTATGGACTCACCGAAGGGTTATTGTTCGAACAGTTGGCCGTCAACTAATACAGACTGAGTTTGATAATGCTCATTGAATATCGTTGCTGATGCGATGAAGTGTGGTTTGAGATAACCAAGAGAATCGTTTATACCAATTGCGTGAGCAGGGTAAGTCGATACCATTTTGATGGCTTCTACTTCCTCAATTCCCCAACGAATTAGATTCGCGAGTGATTCATCCAACCCAATGTGTGCACCAACTAAATTACCTTCGCCGTTAACCAATTTATTTCCGTCAACGTAGATGGTTTCCTCTCCGAGAACAAAATAGCCACGGTCATCACCGAGTGTTGCCATTGCATCCGTTACAGCAACGAGTTTTCCATCTGGTTTGATCTTATGTGAAAGCAGGACGTTGTTGCTAGCCACATGCACACCGTCAGCAATAATCGAGCACCAATGGCTGTCTTGAGCAAGAGCGATGCCTACAACACCTTGTTCTCTTCCGGTGAGTGGTGACATAGCATTAAATAGGTGGGTAAAACCGGATAGGTATTGAATGGAGTCCGAAAGTTGATGAGCGGTGGCGTTGCTGTGTCCGCATGATACGGTGATGCCACACGCCTTTAGCCACTCTATGGACTCGGTTTTCACACATTCAGGTGCCAGCGTAACCAGCACTTTGCCATTGGTAAGCCAAGGCATTTTTTCCAGTTCGGTTATCTCAGGTGCATAGATGAACTTCTCAAAATGCGCCCCACGTTTCACCGGATTGAGCCATGGACCTTCAAGATGTATCCCTAAGACACCGGGCACTTGTTCAGAAATCGCTTGCTGGATGACACAAAGTGCTTCATTCATTTTTTCTGGTGTATCGCTTACTAAGGTGGGTAGCAGATAAGCGGTTCCGTGGCGTCGATGGGCATCGCATATGGTTTTAACCCCATGAATGTCCGTTTGTTGATTAAACATAACGCCCCCGCCACCATTGACTTGCAGATCAATGAAACCCGGTGTGACAGTGCCATCTGGGAAGTGATGGATACGGATCCCTACCGCCAATTGCTCCGTAGGGATAATCGCGACAACTTGATTCTCATCCCAAATCAGTGCTGAATTCAAGTGAAAGTGAGTACCGTCAAAAATACGTTTAGCGACAATGGCTTGTGTTGTCATTGCTCGATCACTCCGTGAATTGATGTGCGGCACCTAATAGGCAAGCATCGTGACTTCCGCTTGCCGCGACAACGCCCACACGAAATGGCGCAGGACGATTACCTATTTCAATTTGTACTCGGGATAGGTAACCTTCTGCTAAGCCAACTCCACCCCCTAGAACGATGATATCCAGATCTAAGCTGGCTTTTAGATTGCAACAAAGTGTCGCTATCGCCTTTGCACTCGATTGAATGATGGATTTAGCCTGAGCATTATTACTGGCCATAGAGAATAGCTCAATGTTGGTTATGTCAGGTGAAATGACGTTTTTCGCTACCTTATTTATTGCCGTTCCGGAAGCAATAGCTTCAACGCATCCCTTTTGACCGCAACCACATTCATGACCATTTTGGTCAATCACCATATGGCCGATATGCCCGGCAAAATTGTTCGCTCCCTTGTGAAGCTGCCGATTCAATACCAGTCCACCACCAACACCGGTAGATACGGTGATGTAAGCCATATTCTGAACGCTGTCATTGAGCTGCAAAAACTCAAACCACGCTGCGGCTTGTGCATCATTTAGCATGGTGACAGGGAGGACAGTGAGCGCGGTTAATGCATGATGCAAAGGGAAGGGTGTTGGAAAAGAGAGCGTATCAGGATTAATGGCCGTGATACCCTCTGATGTTACTAAGCCAGTTGTGGATACGCCGATGCGGTCAACTCTTGATAGCCAATGATGGCATTCATCTACAATGGCTTTAGCGAACTGTTCAGCAGAACGGACTTTAGGTGTCGGGATTTGCCTGCGTTCCTTCAGTTCTCCTCCCGTTACTAAACCAAGAGCGATTTTGGTTCCACCAATGTCGATAGCTAGCGTATTCATTTTAACGTACCTCTGCTGATTGTGTCGCCGAGTTAAACCAATCAGTCACTATTTCTAATCGTGTTATTGCGGAACCAACAGTAACGGCAACCGCGCCATTTTCGATCGCCTTAGCGGCAAGCTCAGGCGTATTATAACGACCTTCGGCCATAGTGAAGAACCCTGCCTGAGAAAATTGCCTAACGAGCTGAAGATCGGGTTCGGTCGGTTCAGTGTCACCGCAATAGCCTGACAATGTCGAACCGATGATATCCACACCGTGGTTGTGTGCCCAAACCCCATCCTCAAAGCAAGAACTGTCTGCCATCGCGAAGCATCCGGAGTTTTTGATCGCGGTGGCAATATGTTCTCTTGATTCTGGTCTTTTTCTGTCCGTGGCATCAAAAGCAATAATCGTCGCTCCGGCATTTGCCAAAGCATCAACATCGGTTACAAATGGAGTGATACGCACTGGGCTATCGTCCAAATCTCGCTTAACAATAGCAATAATTGGGATATTAACCGCCTTAGCGACAGCCGTTACGTTCTCTGCCCCTTCTATTCTTAGTCCTTTTGCTCCAGCTTGCTCTGCCGCAATGGCCATGGCGACGATGAACTCGGTTTTCTCGAGTGGGCTGCCAGGTACGGGTTGTATAGAGACAATAGTTTGTTTATGCAGAATCTTCTTTAATTCATTGATTTTTAAGTTTTTATTTTTCATTGCTGCCTCATAATATATTATTTTTATAAGGAAATATGTGACAAAAATCGTGGCGATACATAGCCTACTAACCGAGCAAATACATTCATTTGATGAAATATTGCCCGTGATCACATTTCCCATATTCTATAATTGAAAAAATTCTTCATCGACATGATAATCCATAACGAAGATTTTTTTCAAACAAAATAAAATATTTTTTCAAAAAGTTTGAGAGACGTTAAACTTACATTGTGAAAGGAACAAAAGGGAACCATATGAAAACCATGAACAAGATATCAATAGCACTATTAGCACTAGGTTGTGCTGCTTCTGCTAACGCCGCGATGAAACTAAAGATGGGTATGCAACCGTCTGTTGGTTCGGTTGAATATAACTCAGCCGTTGTATTGGCCGACACACTAAAAGAGCTTAGCGGTGGAGAAATTGAATTAGCAATTTATCCTAGTGCTCAACTGGGTGATGACCGTGCAATGATGCAACAAGTAACAATGGGTGACCTTGACTTTACTTACGCTGAATTTGGCCGTGTTGGTTTGTGGCTTCCACAAGCTGCAGCCGTCATGCAACCTTATGTTATAAAAGATTATGACCATATTCGCCGCGTATTTAATAGTCCTTGGGGCTTGGATATACGTAAAGAGATGCTAGACAAATTCCAATGGCGTGCTCTTGATACATGGTACAACGGTACTCGTCAAACAACCTCTAATCGCCCTCTTAATAAAATTGAAGACTTCAAGGGTCTGAAATTACGCGTACCAAATGCAAAATCTCTATTGAGCTATGCAAAATACTCGGGTGCTTCTCCAACACCTATGGCGTTCTCTGAAGTCTATTTAGCGTTGCAAACCAACGCGGTTGACGGTCAGGAAAACCCATTACCAACGATTAAAGCAATGAAGTTCTATGAAGTTCAGGCGAACTTGGCGATGACTAATCACGTCGTTAATGACCAAATGGTTATTATGTCTGACGTAACGTGGAATAAGCTTTCAGAAGAACAACGAGGATTTGTGACCAAAGCGGTAGAAAAAGCAGGCGCAGCACATACGAAAACAGTTCAAGATCAAGAAGCAAGCTTAGTCGCTTTCTTTGAGTCTCAGGGTGTTACCGTTTCTTACCCAGACCTAACTCCGTTCCGTGAAGCAATGAAGCCTTTATACAAAGAGTTTGATGAAGAAATTGGTCAGCCAGTTATTGATAAAGTTGCTAATATGTAACCCCCCGTTACATACATAACTTATTGAGTTGTTGAAACTGAGCTGTCGAATATCGGCAGCTCTGGAGCATTAAAATGTTAGGTAAGATTTTTAAAAATATTGAAGAGATTATAACGGTACCTTTAATGATTATCTTGTTGTGTTTATTGACATGGCAGATAGTTACTCGGTGGCTACTGAATGATCCTTCGCTTTGGAGTGAAGAACTCGCTCGCGTCCTTTTTATGTATATGTCGTTAATAGGCTGCGCGACTGCTATCAAACACAGTTCGCATGTCAAAATAACTTACTTTTCAGACAAGCTGCCTGAAAAGATCAAACTGTGGTTGATAATGAGCCTAGAGTTGGCCGTATTAGCCTCGATAATCGTCATTATTGTTCTTGGTTATCAGCATGTTCAACGCACTGCTTTTTTTGAACTGATCACGTTAGGTATCTCATCGAAATGGATGAACTACAGTCTTCCAATCGGGGGACTATTTATGGTTGTGCGTCAATTGCAGAACCTATCTGATATCGCACGTTCAATTAAAAATTGTGGCGTATCAGCATCCAAAGACTCACAGATAACGGAGAGGTAATCAATCATGGCAGGTTCTATTTTTGGCTGGCTGGCTCTTCTCTTTGCAGGGATGCCAGTAGGATTTTCATTGATGTTCGTTGCGATTGCTTTTTTGGTATTAACCAACAGCACAGGCATCAACTTTGCCGCTCAGCAGATGCTTGGTGGTATCAACAACTTCACACTACTCTCAGTACCATTTTTTGTTCTTACCGGACATTTAATGAATAGTGCGGGTATAACAGAGCGTATTTTTAACTTTGCTAAATCCCTCGTTGGACATGTGACAGGAAGCTTGGGGCACGTAAATATCATGGCAAGTTTGTTGTTTTCAGGTATGTCAGGGTCAGCACTCGCTGATGCCGGAGGTTTAGGCCAGCTTGAAATCAAATCAATGCGAGACGCAAAATATGATGATGACTTTGCCGGTGGCTTAACGGCGGCATCTTGTATTATTGGGCCTCTCGTTCCCCCGTCAATTCCATTGGTTATCTATGGGGTGGTGTCTAATACCTCCATAGGTGCACTGTTTTTAGCGGGTGCGGTTCCTGGGCTGTTATGCGCGGCTGCGTTGATGGTGATGAGTTATGTCATCTGTAAAAAGCGCGGTTATATGACACTGCCCAAAGCCAGTTGTCGTGAACGTTTTATCTCTTTTAAAGAAGCGTTTCTTTCACTTTTGACACCGATCATTATCATTGGTGGCATCTTTTCCGGTAAATTCACACCAACAGAAGCGGCCGTCGTTTCCTCTTTATACGCGTTATTCTTAGGTGTTGTGGTTTACAAACAACTTACGCTCAAAATGTTTGTCGATGTTTTAAAAGAGACGATTAACACGACGGCAGTGGTTGCGCTTATGGTGATGGGCGTAACGGTCTTTGGTTGGATAGTAGCGCGTGAACAGCTTCCTCAAATGATGGCTGATTACTTCTTGACCATCAGTGATAACCCGTTAATTTTACTCTTGCTTATCAACTTGTTATTGCTTTTCTTAGGCACATTTATTGAATCACTGGCTCTATTATTATTGCTGGTTCCATTTTTAGTTCCTGTTGCGGCAGCGGTCGGAATTGACCCGGTTCACTTCGGTGTTATGGCAATATTGAACCTAATGATTGGGATATTAACCCCGCCTATGGGAATGGCATTGTACGTTGTTTCTCGTGTCGGTGATATTCCATTCCATGTCTTGACTCGTGGTGTTATACCGTTATTGGTACCACTGTTTGTTGTGTTGTTTTTGGTGGCGGTATTCCCTCAGATTACGCTATTCCTTCCTGAACTATTGTTGGACTACGGTCAATAAACGAACGCGATTAAAGTTAAAAAAGCATCTTATTCAGTCAGGGTAAATATACCCTGACTATTCAAAAATCTAGGATTAATTAGAATGAAAAAACTACAAGGCTTAATTGCTGCTCCACACACGCCATTTGATACCAATAACAAAGTCAATTTCTCAGCCATTGACCAGATAGCGGAGCTACTTGTTGCACAGGGCGTTAAAGGTGCATACGTTTGTGGTACAACCGGCGAAGGTATCCACTGTTCTGTAGAAGAGCGCAAAGCGGTTGCTGAGCGTTGGGTTAAAGCGGCAGATGGTAGGCTCGATCTTATCCTACATACGGGTGCGCTCAGTATTGTTGATTCATTAGACCTAACTCGCCATGCTGAAACACTCGATATTTTTGCGACGTCAGCAATTGGTCCGTGTTTCTTTAAGCCGGGAAGTGTTGAAGATCTCGTCGATTATTGTGCGCAAATTGCCGCAGCGGCACCGTCAAAAGGATTCTATTATTACCATTCGGGCATGTCGGGCGTAAATCTCGATCTGGAACAATTCCTGATTCAAGGTGATAAGCGTATACCAAATCTATTTGGGGCTAAATTCAATAACTCTGATCTATACGAATATCAACGCTGTGTTCGTGTTGCTGGTGGTAAATTCGACATTCCATTTGGTGTTGATGAGTTCTTACCTGCAGGCCTAGCAGTTGGTGCGGTTGGTGCGGTTGGTAGTACATACAACTACGCGGCGCCATTGTACTTAAAAGTGATTGAAGCCTTCAATGCGGGCAAGCAAGATGAAGTCGCTCGTTTGATGGATAAAGTTATTGCCATTATCAGAGTATTGGTTGAGTACGGTGGTGTTGCTGCAGGTAAAGTGGCTATGCAATTACACGGTATCGATGCCGGTGACCCTCGCACACCAATTAAATCGCTAACAGCGGTGCAGAAAGCCGATGTATTGGCAAAACTACGTGATATTGATTTTCTGTAAACGTCCTTTTGTAGAAAACATATAGAAACCTGAACTGAGATACTCAGGGTTTTAAATGCTGGTTCTGACACATTCGTTCTCCCAAGAAGAGATCGTCAGAAAGGAACCAGCATTGAACACGTACGTCATCCTAATGTTTACAATAAACAAGATGATTTTATTACGAACAAGATCAAAGGAAATGCACCACTACTTTAATAAGTACATTATTTTATTAAAAACGCCGGGGTAAAAATGCAAGGAATATACCTGCCATTAATGACGCCATTTCTTACACATGGAGAGCTCGCTCTCGATAAGATTGAAGCGATGGTAGAGCACCACCTTAAACAGGGTGTCCATGGATTCTACGTGGGTGGAAGTTCATCAGAATGTTTTATGATGTCGCTAGAAGAACGACAAGCAGTATTGAAAGTGGTCTCTCGTATCGTCAATAATCGAGTGCCACTCATTGCCCATGTTGGCGCCATTTCTTTGCATGACGTTAGAATATTGATTGAATGCGTGGCGAATGAATCGTACCAAGCCATATCGGCGACACCGCCGTTTTACTATGCGTTCACTAGGCAAGAAGTGGCTCAGTATTATAAAACCATAGCGACTATTTCGCCGCTTCCTCTTCTTTTATACAATATTCCTGGAACCACAGGCGTGAGTTTTAGCCATCAAGAACTATTTGATCTGTCTTCTTTGGATAATGTTATTGGTATAAAACATACCACTAACGATATGTTTTTTATCGAAAGACTGAGAGCAAGAGATTCGAAATGCGTCATATTCCACGGTGAAGACACGATGTTAGTGAATGGCCTACAGATGGGCGCGAGTGGAGGGATAGGAAGCACCTATAATCTGATGTCGAAACAGTATGTCGATATCTATAATTCGATGTTGAAAGGTGACGTTGAAAACGCGATGCAACTTCAACATGAAGTGAATGAAATCACAGAGCGTTTGGTAAAGGTCGGTATTTATCAGGGTATAAAGTTTGCGATGAAAGAACTGGGTATTGACTATGGTGAGTGTCGAGAGCCCTTTATGCCCCTTAGTGATCTTAATAAGCAGCTGATGACCCAGATGCTAGACAAAATACAACATAGTTAGTGCCAATGTATGTGTGCTCTGTTATTTTAATGATGTATAAAAAATCAATTATGAGGCCATTGTGAATTCGCCTAAAAATCTATTAGTTCGGTTGCGTTCTAACATCGAACCTTTAAGTAAGAAACTAAGAATTGTTGCGAACTATGTATTAGAAAATGCGTACGATGTACAGTTTCAAACGATAACCGAACTGGCTCGAAATACCCAAACCAGTGAAGCCACGGTTGTGCGTCTTTGTCGAGATTTAGGCTATAAAGGGTATTCTGATTTTCGAATGGCCTTAGCGGTTGATGTCAGTCAGGTTGCCCGAGATACGGCGGAGCCGAGTGACGGTGACATCTGCGACATGTCTGCTCAGAGTGCTATCGCAAGCTTACAAGATACGGCTAAGTTGATTGACCGAAAATCGATGAAGCGGATATGTGAGTTGATTCATCATGCTCAATTTATAAGCTGTGTCGGTGTAGGTGCATCGAGCATTGTTGGACGTTACTTGGCTTTTCGCCTGATTAGAATCGGCAAAAGAGTCACCGTGTATGAGGACACACACTTAGCGGCCATGAATGCGGCGCGTTGCAGCGAAGGTGACTTGTGGATCTCTGTATCCAGTTCTGGTTCAACGAAAGAAGTTATCCACGCGGCGAAGCAAGCGTACAAGCGCCATGTTCCAGTGGTGACGTTAACCAATATTAGTCATAGCCCCTTATCCGCCATATCTACTGAAATGTTAGTGGCTGCTCGTCCTGAGGGGCCATTGACCGGCGGTGCATTTGGCTCGAAAGTAGGCGCATTGTTGTTGGTTGATGTATTGGTGAACTCTCTGCTAGAGACTTATCCTGAATACTCTGAATCAGTGCGAGAAACCGCAGAAGTTGTCATGCCTTTAATGAGTTAGTTGCCTGACGGTATTGTAAAAACTCATCATTCGATGGGTTTTTTTAGCATTTAAGATAAAAATATTTTTTATTGTTACATTGATCAAAGAAATATTTTTTCATAGATCGATAATGTGCACGAACCAAAAAAACGAATCATAAAGAAACAATAGGTTTAAATAAGGACATTAGAGTAATGAAAAATAGATTAAATTTTTGTGCTAAAACATCGTTAATGATTACATCATTGTTGGTTAGTGCGTCAGCTTTAGCGGCCAATCAATGGCCCGACTTACCTGTAGGCTTAAAAAGTGGAGTGAGCGCTCAGATAGGTGACAGGTTGTTTGTTGGTTTAGGTTCCGCAGGTAAAGAATTTTACATGTTGGACCTTAACAGTGTTGATAAAGGTTGGCAGAAAAAGGCTAACTTTGATGGTCCTGCACGAAGTGGGGCCACGGCTTCTGTTATTGATAACGAAATCTATATCTTTGGTGGGTCGGGTAAAATACAAGAGTCGGATGCCGCGCCAGTTTTGTTTGACACAATTTATCGTTACAACGTCAAATCAGACGCGTGGGCGCAAGTGAACAGTGCCTCTCCAGTTGGGCTATTGGGTGCCTCATCGTATTCTCCAGACGGCAAAAGCATTGTCTTTTTTGGTGGCTATAACAAAGGTTATTTCGACCAATACCTGTCTGATGTCCTGACGACGGATAAGAATAAAGAGCCTGAAAAATGGCAGAAAATTGTCGATGATTATATGGGCATGAAGCCATCTGGTTACAAATGGAACCGCTCTGTTTTAACGTTTAAACCTGAAACGGGTAAGTGGGTTGATTTAGGGTTGTCGCCTTATCTACCAAACTGCGGTTCAGCACTAATTACGGACGGCAAACAGGCGACAATAATCAGTGGTGAGATAAAGCCAGGCTTAAGAACGGCCGAGGTTAAACAGTATCAGTATGGGCAACCACAACCGTGGCAGAGCCTACATTCTCTTCCTGCACCATCCGGTTCTCCTGTTCAAGAAGGTGTCGCGGGCGCATTCGCTGGCGAAAGTAATGGAGCACTAATCGTTGCTGGAGGCGCAAATTTCCACGGGGCAAAAGGGGCGTTTGAAAGCGGGAAAATGTTCGCACATAACGGCTTTGGTAAAGCATTTAACCCAGAAATGTATGTATTAAAAGATGGCTTATGGGCCCAAGTTAATAACCTACCTGAAGGGCTCGCATATGGTGCTTCTTTTACAACGAACGACGGGGTACTTATCGTCGGCGGTGAAGACGGTGCGCGTAAAGCCAGTAAGACCGCGTACTTGCTAAGCTGGAACGGTAAAGATGTCACCATACAAGATTAACGTTTGGAGTAATAAATGTCTGTAGTTTTTGAAAGTTTGCCAGATTTACCTGAAGGGGTAAAAAACGGCGTCGCAACAAGAGATGGTAAGACGCTCTATGCTGGATTGGGTAGCGCAGGAACGCGTTTCTTTTGCCTCAATTTGGACGACCTATCTTCAGGTTGGCAACGCGCTAATGACTTTCCGGGTGTGGAAAGGAATGACGCGGTATACATTACAGACGAAAAAGGTGTTTGGGTATTCTCAGGGGCTGGAACCCCTGAGGGTTCTCAACATGCACAAGTGCTTGTTGATGTGTATCGATTCGATTTTTTAGACAAAAAATGGCACAAGGTAGCGACGGAGACACCGGTCGGTCTGTTAGGTGGCAGCGGTTGTGAAATATCAAAAGGACAGTTCGTGTTTTTTGGTGGATACAACAAGCAAACCTTTGACAATTTCTGTCAGAAGATGGCAAATATAGATACAGACAAAAACCCACAGCAGCGACAAGTTCTACTGACAGAATTTATGTCTCAAGAGCCTGAAAAGTACGGTTGGAATAAAGATATTATTCGGTATGACACCCATCAAAATCGATGGGAGTTGATACAGGAAAATCCATTTACGGCGAACTGTGGTGCCGCCTTAATCTCGAAAGGCAACAAAGTTACCTTGATCGATGGAGAGATCAAACCGGGATTGAGAAGTACGGAAGTGAAACAGTTTACGTTTGATGAAACCTATCGTTTTGAATCATCAGTTCTTGCATCGATTCATTCAAATAAAGAAGAGCATGAAGGGTTAGCTGGTGCCTATTCTGGTGAATTGAATGGTCACTGTTTTGCGATCGGAGGTGCCTATTTTGTGGGCAGTCAATACAATCTAAGAAATGGACAGTGGTATACGCACCAAGGTTTAACAAAGCACTACAGCGATGCAGTGTGGTGTTTAGATGGTGAGTCATGGAAAATAGTGGCGCGGTTGCCAGAAGGCGCAGCTTATGGTGCATCCGTTAGCTGCGAAAAAGAATTAATACTCGTTGGTGGTGAAAATTTCGACCAACAAGCATTAGTACGTTGTTATTTAATCAGATGAATTTGGGTTACTAGCCCCTATTAGTACTTCTTGATTTATCTGCACTTATTAACAACAGGTTGAATCACCAGCAATTGTCTAGTCAACATTTGCTGGTGATTTGCCACTATCAAACGATCTTCTCTATTATCAAACCATCGGTACACACAAGCCGAAAAGAGCTTTTAATGACAAATAACAAATATCTAATACTCGCGGCCGTCGTATTGCTTCAAGCTTGTATTGGCGGGACCTATTCATGGTCAATTTACGACGCGGAATTTATCCAAAACTATCAAGTCGATCCCGTGTATTCAACGATGCCTTTTAACGTGTTTTATGTTGTGTTTCCTCTGACATTACTGTTTTCTCACCGCATAATTTCTCGTTTTGGTACTCGAATGAGTGCGCAGATTGGTATCGCTCTTTTTGCTTTTGGGTGGCTCCTCTCTAATTTTGGTGACGTTAATTTTATCTTCACCATTATCGGTGTTGGTGTCATAGGAGGCATCGGCGTTGGGCTCACCTACCTTGTTCCCATATTGGTTGGTATAGCGTGGTTTCCCAATAGAGGCGGTTTAATAACAGGATTAGCCGTTGGTGGCTTTGCTGCCGGAGCCGCACTTGTTGGTGAGTTCTCTAATTATCTGATTTATAATGCAGAATTTACGCCGTTTACTGCGTTGTCGGTGGTTGGAGGGCTCTATTTTGTTGTTGGGTTTATACCAGCTACTCTGATGTATCGACCCATGACTGCCTACCATCAATCGAAAGAAACGTTCCATATCAATCTAGGTGACTTGCTCAAAGACCCCTTGTTTTTGGGTTTATTTATTGCGATGACCGTTGGCTTAACGGCTGGTTTCTTTGTAAACAGTAAGATTGTGCTTATTGCTGGAAGTGGATTCGAGTCGTTTATTTCTCTGGTTGCCGTATTTGCGTTGTGTAATGCAATAGGGCGTGTCGCTTGGGGGGCAATGAGCGACATTATTTCTGTGACTAATTGTTTGAAGGCGAATTTATTGCTACAGGCGATATCAATATTTAGCCTGTTATGGCTATTCAACTTTGAGTCGTCACCGCTTGTGTTAGCTGCGTTGGCCGGGTTTAACTACGGTGGAGTTCTTGTATTGTACGCCTCAAGAGTGCGTCAGAAATGGGGAGAAAATGCACTAACCAAGGTATATTCCTGGTTGTTTTTGTCGAACATTGTTGCCGCTATCATTAATTCTTTTTTGAGTGGTATTTTCTCGAACTCTGGAGCAGAGCGTGTGGCGATAATTCTCACCGTAATACTTGTCGTTGGTTTTGCGGGGTTATTCTATAGGCGTAAGCTGGTCAGCATTCCAAGCTAATTTGATTCATAAAAAACACCACAGTCAATATGGTCATGCCGTTCAGTTTAGGCTACTGGCCCTATTACCTTCACTAAATCTACGTCATCTCTACGAAAATTGACCTATTTTCTCGAAAACCGACGTCATCCCCATGAAAATGGGGATCTAATCTCACCAAGATTCCCGTTTTCACGGGAATGACGAAGTATTTAGCACTAACTGAACAGCATTACGTTTTCACGGGGATGACGAAGTATTTAGCATTAACCGAACAGCATTACGTTTTCACGGGAATGACGAAGTATTTAGCACTAACCGAACAGCATTACGTCTGCACGGGAATGACGAAGTATTTAGCACTAACCGAACAGCATTACGTTTTCACGGGGATGACGAAGTATTTAGCATTAACCGAACAGCATTACGTTTTCACGGGAATGACGAAGTATTTAGCACTAACCGAACAGCATTACGTCTGCACGGGAATGACGAAGTATTTAGCACTAACCGAACAGCATTACGTTTTCACGGGAATGACGAAGTATTTAGCACTAACCGAACAGCATTACGTCTGCACGGGAATGACGAAGTATTTAGCACTAACCGAACAGCATTACGTTTTCACGGGAATGACGAAGTATTTAGCACTAACCGAACAGCATTACATTTGCACGGGAATGACGGCGAATAAGTGGGGACTTTCTCTTAACTGATCATCACTGCGCCAATTCGGTATTTCACCATTAAAAATACCTATTATTCGAACACATACGATTCGGGTACTACAACGATACCTTTGTCAGAAATGGTAAAGTGCTTAGTGTCCTCGGCTGGATTAAGTCCGATTTCTGTGCCGTCCGGAATCTTCACGTGTTTATCAATAATGCAGTTTTTAAGTTGGCAGTTTTCGCCTACTTCTACGTGGTCAAAGAGAATGCTATCAGAGACCGTTGCCCCATCATTGACCCGCACGTTAGATGATAAGACAGAATTTTGAACAGATCCGCCAGAGATGATTACACCGCTTGAAATAAGTGAATTGATAAAAATCCCTTCATTGCCTGTTGCAGAAGAGGTCGTTCTCGCGGGCGGTAATTGCGGTTCATATGTGCGGATTGCCCAATCGCGTTGATATAAATCCATCGGAGGAACCGGCTCCAATAAATCCATGTTGGCTTGATAGAAAGAGTCGATAGTACCGACATCGCGCCAGTATGCGTCGTTGGTTACTCGTCCGGTGTCGCCGCCAAATTTATGCGCAAAAACCTTATCCTGATTAATCAGTTTAGGGATAACGTTTTTACCAAAATCGTTGCTAGAGCTGGGGTCTTCTGCGTCTCTTTCTAACGCCTCAGTTAATGCGTCAATAGTGAAAACGTAGATACCCATAGAGGCCAGACTTTTATTTGGGTCGTTTGGGAGTGAAGCGGGTTTTTCAGGCTTTTCTTCAAATGCGATGATTTTGTTTTGTTCATCAGTGGCCATCACGCCAAATTCGCTCGCTTGTTCAATGGGGACTTCCATACACGCGATAGTTAGATCCGCACCTGTCTCTTTGTGGCGCTGAATCATTGGGTCATAGTCCATACGGTAAATATGGTCACCGGAAAGTACCACCACATATTTTGCTTCACTACGAGATAAAAGCCACAGGTTCTGAAAGATGGCATCAGCCGTTCCGCTATACCATTTATCACCTTTTCTCATTTGAGGCGGCACGACAGTAACGTACTCACCGAGTTCTGGATTAAACACTGACCATCCGTCTCGAAGGTGTTTTTGTAATGAATGTGACTTGTACTGTGTGAGGACTAAGATTCGTCGTAAGCCGGAGTGGAGGCAATTAGTCAGGGTGTAATCGATGATTCGATATTTACCACCAAACGGTACTGCGGGTTTTGCACGATTGTCGGTCAGTGGTGACAGACGCGAGCCCATTCCACCGGCGAGTACTACCGTTAAAGTCTCTTGCATTTTTATCACTCCCTGATTAAGTGCATCTTACTAATTATGGATTATTTACGTAGATCGATTCAAGGATCGAGCCAAGTATTAACTCAATGAAATATAAGAACATTTAATTCGAAATGTTTATTAATGCACCATATTGAAGCGAACTAAAAACGGGGGTGCACCAAGACAACGCAGAAACCGATTATCATGTGCTACAAAATGACGCTTGTATGGTCTTTATGAACCAGTCGTATCGGGCTGGCAGGGACCGATATCGCTTCTGTACAAGATACAGGGATTCCTTAATTTCTGTTGTTAGGGGCAAAATAGTAATTTGGTCTAAATCTGGAAACGCATTCACTGCACTGGATGGAAGCAAGGTAAAACCTAACCCTTTTGCGACTGGATAAAGTATTTGGCTTAGCTGATTAATATAGCCAGAATGTTGGATGTTATTTAGCTCATGCTCTTGATTATAAGCGGACAAAAACTGAAGCAAGTAATGTTCGCAATCTGGGTGATTGATAATGCCTAATGATTTCAGGTCGTTTAGATTCCAGTCTTGAGAATCAAACCCTTTTGGGACCACTAAGCACAGTTTCTCTTCACCAATTAACTGGTATTCAAGTTGAGGAGAGGGGATTTTTTGTGTCACGATACCCAGATCAATCTTGCGGTTTAATAACTCATCGACGATGCGATAATTTGGTGCAGATTCTAACGAGATGAATAAGGATGGGTGTTCTATTTGCCGGTCGAGAAAAACCGCCTGAAACTGCATACATAAAGAACCAGACATCGAAAATAGACAACTGCCAATATAAGGCGAGTCAACTTTAATGGCTTCCATCAGTGCGTTTTCATGTTGTTGCAGTGTTAATGCGTATTGATAAACCTTCTGCCCCGCGTCTGTGAGTTCAAACTGTTTGCCTGTTTTTTCGATCAGTGGGGCATTTAATTGTACTTCCAGTTTTTTAATATGCTGACTTACACCGGGTTGAGTCATGAACAGTTTTTCAGCCGTTTTGGTAAAATGACCGACTTCAACCAAGGTGATAAATGTATTTAACCACTGCGCGTTGAGCATAAAGACGAACCCTAAATTAATAACAATATATTATTAAAATAAGAGTAAATGATAAATTTTGATTAATCTAGTTCCGTTTCTTTATTTTGACCATCATACCGTATTGCTTAGGACGTCTAATAAATAGCCATGAACAACTGCTATATTATCTTTAGGTATTTGATAACTGGGTGAAAGCATGCGCATTAATTCAATATTTTTCTTTGTTATTTTCTCTTTCTTTTCTGGTTCAGCATTGGCTGAATCCGCTTTTGATATTGTCGATAAATCAGACAAGCAGATGCGTGGCGACTCTAGTTATACCGTAGCAACAATGAACATTATTCGACCGGATTGGACTCGTAGTATGAGCATGAAAAGTTGGACAAAAGGAAAAGATCTTTCTTTGGTTTTAGTAACCGCACCTGCGAAGGACAAGGGCAGTACCTCCCTTAAACGTCAACGTGAGATGTGGAATTGGATCCCTAGTATTGAACGAATAATTAAAATCGCCCCTTCTATGCTAAGTCAATCCTGGATGGGCTCCGACTTTACCAATGACGATCTTATCAACCAATCATCCATTGTGGTGGACTATGATCACGTGTTTATCCAAGAAGAATGGTTTGATGGAGAATTGACTTATGTCATCGACGCTGTTGCCAAGCCAGACGCGCCTGTCGTGTGGAATAAGGTACGCCTTTGGATTTCAAAAGAGACGTATCTGCAACGTAAGGTCGCTTTTTATGATGAATTTGATGAACTCGTTAATCTAATGCAAACCTATGATGTTAAAGCGCTAGGTGGTCGAATGATTGCAACGCGTATGGAGATGATCCCGACAGAAAAAGAAGGTCACAAAACAGAAATGATTACCCACGAAGCGCAATTTGATTTTGAAATTGGTGATGATTTTTTCTCGCAAAGCCAGATGAAATCCTTACGTGATTAACGTGAGATGGAAGCGTAGCTTAGTAAAGCAGAGCAATAAAGAGAGACGAGCATGTTAGTAAAGTTAGCGTGGCGTAACCTATGGAGGCAGAAACGGCGCACGTTTTTGACGGCTTCCGCACTCGCATTGGCGTTGTTCCTTTCTCTTTTGGTAAGAACGCTACAAGAAGGCACCTATCAAGCAAATATTGAAAATTCAGCTCGTTTCTATACAGGTCTCATTCAAGTGCAACACCCTGATTACGCGGATAGCTTAAGTATTGATGATGTTATCGCGACAACTGGAGAGGTAATTGTTCCAATAGAGTCTCACTCGAACATCAACGTCATGTTGCCGCGTATTGAGTCATTTGCGCTTGCGGCTTCGGCGGAAAAGTCGAAAGGGGTTGTCGTGATGGGTGTCGATCCTGAGAAAGAAAATAACTACTCAAAGATCAGCGAGAAAGTGATTCTAGGTGAATATCTAACGGCTGATGACAAACAGGTTCTTGTTGGTGAAGGATTGGCGAAATTCTTTAACCTGTCTGTTGGTGATGAGCTGGTTTTGTATGGTCAAGGGTATCGTGGTCAAACAGCCGCAGAGCTGTATCGGATTAAAGGGCTCATTCGCTTCCCATTACCGCAACTCGATAATCAACTGGTGTATCTACCACTTAAACTGGCACAAACCTTATACAGCGCAGATGGTCTTGTCACTTCGTGGGTATTGCACACCAAGGATATCACTCAGTTAGATCAAACCGTTTCGCAATTGAAAGCCAGCTATGGTGATAAATACAATGTCAGAGACTGGGAAGATTTAGCGCCAGAATTGTCTCAGCAGATCGCAATGGACAAAGCCGGTGGGATTTTTCTGATTTACATACTTTATGGTGTGGTTGGCTTTGGTTTATTTGCGACTATTTTGATGATGACTTTAGAACGCCAAAGAGAATTTGGTGTTATGTTGGCGACCGGAATGTTGAGATCTCGTTTGTTGCAACTGATCGCTATTGAGTCTGTATTCATCGCGGTTATTGGTGTGATGTTGGGGCTGCTCTGTTCGTTTCCTGTTTTAACCTATCTTTATTTCAATCCTATTGAGATCACCGGCGAGTCGGCACAGCTCATGCGTGACTCTGGGTTCGAACCGATAATGCCAGTGCTTCTAGCGCCTTACCTGTTTATTAATCAGGTCTTCTCCGTGCTGACAATCTTAGCGCTTAGTCTTATTTATCCTATGCTCCGAATCTTAAAGTTAGAACTGCTCAGCGCATTAAAAGGTGGTGCTCATGCTCATTAAGTTAGCTTGGCGTAACCTTTGGCGAAATAAACTTCGGACCGGAATTATGCTCGGCGCCATGATCTTTGGTTTGATGGGTGTGGTGACCATGATGGGTTTTATGTCCGGAATGGTTGATAACATGGTTCACAATGCGATTACATGGCAAACCAGCCATGTTCAAGTTCAGAATCGGAACTATATTGAGAACCCCGATATTACGGACCTCATCGATAAACCGAATGTTGTTTTTGACTATCTTAGTCGAAATCCAGATGTTTTGGCGTGGTCTGGTCGATTTTTGGTCGATGGCATGATTGGGTCGGCAAGAAGCACTCGAGGCGTCAGAATTATTGGTGTGAATATGGATTCAGAAAGCCGAGTTACGCCAATTCTCAGCAGCATAACGCAGGGTGAAAGCCTTGCTCTTGAAGGCAGAAACCCGGTTTTAGTTTCGCAAAAAATAGCCGGAAGACTCAAGCTAAGAATTGGGTCCAAAGTAGTTCTGACATTTACGGATGGGCTAGGGGAAGTTACAGGCTCGGCTTTCAGAGTGCGAGGTTTGTTTAAAACACCCTCGACCACGTTTGATGACAATAACGTCTATGTGCGAAAAAAAGATGTAGAAAATATTGCCCACCTTACTGGGGTCCACGAGATAGCGATCCTAATGAAAGATGAAATAAACACGCAAAAAGAGGGCGCTTTATCCGAATTTACTGCCCAATTACGCGCACTCAGTTCTGAGAAAAACAGGGTTCGTGATTGGACCAAAGTTCAGCCTATGCTGGCGTCTATGATCGCGACGATGGGGATCAGTAACGTCATAATGCTTGCAATTTTTGTCATCGCGATGGGCTTCGGTATTGTCAATATCATGCTGATGTCAGTATTTGAACGCACCCAAGAGTTTGGTGTTTTGATGGCGGTTGGCATGCAAAAACATAAGATTTTTCTCTTGATTATGCTTGAAACGATTTGGCTAGGTATTTGTGGCGCTGCACTCGGCCTTTTGGCAAGCATGACGATGATTCAAGTCCTGCAGTTTACAGGTTTACCTTTGGGGGAAATGGCGGAAGGCCTCGGGGCGTATGGCGTGGATACGGTACTTTATCCGAGAGTGTCTGCCTATGAGTATGAGGTGATTTTCTTTACCGTGGTCTTCTCAAGTATTATTGCGGCACTTTACCCGGCTCGGCAGATATTAAAGCAGCGGCCTGTCGAAGCCATGTCAGAGAAGCATTGATTTTCCCATAGAGGTGGATATGACGATTCAAATAAAAGGTTTGTGTAAGACCTACAATCAAGATACGGATTTTCCGGTCTATGCTGTGCAAAACCTCGACCTTTCAATTGAACAGGGAGAGTTTGTTGCCGTCATGGGGCCGTCAGGTTCGGGTAAAACCACGTTACTGAACATGCTAGGTGGAATTGACACACCTACTTCAGGTGAAGTTAACATTGACGGTTGTAATATATGTACTCTCAAAGAGAAGCAATTGATCGCGTTTCGTAGAGATAATATTGGCTTTATTTTTCAAGATTACAGCTTACTCCCTGTGCTTACCGCGGTAGAGAATGTGGAATTCGTTATGCAGTTACAGGGCCAAAGCAATGAAGCGTGTTTGACTCGCGCAAAGGCGCTGCTTACTCAAGTTGGGCTAGAGGACCAATTGAATAAGGTACCGAGTAAATTATCGGGTGGTCAGCAACAACGTGTGGCCGTAGCACGTGCGCTTGCCCCTAGGCCGAGGTTTGTTATGGCAGATGAACCGACGGCAAACTTGGATGCGAAAAGTACCGCTGAATTGCTCGATATTATGCAGCAACTAAATGAAAAGGAAGGGACCACATTTATCTTCTCTACCCATGATCCAAGAGTCATTAAACGCGCTAAGCGAGTGATAGTGTTTGAAGATGGCCAGCTAAAGCAAGACAAGTGGAACACCACTGAAACGCAAGATGAATCAGCATAATGTTTAAATTCCGTTGCCGTCTCTTAGCCGTGGCATTAGCGTTTTCAAGTTTTGCCGAAGCCGATATTCCAGGTTTACAACCCGAAAAGGCGTGGGACCTGAATGGTTATGTTAAATACATGGGTACTGCAACCTTGCCAGATGTAGGCGATAACCTATTTGACAACCTTGTTCATCAGCGTTTTAATTTCGAATACCGATTGAATTCAAATCTGCGTTTTAACGCAGGAATGAGAAATCGATTTATCTGGGGTGATTCGGCCGAGAACCCTTACTACTCTGACTACATCGGATTGGATTCGGGGTATGTCGACCTGTCAAAAAACTGGGCCGAAGGTGAGAGATATGTTGGAAATAGTCAGCTAGATCGACTCTATGTTGACTGGAAAAATAACAATTGGCAGGTTACTGGGGGACGATTTCGGATTAACTGGGCGATGACGACCGTGTGGAACCCTAACGATGTATTTAATTCTTATTCGATTTATGATTTTGACTACGAAGAAAGGCCGGGTACGGATGCACTTTCGCTAAGTCGAAAACTAGGCTTCGCAAGTCGTTTTGACCTTATTTATAGTCCAGATGAAGAACATCACCTTAACAGCTATGCTGTGCGCTATCTATTTAACGTTGAGCAGTGGGATATTCAATTAATAGGTGGAAAGGCAAGGTTAGATAACTTCATAGGCGCGGGTGTGGCCGGGGATATTAGAGGTGGAGGGTTAAGGGCAGAGGTGAGTTACTTTGACCCAACGCGGGATAGTTGGCAAGACGTCGATCAAGTCAGCACACTGGTGTCCAGTATCGAGATGGATTACAGCTTCGGTGGACAAGGTCACTGGGCCGTTAAAGGTTCGATTATGCACAACTCGAATCCGCAAGACCCCATTAATGCTAACACCTTTCTTAGTTTGCCTTTAACGGCAAAAACCCTGAGTTTTACAGAGTTGACCAGTTATCTGGACGCAAGCGTTGAGGTGTCAGCTTTAAGCCGAGTTACGTTATCGACTATTTACTACCAAGATGGTTCTTATTTCTTGGGGTTGTCCAATAACTATTCCCTTGCGAATAACTGGCAGTTACTCGGTGTTGTGCAATATTTCGATGGGGATAAAGATAGCTTGTTCTCCCAATCTTCCAGCACCTTATTGTTTGCGCAAATCAAATGGAGTTTTTAGTGCTGCGTCGCGCCAATATGGTGAATAAAGCACCAAAATGAATATATAAGACGGCCAAAACTTCCTGTGTTATAAAAAATTCACATTTTACCCTGTGCTTGTGTGTGGCATTTATGCGTGAGATTCTGTTCACCACAGATTGTTATGCATAAATTGTAAATATTTTAACGTATTGATATATAGTAAATTTATATATATTTTAATGATAATGTTGCATGTTGTGTCGTATTATTTTTTGCAGAAACGGTTTATTCAACATTCTACGCCCCCATCGCTCCCCCTAAAATACTTCATAAAAGGGTGATTTACTTCTCATGTTGGTATCTATAATGCACTCAATTCTACAGTATCAGGTTGATGTCTTTTTGATGTCACCTAGTTGTTCTAAGTAGCTTGCTTTCTTCCTATCGGAAATGTGTCCGATGATTTTCTCAGCAAGCTCGTATAGAAGGAAAATGAAATGACTAACTATTTCTCGGACAAACAACGATCGCTTTTTGATAAAACGGATGTGATCCTCCATGCGTTTGATTGGCAATATGCCTATGTTGCAGAAAACGCAAAAGAGATCAGTGAATTAGGTTATAAAACGGTCCTCGTCTCACCTCCAATGAAATCGGCGATTCGTGATGACGGCACCGAGTGGTGGCAGCGTTATCAACCACAAGACTACCGGATTATCGATAACCAGCTTGGCAATACCAAAGATTTTGCCGCCATGGTCCAGAGGTTAAATGATTTTGGTCTCCGTGTTTATGCCGACGTAGTATTCAATCATATGGCGAATGAAGCCTACCTGCGTTCTGATCTTGATTATCCGAATGAGTTCGATATGCAGCGTTATCGTACCGAGTGGCAAGAGGTTCAAAAACTAAGATTGTTTGGAGACCTAAGCCAACCTTTGTTTACGGAGGATGATTTTGTTGAAGCCTTTGGTATTGAAGATTGGAAAGACAAGTGGGAGGTTCAAAACGGTCGCATCACGGGTGGTCATGAAGACCCGGGGTTACCCACTTTACGACATAATGACAATGTAGTGACAAAGCAGCAGGCCTATCTAAAAGCATTAAAAGAGATGGGTGTAACGGGTTTCCGTATTGATGCCGCAAAACACATGACATTGGAGCACTTACGCAAGGTGTGGACAGATGACATCATGAAAGATGTACACATTTTCGGTGAAATCATTACTGATGGTGGCGCCACAAAAGAAGAGTATGAGATCTTTTTGCAGCCATACTTGGAAAGCACCAAGCTAGGTGCCTATGATTTTCCACTATTTAATACGGTTTTTGAGGCATTTCAAGCCAAAGGTGATATGACATCTTTAATCAATCCATATACGTTTGGTCAAGCGTTATCTAATACTCGTGCCATCACGTTTGCTATCACCCACGACATTCCAAATAATGATGTGTTTAGTCGGCTTGTGATGGAAGAAACGAATGAATGGTTAGCCTATTGCTATATTCTTGGTCGAGATGGTGGTGTACCACTTGTTTATACGGATTTAGATACCAGTGGAATAATAAACAAACGTGGTCAACCTCGCTGGATGAACGCGTGGAAAGATCCAAGAATGGCAAAAATGATCCGTTTCCATAACTTTGCACACGGTGAACCGATGAAGCGAATGCTTGGGGATGAGGATTTTCTTATTTTCTCCCGAGGAGAAACCGGCCTTGTTGTCATCAATAAATCTGACCATAGAATCGAGATAAGTATGGACTGGCAAAAAGACATGCTTGATCTACTCAGCGATTCAAAATTAAAAGTGGATGAGGGGGAGTTTAATTTCACTCTTGAACCACAAAGTTGCATGATGATGGTCGCGGCAGATTTATAATATGTTGAGCCAATACTGTACTTATTGAGTACAATAATTAAGTGTATCTTTTTCTAAAAAGTCGCGTTATTTTAATGGGCTGCAAGTAAATAAATAGCGGAAAGGATATCGCGATGAATTGGGCTCTTTTGAGTGTCTTTATACCTACGTTTTTCTTTGTATCGATTACCCCGGGTATGTGCATGACGTTAGCACTAGGTTTGGGGATGAGTGTTGGGTATAAGCGCGCATTGTGGATGATGGCTGGTGAAGTGGTTGGCGTTGCGCTCGTTGCTGTCGCGGCTGTTTTAGGTATTGCCGCGGTGATGCTGAATTATCCATGGTTGTTTATCGCTTTCAAAACGATTGGTGCATCTTACTTGTTTTATTTGGGTATTCAGATGTGGCTATCAAAAGGTAAGCTCGCATTAAGTGGTGATGCCACCGAAATGCCTGTTGGAAGAAACTGGGATCTTGTCGTTCAAGGTTTTGTTACCGCCATTGCTAACCCGAAAGGGTGGGCATTTATGGTTTCGCTTCTTCCTCCTTTTATCGACAATAGCAAGCCACTCACCACTCAATTGATTCTATTAGTATCTATCATTATGGTGTCGGAATTTGTCTGTATGACGCTTTACGCAACCGGCGGGAAAGGGCTTAAACGTGTGCTAGGGCACTCTAAGAACGTACGGTTTATGAATCGAATCTCTGGTACCTTGATGATGGGTGTTGGCGTGTGGTTATTTGTGAGTTAATGGGGATAAATGAACGTTGAACTTTTTGTCTCAAAATTCTAACCCCATTATAAACAATCCTGGCCATGATAGCGTTTTGCTTATAACAGGACTTTTTTGTTTATTTTGACGACCATTTTCTTAATCGCTTTGGGCGTATCGACGCAAATCATTGGCCTGTGAGGTTGATTAGGGTAAAAAATAATAAAATCGCCAGAGGTAAGATCGACATATTTTTCATCGATAATATTATCGACAAAAGCGATATCGTTGCTATCAAGTTGATTATCGGTAACGGTTTCATACCCTTTGTAGCTGTATCCAAATCTCTCTTCTCCATCGAGTAAAATCTGAATATCCATGAAATCGTTATGAATTTCAGATCGTCTCATGTCAAGTGTTTCGGTGTTCACTTCTGCGGTAAAAAGGAAAACATTCTCTTGCAGGTAGTGCTTACCGTCTGGCAGTTCATTGCGTTGAATCATCTCGGCGATCGTATTGAGGATATCTTTTACAATAGGGTGCAATTGTGAAGAAAGGGCAAGGTTATCTAGATTACCAATGTGCATATTAACGTCTCATTAATGAATTCACTATTGTGATCATATCAGGATTATAAGGTAGCACAAAAGGCATTGGCGCTGTTTATCAAGGGTAGTGAGTCACGGAATGCTAATAAATCAACCTTCGTTAAACTATAGAGTATAGACAACGCACTCACAATGCATTACAATGTATATACAAAATAGAAAGAGGAGATATAAGAATGAAACCAGTTATGATCAATAATGAATCTCTAGGTTTTATCGAGCGCATTTGTCTGTTTTCATTGGCCGTTGTTGTTTCGGTACTCGCGCTAGTGTAAGTCGTATATAAAGTATTCGCTCATAAGAATAACAAGAACCCCATTAACTGATTCAGTTGATGGGGTTTGTCTTTTGTATAAGGTTAAATACTCGTTACCTAATGGGACCGGCATCGTCCTTCCCGATACGCATAGTAAAATGGATGAAAATACCCTAAAATCTTGCTTTGCTTACGAATGATAATTAAACCTGTGGAATTGAATTGATGAAAAAATGGCTACTCCTATTCGTACTATCCTTTAATGCCACTGCAACCTGCCAAGTTGATGATACGGGTGTCAGCAACGTGATAGTTAATGATATGTTGGGATTTATAGCGAAGAAAGAGTCGATTATGACCCGAGTTCTAAAAAAAGAGGGCTATAAAGACTACGACGAGTATGCACTCAATAATCCTTATTCAGATGTACTGAGACAACTAACGTTGTTGAACGAAGATGATAAAGAAGTATTGGAAGATGTTCACTTGAGTCAGTCGTTAGATGACCTAAAAAAGGTCATTCGCAGTTGTACGGAAAAAGATCTGAAACGACAATTGCAGTTTCTGATGGATGATCATTACACTCAATATCGTGAAGCGATGCAGGGTAAAAATAAGCGAGTAGAAGAATCTTTATCCTTGATATTAAAAGATATTAATAATAATTATTAATAAGTGCTGATGGCATAACGAACCTGATCAGCATTTATCTTAAAATTTCACAAGAAATCTTGCTTGTAGCACAGTAGAATACCGCTTCTAAAAGTGTGAAGTGAGTAGAATCGTGGATAAAAGTCAATTTGAGTTGTTAGCGCCGGGTGGCGATTTAGAGTCAATTAAAGCGGCGATTGTTGCTGGTGCTGATGCTGTCTATTGTGGCCTAGATAGGTTTAATGCCCGCAATAGAGCTGAGAATCTGAGTTTAGAGAACCTTAATGATGTTATTGAGGTTGCGCATCAACGCGATTGTAAGATATTCCTCACGCTTAACATTATTATTTTAGAGAATGAAATTCCTGCGATAACCCGTTTGTTGAAGCAACTTGTCAGTACTAAAGTAGACGGTGTTATTGTCCAGGACATTGGTCTGGCCTACATCCTCAAACATCACTTCCCAGAGCTAGATGTCCATGCGTCCACTCAACTCAACACCCACAACGAAGGGCAGATTCTGTTTATGAATAAACTTGGCGTTAGCCGAGTGAATTTATCCAGAGAGTTGAATATCAAAGAGATAAAACGACTCGCTCAGTTTGGACTTGAGCACGATGTGTTAATGGAAGTATTTGTCCATGGTTCGTATTGCATCGGCTTTTCGGGCTTGTGTTATATGAGCTCTGCCAAAAATGGAGCGTCGGGAAACAGAGGCCGTTGTAGTCAACCTTGTCGAGATCAATACCAAACGACGGAAGTGGGTAGTGACTATCCGCTTAATATGAAAGACAACTCGGCTTTTGGTGATTTGAAAGAGCTAGCAGATGCCGGTGTTTATTCACTAAAAGTAGAGGGACGGATTAAGAAAGCGCATTATGTGTATACCGTCGTTGATAACTGGCGCAAACAGATTGATGCGTATTGCGATGGGCAAGATCTTCTAACGGACACTTCTGATCTTTATACTGTGTTTAATCGCGATTTTTCAGATGGTTATCTGCAAGGTGAAATCAGCAATAAAATGTACATTAACCATCCGCGCGATAACGCTTCAAGGCACTTTGTTAAAATATACGGTGTAACAGCAGAAGAGGATGTAAAAAAAGTACAACAAGATCTGTTCGATAAGAAAACAGATATCATGCGTATGGTGGAAGAAAAGACAAAAAATCTGTTGTCCGAACCTACACCATCACATGTAATAAGCTTAAAAGCTGGTGGCGTTGATACGATCCCCAAATTGGTGGCACATACACCGAAAGCTGAAGACGCACGCCTGTCGGTACTAATATCAAATCAAGCCGATATTGAAAAGGTGCAAGGTGGCAACACCAACCTCTATTTTGAGATACCCAATGCACTGGCCTATTCGCTCAAAGAATTGCTGGATGTGTTTCACTCGAATGAAGCCTTGATTCCATGGTTTCCTGCTATTCTTATCGACAAAGACTATGATGCGGCTGTTGAGTTTTTAGATGAAGTTAAGCCGGCTCTGATTGTTACCAACAATATGGGGATTGGCTATTTAGCCGCTGAGAAAGGAATAGCATGGATCGCTGGGCCACAATTCAATATTGTTAATTCGTATGCCCTTAAGTGCCTAAAAGAAGAGTTTAATTGTAGTGGTGCGTTTATCTCAAACGAGATAACGAGAATTCAGATGAGACGAATAGTTCGTCCTGAAGGGTTTCAGCTTCTGCACAGTATTTATCACCCCAACGGCTTGTTAACCAGTCGCCAATGTCTGTTCCAGCAGACCAGCGGTTGTAAGAAAATGAAGATTAACAAGGGATGCTTGCCGCGTTGCAATAAGCATACGTCTATCATCAATTTCAATGAATCGTCTTATATCATCGATAAACAAAAAGGGAACCATAACACCCTTTATGGTCATCATCATTTCTACAATCCAAATGTTGTTCATGACTTGCCTGAGTTGTTTACTGGTTTTATGGTTGATCTGCGCGATATAGAGACGATGACAAAAACAAAGGCAGATAAAGAGGAATTGGTTACCATGTTTACTAACCTGGTTCTTCATAAAGAGAATTCGCAACAGGCACTAGAAAGTAATCTCGTCGGTACGGTCAACAACCAGTACATTAAGGGTTTATAGAATTTTTTTTGTGAACGACGTTGTTAAGTTCCTATGTTGAAGGTGTTTGTTGAATGAAGCGCCAAGATGGGCGCTTTTCAACGCACATTTAGATAATCTACGAGAATAATAAAGAACAGCTATCTACCCATTGATTGTCACACTCCAATAGAAGCATCCTCCCGACACGCTGTAAATATAACCTGCTGGCGCTGCTTGATACCTTTATACGTGTCCGTCGCACAGAATTCCGGAAACAGAACCAGACTAAACGAATGTTTAATCAGAAAAGTAGGTAGGCAACGTTCGGTTTGTCAGTCAGTAATGGTCATTTATAGATTATGAATAGATTATTAATGGATTTATAATAGAGTGATCTTCTCCCCAATATTGATCTTTATTATAATTAAATATAGAATCACGAATTATTTTAATAGCTCATAATTTTTCTGCGTCACATGGATGTTTTGTGTGGATATTAGGTTTTTAGCGCTAACGTGTAAAAAGTTTATAGCTTGTGTCTGTAACAGGGAACAGAATGCACAAACAAATAAAAAAACGGATCATTCAAGATTCATTCATCTCTTTCGCTGTCTTATTTTTCGCAATTGTATTGTTTGAGAACTTTGAGGTGTTTGAGAAGGTAATATTTATTCTTAAAAATCAAGAGAATAAGCAGTTAGATGAGTTGTTTCTTGTCATTCTTTTAAGCCCTGCTGTTTTGTTGTGGTTTTCCATTCGCCGTTTTAAAGATGCACTTAGTCAGGTTCAGAAAAGAATACTTGCGGAGCAAGAATTCCAGAATAAGTTAAAGTTTGATGCGTTGACGGGGTTACCCAACGGTGCTTTCTTTGAAAGCTTATTGGATGAGAAGGTGGAAAGCCTTACTGAATCCAGTGTTACCTTGGTTCTGGTGTTAGTCAATATAACTGAATACGAAAACCTCTATAATTGTTACTCCTCAGAAGAGGTCGATAATAGCCTGATAAAGTTAAGCGACCGAATCAGTGATATTTCTGGTTTGAACTGGATAATTGCCAAACCCAGTCGCAATACATTTGCACTGTTGATTGAACTGCCTGACGGTCAAAGCGTCGATGTATTGGCTCGAAATTTGTCTGAACAATTAAAATTCAGCAAACTAAATACTCGGGAACCGAACATCTATTGCAAATTAGGGCTGACTTCTCTTAGCCATACTGAAAAGGCCATTTCTTCCGTCAATATGAGCATGCAGGCGCACGAAGCGCTTTATAGGAGTAAGCATGATGATGCTGCAACCTATACAATTTATCAGAAGGCAGAAGAAGAAAGGAAACTAAGCGAATTTAAGATGAGAGAGGAGCTTAGTTTAGCGATAGATAACAATGAACTCACCCTGTATTTTCAGCCCCAAGTCGCACTGAATTCGGGGGAAGTGTTAAGTGCAGAAGCGTTGGTCAGGTGGAATCATCCTGAAAAAGGGTTCTTAACACCAGACAAATTTATCCACCTGATTGACAACCATCCTATTAGTAGTCGTTTCGGTGAGTGGGTGATTCAAACGGCACTCAATAAAATTGCAAAGCACAGTAATATTTCTATCAGTGTCAATATAACCGCTTGTCATATTGAACGAGCTAAATTTGTTGAAAGCCTAAAAAAACTGTTGGATCAATACCCAACGGTATGCCCGAGCAAATTGAAAATAGAGCTCACAGAAAGCGCGAGCATAACCGACTATAAGCAAGTAGAGCTGTCTATGAAAGAGTGCAGTGCCCTCGGTATCCAATTTTCATTAGATGATTTTGGTACCGGACATTCGGCATTGAATCAATTGAGAATTCTACCTATCTCGCAGATAAAAATTGATAGAAGTTTTATCCAAAACTTTTTAACAGACCGAACGGACTTTATGATGGTGAGTTCCATCATTGGGCTTGCAGAAAACTTTAACCTTGAAGTGGTCGCTGAAGGGATCGAAACCATGGAGCAGTTTACAACGTTAAGTGAGTTAGGTTGTCAGAAAGTGCAAGGGTATTTATTCTCTAAACCTCTGGAAACGTCGGCATTTGATGGCTGGGTGAATAACTATAATGAACTAAATCTCTTACCAGAACAGAGGCTACAGACTAAAAAAGATCGTATGAAGAGCAGGGGCAGAGCATGATCTTCACGTGGGGCTATCATCAGAGCCTATTGTGATCTGATGCGGGTTCGTCAGAATGGTAAATGAGCATGCAAAGGCCTGACGTGTGTCAGACCGAACAGCATATTGTTGGTGGGAGTCTCGTTCGTTCAATCGCGATGACAAACGAGACGAAATAGAATCGCCAGATCTAAGGCTGCTTTAGCTTTGCAGAATCTTTAATGGCAATCCAAGCATGTCATTGCCACTGCCCGCTAAATACCAAATAATACCGATTAGACAGGCCACGGTAATAAAGTACCAACACGCTGAAAAAACTTGTCCAGATCTATCTAATGGTAATAAGTGGCTAACGTGGCGGGCTTTCCATTCGAAAACAATTTCAACGCTGCCAATTAATAACATAAGCCCGAGTAAGGTCAGATTTAACGTATAGCTCAAATATACGCCAAACGCAGCACCTGCAATACACAATGATAACCCGACAATAGAGTTCATAGAAAAGCTGATACTTTTTAAAATATGACCCCCGTCAAGCGGCAAAATAGGCAACAGATTAAAGAGATTCAGCAGTGCATTGAAGGCTGCAAGACCCGCAAAAAAATCCAAATCGGTTACCCAGTAAGCAATAAGAGAGAGTATCGACATCAACAGGCCAAAAGTTGGCCCCATGATTGAGATGACCACATCTTGCCAGCGGGTGTTAATACGTTCATCACTTAAGGCAAGTCCTCCCATGAAGGGGATAAGGTAAATGCCTTTGGTTTTCATACCAAAGTACTTCATAGCGCGAATATGACCGTATTCATGGAACACCAGGCAAGCAATAAGAGCCAAAGCAAATTGCAATGAAAATAACCATGAATATGCCGCCACACTGGCTCCAACGAGCACAACTTTGATGAGTTTGGCGCTTTTCAGTAGCTTGAAGCCTAACGAGGTGAGACCAATTACGCTGAGTTTCTTCTGTTGTTTGATGGGTGTAACAGGGGTTTGCTGTTCGATATCTTTGGTGTCACGACTACCTTGGAAAGCCAGTTCATTATTAACAAAAAGCTGATAGTTAATAGAAAATGGTTGCCACGTTAAATCCGTGACCAAGCGTACATCAATGGTTTGTATAGGTGCCGTCTCCATAGACGGATCGGTTGTTTTTGCCATGTTTGTTGGTTGTGTTTGAAGTTCAAACTGATGTTCTTTAATGCCTTGGTAGTCGACCGATGCCGGCATAACAGAAACGACATTGTTGTCCCAAAAAAGTTGCTGCCAACCAGCCATCGAACCTTCGAGACGAAGCGGTTTACCTAAACAGTCGATATTTAATAATTCCAATGTGTTCTCTTTCTCGTTCCGGTTTGCATTAGTGCAGGAAGAGTCAGGATTACGCTGCAAAAAATAAAGCGCTCATGACCCCTGCCTAAGATGATACCTGCATGAGACAGTTTATCTAGTAGTAGTTTGATTTCTTAGTGGATAGTCGATTTATGTTCCTTCCATCGAATCTATTATCTGCCCGCATCCATAGTATGGAGATATAGAAGGATGTGCCTATCACTTGTGGAGTTTGCGGAAACTGCATAGGCAATTTTTATCATGTTGTTAATATGTACTCATTATGTGACGTTATCGTAACAATTAAGCTGGCTAGGGCATGATTGACGGTCGTTTTATAAGGTTGGTATTGGTTGCTTGAAATGAATAAACATTGAATTTCAGGTAGGCACTCTGGGTTTTATAAATTATTGATATAAGAGAAAAGTAATGAAAAAAATTGCGTTTTTGATCCTCATCGCTACTGCAAATAGTAATGCAATAGCGAATACATATAACACTGAAGTTGACGCTTCATTTACTTCCAAAAACTACGAAAATAGAGACGTTCACGCTTCTTTAGTCGATGCGACTTATTATTTTGACGCGTTCAATACGGATACCGGACCATTAGCTGAGGCCACATTTTTAAATAGAAGCTCTGAGATATCAGCAAAATATGGGTTCGCGGATAAAACACTAGGTGAAAACTTTAAGACATGGGGGCTTGGTGGTCGGTATTTATTTAGAGATTATGATCTATTTGTGGGAGTAGACTACCTAGAGAAAAGCTTTGATAACATAATTCGATACGATCGAATTACGGATAGGACAAAATTTGAAATTGGATATTACACCAATGAATATTCGTTGCTTACATTCAGTTATAGCGATAGTGAATATGATGTATTATCAGGATCTAATAATAATGGATCCACCTCGAATACTGATACCTTTCTTTTAAAATACAAATACTTATTTATTTTAGAAGGTGATTCTTCAGTGAGTTTATATGGCCATTATGCTTACAGTGATCGTGATGAAAGCGATTACGAAGACTATCATACCTATTCTTTAGGTAGTGATTACTATTTCAATAAGAAACTGAGTCTTGGTTTGGATATCGCCATATTCAACTCAGATGATGGCTCTAACGATGATTCTGGGTCGAGAATTACAATAAAATCAAGTTATTATATTACGGATAGTTTTTCTGTTTACGGAAATTTATCCAATGTAGACATACAAAATAATACATCGGATGTTGATATCGTTAAAGTTGGATTCAGCACGCGTTTCTAGAATTTACAGGCACCTTCTATTGTCGATTATTTAAATTCTGATAGATGATTAGTATCAAGCAATGTACCTATTTTATAAAGATGATGGTCAATTGCTTGATATCTTAATTTTTTGCTGGTTTTCATTAATCTAAATTACAGGTTGTCATTATTTTACTAATGGTCCCTTCAGAGTGTTGATAATCTATAGGGAGTTCGACAATATTGTCATTTGATCTTACAAACAGAGACGGAAAGCTATTTCCTCCAATAGAACGAGCGAAAGCTATCTCTGACTCCAGCTCTTGATTTAATGCGTCTGATAGAAGGTCGTCTGTAAATTTATTACTGTCTAGTCCTATCTCTACAGAGAGCGAAATGAGCGTGTCGTTATCACTGGGGTTACGTGCTTCTAGATAATAGGCACTTTGAATGGCACTTAACATCGCTTTTTCGGCGCCTTGTTTCCGCGCGGCTAAGGTGGCTCGGCAAGCAGGGTAAGTCGAGCGACGTGGGGTATTGTTTTGCCAAAACTCGTAATTAAATTCTGTACCTAAGTAGTCCTCTATTTTCTTCCAGTACGAAGCCACTTGTTGCTGCATTTCTTCTGGCATTGGTACGTCGGAATCCGGTGCTAACCCTCCAACTACGTAAACGACCTCTAAATGTTCGGAAAGATGTTTTTCGATTTCCGTCCACGTGGGTTTGTATCCCCAACACCAAGAACACATAGGGTCATACACATAATAGAGTTTTACTGAAGAAGACATAGCTCAATTCCTTTTAAGATGTTGGGTAACGGTAACAAAAATTATCTAGAATGTAATTACCTTTGATTTCCGATTAACCAATTCGATAAAGTCGTACTTTTCTCTCAGATGTTAAGTTACATTTAGTCGCATGCTATTTGGAAAGCTAAATAAAATTCGAAAAATTATAGTCTCAAAAGGAGAACTCAATGCCGACGACACTTGCGTTCGATGTGTATGGAACACTTATTGATACTCATGGAGTTACATCAGTCTTAGAGAAATTTACGGGGAACAAAGCAGAGGCTTTTTCTCATACGTGGAGAAACAAACAACTTGAGTACTCATTTAGACGAGGTTTGATGCTACGTTACCAGAATTTTGCCGTATGTACCGCCAATGCGCTCGATTATAGTTGTCAGTTTCATAAAATCGAATTAATCACAGAGCAGAAAGAAGCCCTATTAGAAAGTTACAAAACATTACCATGTTTTGACGATGTTATTGCCACCTTGACGCAATTAAAACAGGATGGTTTTCGCCTGTTTGCATTTTCTAATGGGAGCCAAATAGCGATAAACCAGTTGCTTGAATCTGCGGGGATCAGTGAATTATTTCATGGTGTAGTGAGTTGTGATGATGTGCAATCCTTTAAACCGAATCCTGCGGTATATGCTCATTTTTTGCGTGAATCAGAAGCTAAAGGCAATAAAGTGTGGTTGATATCTAGCAACCCATTTGATGTCATCGGCGCGATTTCCGCTGGCATGCAGGCGACGTGGGTTAAGCGATCGGAGGAAGCGATATTTGACCCATGGGGCATTGAGCCAACGGCAACAGTGTCAAGTTTGTCCATGTTACAAGCCGTATTGCAGAGCCATCAGGTATTATTGAAGTAACCTAAATACGGGTTACTGGTTACGTTGGTTTTCTATTGTGGTTGAAACGGCCGAATAGGTTGATACAAGGTAGGGCACGCAATAGCTAAGTGCGATTTGAATTGCCCGTTGTGTATCCATGTTTCCCAACAGTAATGCCTCTCCGTGGTTGATCATCATCAGGATAGTACCGACAACAGCGGACACTTTAAGTGAACGTTTAACTATCAACGGGGAAAAGGCGGTATTGAGTATTTTTTTTGTGACTGTTTGTCCTGACATTATTATCGTTTTTCCCTAAATCGAGCTAAATAAGTGGCCGATCAGTTCGCACCTTTGATTGAGGCTATCTCAATGTTGCCATTTACGCAATTGATAAGCTCCTGTCGCTTGAGAGGTTTTAAATGGATTCCGCTGAGGTTGTAGTCGTTAGACCAATAGCGAGCGAGGTTATCCTGCACAGCATCTGCAGTGACGAAATAGGCGGGTGTATTTTTGTATTCTGCAAACTCTCGTAATAGGGTTAAGGTTTCTACACCGCTCATAATAGGCATGTGAATATCAATTAAAAAACAGTCAATGCTGGGTGGTAAACTATTCGACTTCACGGCCTTAATTAAATGTTCTCCGTCTGCAAATGCAATGACCTCAGCACCTTCACTTTGTGCCATTGATTTGAGAATTTCACGATTGAATGTCTGATCCTCTGCGATGCAAATGATTCTATTTTTTAGCAATTTACTACCGCTAGAGTCGTACATGGTGATCTTAGGGGCCTGTTGGCTTGTGCGGTAAGATTCTTCTAGATGAATGGCTGTTGCTACAAGAGTTCCGTGTCCTTCCTCTGAAAAGAATTTTATCGAGCCGCTCATCAATTGAGAAAGCTCTTTTACTATCGCCAATCCTAACCCTGTTCCTTCGAAATAGTGGTCGGAATTTCTTAGCTGGCTGAAGGCTTGATAGAGTCGTTCTCGATTCGATGTGTTTAATCCAATACCTTGATCCTTAACGATGATGGCTATCTTCTTTTTACCCTCATATCTACTGTGATTGACCGATATTCTAACTTCAATCGATTTTCCATTGGAAAACTTAACGGCATTGGAGACGAGATTCAGGATAATTTGTTTGACTCTGGTTTCGTCACCCACAAAGTGATGACGTTGACCTGGTTTTATCTTAGTGACGACTTTTATTTTGCATGCATTTGCTTTGAATTTGAGGGTGGAAATAACACTTTCTAATATCTCGAGTAGATTGAATTTTTTGTGATCTAAATGTATTTTATTTTCTTCAATTGATGAGATGTCCAAGATATCGTTGACCAGATTTAATAGGTGCTCAACAGATGTCGACATATTGTCGAGGTATTTTTTATGCATTGATGGCTCAGAATGATTAATAAGGTCAATATAACCAACAACGGCGCTAATAGGTGTACGAATCTCATGGCTCATCTTGGCTAAAAAAAGATTTTTAGCCATCGTTGCACCTAATAATTTTTGTTCTAGAATTTTTTGTTTACTGATGTCTACAGCAAGACACATAACACCAACACAAGATCCGCTGGAATCCAAAATAGGGGACTTCATCGTTAGATAGGATTTTATGTCGCCATTTGAGCATGGTACTTGCTCTTCAAAAGATATCTTTTTTTTCGTACGCATTACCTCTAAGTCTTTCGCTCTGATTGTTTTAGCGGTCTCAGGAGAAAAAGAAAAGATTTCTTTGTCTGTTTTTCCAAAAATGTTCTCTCTGTCAATCCCCGCGCTTTGTTCATAACACCTATTGGCGATAAAGTGCCTGCCTTCCGTATCCTTGGCACACATCACGGCTTCAATCTCATCAATAATATTGGAGATGAGATGGAGTTGCTCTTCATTATTAATGCTATCGGCAACCAGATTGGAGAGCATGGTGATATCTAAACAATTTTGCGAAAATAACATCTTTGGAAGGCCTTGAGTTAATAGTATTAATAGCCTCTATGTTGTTGAAATACCGGACATCCGTAAATAGCATTATTCCTCAAAAATAGTCACAACAATGTTAAATATGGGTGTTGAACGGGATCATGTTTGTTCTTTCCTTTTCGTTCGAACACTAAAACATGTTCATTCAAGTTATATAAATGTGAAGTAAAACGCATTTTCGGGCGCGTTTGGGTATTGAAGGTCTATTTTTTATAAGTAAACTGCATAAAGGTTTCGTAATGATAACTATTACACTTAAAGAGCCGGCGTCAATTTTAGCACTCATGTATATGTGTGTTTGGTGTCTGTTGTAATTTCAGTAAAAAATAAAGCACAGAAAACGAAGGTTCTTCATATGGATAACAGATATATAGTGGCAATTGACCAAGGGACCACGAGTTCACGAGCGGTTGTTTTAGATCACGACGCGAATGTTGTCAGTGTGGCTCAGCGAGAATTTACCCAGATTTACCCCCAAGCTGGATGGGTAGAACATGATCCGTTAGAAATTTATGCCACTCAAACAACAACACTTATTGAAGCGTTAATCCAGAAAGGAATTTCCACAGAGCAGATCGCCGCCATTGGTATCACGAATCAACGCGAGACAACCATTGTTTGGAATAAGGAAACGGGTAAGCCGGTATATAACGCGATTGTTTGGCAATGTCGTAGAACGGCCGCTATTTGTGAAGAATATCAACAGCATGAAGGGTTTGAGGCGTATGTGCGAGAGAATACGGGATTAGTACTCGATCCTTACTTTTCAGGTACTAAAGTGAAATGGATCCTAGATAATGTTGAAGGCGCTCGTAAACAGGCCGAGCAGGGTAAATTACTGTTTGGAACCGTTGATACCTGGCTTGTCTGGAAAATGACGCAAGGTAAGGTGCATGTTACTGATTACACCAATGCATCGAGAACCATGCTTTTCAATATTAATACCCTAGAATGGGACCGTAAAATATTGGCTGAGTTCGAGATACCATTTTCTATGATGCCAGAGGTTAAAGCCTCTTCGGAAGTTTATGGTGAAGCCAACTTGGGCGGTAAAGGTGGCACACGTATACCTATCGCGGGTATAGCGGGTGACCAACAGGCAGCATTATTTGGACAGATGTGTGTCGAAGCAGGTCAAGCGAAAAACACTTACGGAACGGGGTGCTTCCTGCTGATGAATACCGGCATAGATAAAGTGTCCTCGTCTAATGGCTTGCTAACCACATTAGCATGTGGTCCAAAAGGCGAGGTGACGTACGCACTTGAAGGCTCTGTTTTTATGGCTGGTGCTTCTATTCAATGGTTGCGTGATGAAATGAAGATGATAGCAAATGCAAAAGATTCCGAGTATTTTGCTACACAAGTAGATTCATCAAATGGTGTTTATGTTATCCCTGCGTTTACTGGTTTAGGGGCCCCATATTGGGATGCCTATGCTCGTGGAACTATCATGGGGATGACTCGAGGAACGGGTGTAAATCATATCATCAGAGCAACCTTAGAGAGTATTGCCTATCAAAGCCGTGATGTTATCGACGCGATGCAAGCTGACTCAGGTATTAAGATAACGGATTTACGCGTTGATGGCGGTGCGGTAGCGAATAGCTTTTTGATGCAGTACCAAGCCGACATTCTGAATACAAACGTTCATCGTCCAAAAGTGACCGAAGTGACGGCAATGGGTGCCGCTTACTTAGCCGGTTTAGCGGTTGGCTATTGGGATAGTATTGAAGAGGTTAAAAATAGATCTGAGATCGATAAAACCTTCAGACCTGCAGACGATGAGGATAAACGTGCGAAACGTTATAATGGTTGGAAAAGAGCAGTGAAAGCAGTACGTGCTTGGTCTGACGCGGAACATTAATTCTCGCTATAGGCGGCAATATTCGAGATACGCGGCTATTTTACCCGATAATGATACCGCTTAATGATCAGAAGATTCCGGTTGCCAAGAGAATGACGACTTAATGTTGGTATTTAGATATAAAAAAACCACCTTCATTGAAGGTGGTTTCGTCTCTACTATCTGGTTATTGGATTAGAGAGTAGCGATTTGGCTCAATAGCTCAACATCTTTGGATGCCTTGCGATAGAACACAGCAGGTTGACCGATTGGAGCATCAACTTCAATCCAACCACCAGTGAATGTCTTACCACTCCATACGTGTACCCATTCATCTTCCGGCAGGTAAACTTTCTTAATTTCTTCACCTTGGTTATAGACAGGAGCGACAAGCAAGTCACGACCAAACAGGTACTGGAATTTGATTTCGTACGCTTCCGTGTCGTTTTCATAGTGCATGAATAGTGGACGTTGGACAGGCATGCCTTTTTGAGCGTTCTCTTTAGAGGCGGCTTTAATGTATGGCTTAAGATGCTTGAAGATCTTAGTCATACGAGCTAGGTGCGCTAATGTATCTGCATCGGTATAGAATTGATGGTTGTCACCAGGACGGTTGCCTTCATGCGTACGCATAATTGGTGTAAACGCGGCCATTTCAGTCCAACGCTGGAATAGTTCTTTAGTACGTTTGCAACCGTGGAGCGTTGTATAGCCACCAATATCACTGTGGTGAATGCCGTTACCCATTAGGCCAGAAGACAGTGCGGCTGGAATAACGGACGCAAGGCCATCGTCAATACACCAATCAACTAATTGGTCACCACCCCATAAAGCGTGACACTTCCCTTGAATACCAGCACCGCCAGCACGCATAAAGAATAAAATATCGTCTGTTTTACCCGATTCTTCAATCGCTTCATGCTGGACTTTCGCCCAACGATAAGGCCATTTGTTGTGTTCGATTTCAGCGCTAACGCCGTTGCTTAGACTACAGTCTGTTGGTAGGTATTCACCGAAATCTCCCATCCAGCCATCAAGGCCAAAATCGATCATGTTTGTTTTGATGACGCCTTTATACCATTCGCAAGCATTTGGATTAGTAAAATCAACAACACCGCAATAAAACTCACCAAAATCGACGACGTATTTTGAACCGTCCTGCTTAGTTGCGAGGTAACCTTTCTCTGCTGCTTCGTTATAAAGAGGGAAATCTTCTAAAACGTACGGATTGATATAACCCAAGAAACGAATGCCTTCTGCTTTAAGCTGATGGATTTTTGTATCGAGTTCTGGATAAAGATCTTTGTTCCACTGCCAATCCCATTGTAGACGCTTGCCAAAAGACGTCATCTTGATGCCTTGCCAGTCTTGGCACCATGCACCAGCAACCTCAACACCAGCCGCTTTTGCTGTTTCAATTTTTTCCAGAGTAATATCTGTACCACCCTGAATACCGAGAATGACACCGTTGGTAACCCAATCAGGTAGCTCTGGCTGGCGACCGAATACTCCAGTAATGTTTTCAACAAGCGATGGGAACGACTCTTCACAATCAAGAAGTAAGTACTCTGGGATATCCCAACATTGAAGTTCATGGAAATCAGCGTTAGTGAAATCAAAATCAGCATAAGCCGTCGTTTCTAAATGACAGAAGTACTTTTTGTCGGACACAAATGTGGGTTGAGGATAGTTGGTGTTGTAGTAATCACCACCCGCCTTATCATTCGTGTCGGCGAGCCACGTTACGTAGCTGTCTTTATTACGACCGACACCTGGTTCTGAAGACCATAGTGGGAAATTTTTACCGCGAAGGTTGAAGTAGGTAAGTTGCTCACCACATCCATATACTTTCTCTTCTTCCGTTGCGGCTACGCGAAGCCAGAAGCGGTTGTATTTAGGATCAAGCGCTTCGAATTCTGCTTTTAATCGAGATTCTGCGGTTTCGGATACCAACATTTTAATGGCTGGCTGACCATCAAAGTTAAACGTAATTACCGTTTTACCGTCGATTTCTTCAACAGAGTACTGACGAAGAGGTAATCGTTCGGTGACGTAATCAGTAATATCAAAGTTACCACGATACATATCGTAGTTTGCTTCACCGACGCCTAAAAATAGTGATGGGCTTTGAGCCGAGTGCTTGAATACAGTTCTGTTTTTATGTGTTATAACCAAAGCACTGTCGTTGTAAGATACGTCCATTATATAGCTCCGAAATTGTAAGAGGGAACGGTTTAATTAAATCGTTTAATTTAAGGTTGCTTATTTTTATATTATTTATGTTTTTTAAATATGAATAATATAAAAATAAATAACCTATAGGTTTTCTGTTGCCTTGAAATAATCCCCCCCAGATTAGGGAGGGATAGTTGCTGCCAGTTAAATAATATTCTTATTTAAACTGAACCTTGTATTCAGCTGCGATCTTAGCTTCACACGTTTTGATTTCGTTTTGGAAACGCTCTAGCCATACTTGACCGTCAGCACCCGCTGTTTTTGCGAAGTAATCACGTACTGGTGCAGCTGCTTTTTGGAATTCAGCTTTTTCTGCAGCTGTTGGGCTATAAACCGTACCGTCAGCTTTTTTGAACTCTTCGTAAGCAGTGTATTCACGGTGCTTAGGATAAGAACGTAGATATTGATTCTGAGCATCGATAGCATCAACAATAACTTGCTTTAACTCGTCTGGGAACGACTTGAATTTCTTGTCGTTGAATACCCAAGCACCACCCATGTAAGCGTGACCATCAAGAATGATGTAGTTTAGGCTTTCTTGGAAACGGTTTTGTACGATATCGACGATACCATTCTTCGTTCCATCTACAACACCTGTTGAAAGGGCAGTATATACTTCAGGCCACGCGATAGGTGTTGGCGCTGCACCAAGTTCTCTAACAAGTTCTTGCTGAATTTTAGCCGGTACAGTACGTAGTTTCAGGCCTTTAAGATCCCCTGGAGTCTTAACTTGTTTTTTCGTTGTTGCAATGTTGCGCCAACCACCAGAGTTAGAAACCATCATTAGACGTGAGTTAGGAGCGTTGTTCAAAATGTTGCCACGCACGTCACCTAAGAATTCCTCGTTATCGTATACACATTCAGCTATACGGTCATTTGGAAGCATATAAGGTAAGTCAAATGCACCAATTGGCTGCCAGTAGTTTGCTAGCTCAGCGATAGTTGTTTGGAAGTAATCAAACATGCCCGCTTGGATACCTGCAAGACACTCTTTAGCATTGCCACATAGCTGACCTGAAGGATAGATATCTACAGAGATAGCACCATTAGAACGAGACTCAACATAGTTTTTGAATACAAGTAGAGACTGGTGGTTATAGCTATCTAGGTTCGATACGTGGGGTACCGTTAATTTGTAGTCTGCAGCGGTTGCAGCGCCAGAGGCAAGAATTGCTGTAGTTGCTAATCCAAGTAGTGTTTTTTTCATATTATGTTCCTTTAAAATATATTTTATTATAAAGCTAAAGCTTTTATTTCACGTATATCAATGAGGGTGTTACATAACCCCTAGTAGCTGCGGTAAACCGATAACTAGTTTAGGGAAGAACGAAATTAAGAAGATGATTAAAAATTCTATTGCTAAGAAAGGAATAATCGCCTTCGAAATATGTTGTAGCGGTACACCGGATACACCGGAAGCTACAAAGAGTACGAGACCCATAGGTGGCGTTGCTAAACCAATAGAAAGGTTACACACCATGACCACACCAAAGTGCACTGGGTCGATACCGGCAGCAATCATGATAGGGGCAATGATTGGCGCAAAGATCAGAATCGCAGGGCCCGCATCCAAGAACATACCTACAATAAAGAGGAAGATGTTAATGATGAAGAACAACAAGTAAGGATTGTCAGTGATGCCGTTAAAGAAATCTGCAACGCTATTAGAGATACCAGAGAAGCTGATAGCGGAAGCAAATCCACTTGCTGCGGCGACAATGATTAGAATCGCTGCTGCGTTGACCGATACTTTTGCAAATAGAGCATACGTGGCTTTAACGGTGCTTACTTTAAGAATATAAACCGACAGAATAATGGCATACAGTACGGCGACTGCCGCTGCTTCTGTTGGAGTAAATATACCGCCATAGATGCCGCCAAGAATGATCACTGGAGTCATTAGAGGCAATATCGCCATCTTCATACTCTTACGACGCTCTTCTTTAGATGCACGTTCAAAGGGTTGAATGTCAGGGTAGTGACGGATCTGGAATCGGTTAACCAACATCAAACCTAGGCAGAAAATCAATCCAGGTACAATACCGGAAAGGAACATTGCTGCAACAGACGTATTCATTACGAACGCGTAAATTAACATGATGCCAGATGGAGGGATGATAGTGCCCAATACGGTTGCCGCTGCGGTTAACGCCGCTGCATAGGCCGGATCGTATTTGTACTTTTTCATCTCTGGGATAAGCATGTTACCTATCGCTGATGTCGCGGCTACAGAAGAGCCGGTCAATGCACCAAACATCGTTGCCGCGATAATAACGACGTGCCCTAAGCCACCACGCATATGTTGAACACGGGTTTGAGCAAACGAAACGATGCGAGGTGTAATACCACCGCTCGACATGCACTCACCAGCCAACATAAAGAACGGTAGAGCAAGCAAAAGGAAGTTATCAAGACCAGAGTAAAGCCGTTGATAAAGCATGTTAATGAACAAAATTTGATCATCTTGAACAAACGTGATGATTGGTGAAAGACCGAGTGCAAAAAGAACGGGCACACCGATAAGCAAGAATGTCATGAAATAGACGAGGAAAATCGGAGAAATCATTATACGGCGTCCTATCCAGTTACTTCAACTGACTTTGTGTTGTCAGAAAAATGGATGAAATTGTGTATCGACGCGGCTAACTTTTCAAAAGCAGTTAAGCATGACAACGCCAACATCACAGGTGGGATGATGTAGATGGTATACATCGGGATTGGCACGCTATCTGCCATTACGCCACCGGTGGTAAAGAATATGTACCCGTAGTAGATCCAGATTGTGAATAAAATGAGAGCAGCAACGTGTGCGACTATCATAAAGATGTGGTAAACGCGCATATTCTTAAACTTGTCTGTTATAAATGTCATTGCGATGTTTTGATCACGCAAATAAACGATAGGTAGGCACAGATAAGTCATATAAATCATCAAAAAACGTGATGATTCATCAGTCCAGCTTAAAGGGATGTTTAATATATAACGACAGCCGACTTGAAGTAGCACAATAGCCGTCATTACTAATAATAAGATACCTGATAACTGAGCCGTAAAATTTGCTATAGGTGCGTTAATCTTATTTAACGCGTTTTCAATACTCTTAAACATGTAGAGTCACCATTAGAATTTAGCATTGCAAACGTTGACTTATTATAATTAAATCAATAATTTGGGGCTGATATTCTGTAGAGTTAGTTCACGCCTATTAAGCACTTCCTGTGCTCTTTATGACTAAGCTTATTTTTTACTATTTGTCCGTTTTGTTTGGCGAAATTTTAGCATTTTGGTTAAAATTGACCGTGATGCTTTTCACATCCAAACAATGCTTGTCATTATCTGCATATTTCATGTCACATTTCTGACATTATTTAGGAGGCGAGCCCCCTAAATAAGAGTGACTTTTATTAAGCTTTACCGTTTGAACCGAACAGGCGGATCTTGTGCTTGACCACTTCCATCATAGAGGCGATACCGGCGTTGTTTGCATCTGCAAGAATAAAGTCATTCTCGTTGTCAGCCCAGTGTGCTTGTACGCCTTTGATAAAGCCTTGACGCAGCTCAGTATCCACGTTTATCTTCGCAACACCGCGCTTAACTGCTTCGATAACCTGATCATCTGGCACGCCTGAACCGCCGTGCAGAACGATAGGTTTTTTCACTGCATCTTTGATTTCAGTTAGACGGTCAAACTTAAGTTCTGGTGTTGTTTTATACACGCCGTGAGCCGTGCCGATAGAGACTGCTAAATAATCAACACCTGTGCGCTCAGAGAAATCCAGTGCTTCAGCAACCGTTGTTATCATCGCGTCTTTTTCATCAACAGTAATGTCATCTTCGGTGCCACCGATCTTGCCAATCTCACCTTCTGAACCAAGGTCAAGCGCTCTTGCTACTTCAACCACCGCTTTTGTGATACGGATGTTCTCTTCAAAAGGTAGCGCTGAGCCGTCAAACATCAGAGACTGGAAGTCACGTGTAGCGGCTTCCATGCACTGTTCAAACTTACGACTGTGGTCGAGATGAATACAGACTGGAACAGTGATGTTGTGGTGTTGAATAAGAGAATCTACCGCGTCACGAAGAGGTTTCATACCAATTTCGTTAATGGCTTTTTGGCCAATTTGTAACATAAAAGGTGATTGCTCTTCTTGTGCTGCTAGAAGTACCGCTTTGATGGTTTCTAGGTTGTGAGCTGTGAATGCACCGATAGCGTAGCCGTTTTCCCACGCTTCTTTAATCATTGTTTTGCCGGATAGGTAAGGCATTTGAGATAATCCTCTTCATTTGTTTGATAATGTAGAAATTATCAGTCATTTGATTTCATTTCTGTTAGATATGTATCATTTTACGACAAAAACAATCAATAATGGACAAAAGTGAGTGTTGGGACACATCTTGTTACTCTACGAATTAGTACGCCGCTTCTTCTTAGAAAGGGGAGTTAGAGAGGGACAAAAAAAAAGATGACAGCTACAAGCTATCATCTCTTAATATCTAACTACAAAACGTCAGTAAAATGGTGGAAATTTACTTCATGTCTTGATCCAATAAACCGGCTGCGAGTGCAGGTGCTAACCCTGGAGTTAACGGTAATCGTGGAATCACTAAGCAGTGCATTAGGTGATAAATGTCTTGCTTACCATCCCATACTTTGGCTGAAACGACATTATTCGAATCAAGCTCTTGCCACCATGAACAACCTTCATAATCCATCAGGTACGTGCGGCAGTAATTCCACCAAGTTTGGTAGAACTCTTCGTACTTCTTATCACCCGTTACGGTGTAAAGCGCATAAGCAGTGCCGATCGCTTCTACTGGTGTCCAACGAATACGTTCACGCACAACTGGCTTACCGTCCCAGTCAACGGAGTAAACAAAACCCGGAGCGCCATCGACAGACCATGCGTCGCGGACGGTTGCATCAAATAGACCCTTGGCATCTTCTAGTAACCATTCTGGTGTATCTGCACCGATTTCAAGTAGTGTTGCGCGAAGATGGCAGATCAAACGGCCCCACTCGATCCAGTGGCCGGGGGTACCACCGTAAGCACGGAAGTGGCTTGCAGGCGTTTCTTTATTGTAATCTGGAAGCGGATTCCAGTTTGAATCAAAATGCTCATTAACTCGGTAGTCGAGGCTTTTAGCTGTTTTGTGGATCATAAATTCAGTAACATGCAGTGCTCTATCTAGCCACTTTGTATCTTTTGTTACATCATAAACAATTAGGAAGGCTTCAACGGCGTGCATGCTGGCGTTACCACCACGATAGTCTTCCGTCTCTGAGAATGTTTCGTCCCAAGACTCAAGGCACATTTGTTCTTCTTCACTCCAGAAGTATTGCTCAACAACCTTAATGGCTTCATCTAATAAAGCTTGAGCACGCGGGTGCCCAGTTGTTACTGCGCTTGCAGCGCCTAGTAGAACAAAGCAGTGTTGATAACCTTGCTTTGACGCATCGACAATACCATTACCTTCGTTATCTATCGTGGCATACCATCCACCATGAGTCTTGTCTTTCAGTGGACCTTCTAATGCGGAAATTCCATGTTCAACAAGGTCATACGCACCTGGACGGCCCATCAAAGCAGCGAGAGAGTAACAATGTAGCATTCTTGCCGTGATCCAGAGTCGTGTACCCATTTCCTCACGAATGCTTCCGTTATTGCCGACCCAACCAAATCCATTTGGAACGACCGCTTTTCTTCCAAAATCAAAAATTCGATCGGTTTCAGTTTCTAACCAAGAATTATGGGATCGGGTGTTTATCCACTTCATACAATATTTCCTCTAGTGAAAACAAATAATAAGATAGAGCGAAGCTTAACAAACCATGTAATTACAATGTTGAAAATAAAGGTGTGTGTTAAGTTCTAATTAAATACAGTAAAGGTCAATACCGAAAGCAAAACAACAATCATGATGTATTTCAAGTCGAAATAGCCCCGACATCATGGGGCAACGCTTAGTTATTCATGTCTTGGCGTTTTGAATGTTTTTGTTTACTGTCTGTTATTACAGAAATTATCACTTTGTTGCTCCAAATTCTGTTAGTTATGTAGCATTTTTTACAAAAACAATCACAAATGGACATTAATGAGCGTTAGGGCACAATCAATCACAAAAAAGACACCGTCTTCGATACCGTCCTGTGAGTACTCTAACTGCTCGTCATTCTCGTGAAAACGTAATGCTGTTCGGTTAGTGCTAAATACTTCGTCATTCCCGTGAAAACGGGAATCTTGGTGGGTTTAGTTCTATAAAAAAGGCGCTCATCGTTGAGCGCCTTTACATGTGTTGTTAAAACTGCCGTCTATTTAATGCTGAAACGGTGGATCGTTTTTTCTTCAAAAATTTCATCTGGATTCAAGCGAGTCGTCGGAAAGTGGGGGTGATTCGGACTATCGGCGTAGTGTTGAGTTTCCAAACACATACCGGCAAACGCCTCATACTTGTAACCATTACGAGCAATCCAAGGTTTGTTAGATAACTTGGAACCGTTATAGAACTGTACTGCAGGTTGGGTGGTTAGTACTGTCATCAAACGGCCACTATTTGGCTCATATAATTCGGCGGCTAATGCATATTCGCCTTCTACTTCTCGATTGTGCAAAATGTAGTTGTGGTCATATGCGCCATCTGGAATGCTGGGCTTATTCTCACGAATCGTCGTCATAGAGGTAAAGTCCAGTCCAGAGCTTTTAACGGACAAAATTTCGCCTGTTGGGATCATATTTTCCGCAACCGGCGTGTAGAAGTCAGCATGAATTTTCAATGCGTGACCGTCTATTGTGCCAGAATCATGGCCACCGAGATTGTAGTAACTATGGTTCACAAGGTTAACGACAGTTGGCTTGTCAGTCGTGGCCTTAAAATTGTAGTGAACCTGATTTTCTTCATCTAGACCAACTGTATGGACAACACTCAAAGTGCCACCGTAACCGGACTCACCATCAGGTGACACACGGCTAAAGTGGACGAAAGTTCCTTCTTGCGCCTCTTCAATCGAATAATCCCAAACGTATTTGTCGAATCCTTTTAAACCGCCGTGCAGATGTTGCACGGTAGGTGGTTCATTGGTTTCTAGTTGAAACCGTTCACCATCTAAAGCGTACTTACCATCTTTGATACGGTTAGCGAAACGGCCGGCGATGGCACCAAAGAAAGGATGACCACCAAGGTACTTCTCTAAACTTTCGTACCCCAAAACGACATCGGCGACGTTGCCATCTCGGTCCGGTGTCTCAATTGAAGTGACGATACAACCATAGTTGGTGACCGATATCTTCACGCCGTTTTTGTTGGTAAGTGTAAAAAGTTGAACAGGGTTGTCCTGACCTTCTACCGCCCCCCAAGAAGTAATGGTAAGTTCCACGTTATTGGCCTCTGCTAGTCTTGATAATGTAATTTGCTAACGAGTGATTATTTAATCTTTGGTTCTAGACCAGAAGTTACACGTAGCTGCTCCAGTATCGCAGACCAATCTTGACGTCCACGACCCGCAGCGCGAGTGATGCTATAAAGCTCACGAGATGCCGCACCACATGGCATTGGAACATTAACCTGGTTAGCTAAATCAAGCGCGATACCGAGGTCTTTATGTGCGAGGTCAACCATAAACGCTGGAGATAAATCACCAGACAGAACCTTACCCGGCCACGTAGTAGTGAAGTGCCCTTTGCCTGCTGGAGTGCCGCTCATTACAGCCATTGCCGTATCGAAATCTAGGCCGATAGCCTCTGCCAACGTGATGGCTTCAGCGGATAACGCGTTGAGCGCAATACTCATGTAGTTGTTGATTATTTTTACGCGGATGCCTTTACCTGCGCCACCAGCGTCTACGGTTTCACTGCCCATGCAATCGAAAAGAGGTTGTGCTTTAGCAATCTGTTCTTTAGAGCCGCCCGCTAAGATAAGAAGTTCGCCTTTTATTGCGTGGTCCGAGGTACGACCCACAGGTGCTTCCATCATGCTGAAACCTTTATCTGCCATCTCTTTTACAAGTGCATCCGTTTCGAATGGGTGGATAGTGGACATATCAATCAATAGCGTTTCTTTGCTCATAGTTGATGTAATTCCGTTGTCGCCAAATATTACATTTCTGACTAGAGCACCGTTTGGCAACATCGTGACAATGAATTCAACGTCTGTAGCGGCTTCTGCTGGAGAAGCAACTGCCACTGCGCCTTGGCTTACAAGTGCTTGCACTGCATCTTCGCTGATATCGAAAACTTTTAGAGAGTGACCACCTTTAATTAGGTTTGCCGCCATTGGGCTGCCCATTTGACCAAGACCGATAAAGCCGATAGTTGACATGATTTGTTCCTTTTATACGTATTGGGATTGCGGCCAATATAACGTTTTCGTCAAAAACTACTGTAATCAATGTCACATTTTGTTGTTTTTTGTTCATTTGTTGTTGTTTTGTGATTGTAATCCCAGTAGATATCGACAGTTTTCCTATAATGTATTCATACTGTAGTCTTACGCTTGTCTGTCTGCGTTTGTGTACAATTACCGCGTACCTTCAGATAAGTGATAAATAAAAGAGAATCAAACAATGCCAATAGCGTGTCTTGGAATTACTGTGCTCGATAGAGTGCAACGAGTTAAAGAGCTCCCGACGTCGGGTGGTAAATTTGTCGCGACAGACTATTTCGAGATAGGTGGTGGTCCTGCCGCTACCGCAGCTGTGGCAGTGGCTAAGTTAGGACATGAAGTGGATTTTATCGGTCGTGTAGGAGGTGATTCAGTCGCCAAAACGATGCTTGATGAGCTGGCTGGTTACGGTGTAAACGTGACGAAATCAATACATATACCTAGTGCTTCGTCAGCCTTTTCGGCTGTATTAGTGGATGATGAAGGCGAACGTATGATTATCAATTATCAAGATAAATCACTTAGTCGCGACATTGAGCCATTAAAGTCTGTCGATTTTTCTACATACTCAACCATACTTTGTGATGTGCGTTGGCCAGAAGGTGCAAAATATGCACTAGAACAGGCTAGAAAATATCGTATTCCGTCAGTGTTGGACGCCGACCTTTCACCCGACTCTATTTCAGATTTGGTGGAACTTGCTGATCATGTTGCCTTTTCTCAGCCGGGCTTAGCTAAATTTACTGAGACAGATGACCCAATTCAAGGGTTAAAAACTGCTCAGAAAAGGACAAAAGGTAAAGTTTATGTTACGGTCGGAGCCGAAGGTTGTTACTGGTTAGAAGGCGGTGAACTTAAGCACCAGCAAGGTAAAGTTGTCGATGTCGTCGATACAACTGGTGCTGGTGATGTTTTTCACGGTGCCTTTGCAGTTGCGGTTTCAGAGCAAATGGAGTCAAGGCAGTCTGTCGTTTTCTCAAACACAGTTGCGGCTTTAAAATGCACCAAATTAGGTGGGCGTGAAGGCATTCCAAGTAGGGAAATCGTTAACGCCGATGTAAATAAATAATAATAAGGTTTATCATGACTAATCCTAGACAAGACAAATTATTACAATTAGTTATCGATAAGGGTTACTGTACCGTTGAAGATTTGGCAGAAATTCTACAAGTTTCTACACAAACAATAAGACGGGATATTAAAAAGTTAAGCGATGAAAGATTAATTGTGCGACATCATGGAGGCGCGAGTTCGCCTTCTAGCACAGTAAACTTAGACTACGAAATTCGCAAAGTATCCGAAACCGATGAGAAAAATGCCATTGGTGAACGAATAGCAGATATGGTCCCTGATAACTCGACGGTTTTCCTAACTATCGGCACAACGGCAGAGATTATTGCTACGCACTTGCTTAAGAAGAGTAACCTTCAAATCATAACTAATTCTCTGCGTGTAGCCAATGTGCTGCATAGCAATAAAAGCTTTGATGTACTTATTCCAAGTGGAAAAATTCGTGCGACCAATGGTGGAATAGTTGGGACTGAAGCCCTTGATTTTATCAATCACTTCCGCTTTGACTATTTGATCACGAGTGCTGGTTCTATTGATTCGGATGGTACTTTATTAGAGTATGATTTAAATGAAACCGCGGTAGCTCAATCGGTTATGAAATCTGCGCGGAACGTTTTTGTTGCGTTAGATTCAACTAAATACACGCCCAAAGGGTCGATTGAGTTGGGACATATTCGTGAAGCGACCGTTTTTTTCACGGATGAGCAACCGCCAACCTATATCCAAGAAGTATTAAATCAGACCAATGTGAGACTAGAGATTTGTGAAGGATAGTTTAACCTAACCTAAGCTTTGATTTTAAAAGGAGAGTGAATACTCTCCTTTTTTCGTGTTGTACTTTTTTGTAATTTAGCTAGCGGTTGTTTGAACGGGTTTTTCATACCAGTTAAACGCTTTTGGTCCGAGCGAAATTTAACCACGAAAGGTCAACAGATCCTAATAGACGTTAAGCAAACTTGGTGTCGAAGTATACGTTAGTTCCATAGGTAAAATGGGATTGCGTAGTGAGATAACGTTTCTATTACCAAGATCCAGTTCGCGAAGCGTTTCGCCAAAGTAGTGCTCAAATAGCGCATCTAATTTGCCATTGTCACTCAGTTGAGTTAATCCATGCTCAATGCGTTTTGCTAAGTTTGGTTTTTCAGGGTGAACATAGAAAACCAATGGAAATGGGTAGTACAGTACTAAGTCAGGCTCTATTATAAGGTTTGGATACGCTTTAGAAATATTTTGATAAACGGATTGAACTTCATTTGCCCCTAAAGAGACGTAATCACAATCCCCATTACTAAGGTATCGAAATATCTCATCGAAGCTCCCTTTTTCAAGCACCTCATAGCCGTTTTCTCTGAACAGTTCAGCATCTGCCCATGTTTTTGGGATACCCGCCTTTAACTCGCGAATAATCTGTTTCGTTTCATTATATTTGGGTTCTATAAGCGAACTGAAATCTTGTCGAGTGATGAGTACTCTATATCCCAATAGTCCTTTAGCGATCGGTTTGTGTACTGGTATATATGTCATATCTGAAAACTTCAGATTTCCTGCTACCGTTACCAGTAGGTCTGACCCCTTTAAAAATACATTACCTTCATCTTCAGCCGAGAGGTAATCCGTGTAATCAACGATCACTTCAGGTTTTAGATTCGTAGTACTTTGTGTGGCATTTAAGACTGCATTTAGAATCGCTAATTCATATTGCTGACGAATAAGAGATTTGTTTCCGTTCCAAAATTGTATTTTGCTCATCATCTTTCTACTAATAGGTGAATCTGTGTATAAAAATTTATTGAAAGATTTAACAACCATTCAATGTTAAGCACGATATCAGACTTATAAAGAAAGCGCTTTCGTTTTGGATGTAAAATTTGAGATTAAGTAAAAAAAATGCATTCTGGCAAAGATACGAGGTTATTTAACCCGCGTCTAGACCTGCTCTGAAAGATGGATTCGAGCGAGACCAAAATCAAACAGAAAAACGCGAAGTACAGAGAAAAATTAGGGAATAAGTAGGGTGCTAGGAGTCGATATGCATTCTGATCACAGAAACAAGCTAATAAGCAGAGCTGGCGAAAACAATATTTATTTAATGATTTTAATGGGTTAGGGTGAACCGTGAGTATTAGTTATGTGTTGGGTATGTTCTTAACTAATTGTAATTAAACAATAAAAGTAGTATTTGGTAATGTGCTGCCATTTTTGTGATCTTGGTAGAATTTCAGATTATTTCGTGTTGTTGGAGCCTATATGCTGTTGTAGTCTCTTATCAAAAGAAAGCGCTTTCTTTTTGAAATTGACTACGTTCGGTCACAAAAAAACAATGTTGTTTAATCTAAAAAGAAAGCGCTTTCTTGTTGATCTAAATACAAAAAAATAAAGGAATACGTGATGCAAAACAAAACCTTACTGGCTTCATTTTTATGTGGTGCCATGTTTGTTTCCGCCGTTCAAGCAGAAGATATAAAACAAGGTGGTACACTTACGGTGCCAATTATCAACACTGGATTCGTTGATAATTTTAATCCATATACAACTAAAGACCTTTTGCACGGGATTATGTTTGAACCACTAATGGTTTTTAACAACATGACAGGTGAAACGAATTATCGTCTTGCTGAGTCTGCGGTTTATTCCGATGACCTCAAAACAATTACCTTAACGCTTAAAGATGGCTTGAAGTGGTCTGATGGTTCGGCACTAAGTGCAGACGATGTGGTATTCAGTTTCATGTTGACGAAAGAGGCACCTGCGTTTGATCAGAAAGGTATTTGGTCGGGTAAAAACTTAAAAGAAATCAAGGCTCTTGATAATAAAACAGTGACATTTGAGTTGAATGAAGCCGATTCAACGTTTATTTGGAACTTGGAAAGATACCATATCGTACCTAAACATATTTGGGGTGAGGTTGAAGACCTAACCACATTTACTAACCCGAATCCGATTGGCAGTGGTCCCATGACGACGGTGAAATATCTTAAAGCTCAGCAGATGGAATTGTGCCGTAATCCTAATTACTATCTTGAAGGGCGTCCGTATCTCGACTGTGTGACTTTCCGTTCTTATAACGACAACTCACAGCTTCAACCTGCTTTGATTAAAGGCGAAATTGACTGGGGTTCAAACTTCATTGCTGATATCGATGCAACATTTGTAGAAGCATCACCAGAGACCAATCATTATTGGTATCCAGCAAACGATGCGATTCATCTTTATGTAAACACCACAGAAAAACCTTTCAATGATTTACGGGTTCGTCAGGCTTTATCTATGGCCCTGGACCGCGATGCAATTGTAGACATCGCTGCTTACGGTTACCCAACGGCCAACTTTAACGCTGGTGGTATTGGTGAGCTTTATGAGACAAGCATTAATAAAGGTATATCCGAAAAATACAAATCACTCACTACGTTTGACCAAGATAAAGCCAAAGCCTTATTCGATGAAGCTGGCCTAACAGACAAAAATGGTGATGGGTTCCGTGATGACAAAGACGGCAACACGATTGAGTTTGATATCGAAGTTGTGAACGGTTGGACTGACTGGATACAAGTTGTGCAGATGGTGACGGAGTATTTTGAAGAAGTAGGCATTAAAGCCAAAATTAAGACAGTGGACTGGGCGGTATACGATGCGAACCTAAAGGAGAGCAAGTATAAGATGTCGATCAACTGGTCTATGGTTGCAACTAACCCAATTCTTGCATATCAAGAGTATTTTTCAACCTCTCGTATCGGTAAAACTTGGCACGCTGGTCATGGTGTACACAGCCCAGAGATCGACGCATTGATCGATAGTTTTGGTAAAACGGGTGATACGAAGGAACAGCAAAAAATTCTAGACCAACTTCAAGAATTTACCGCGCAGAATATGCCATTTATTCCTCTTTTCTCTAACCCAACTTGGTTCCAATACCGTACAGATAAAATTGTGGGATGGCCAAGTGAGAAAGACCCTTATGTACAACCAGTATGGTATGACGGTGGTAAGCGAGTCATCATTCTTAATAATCTACACCTTAAGTAATGTGAACTCGGGATAGATTACGTTTCTTATCCGCAACCGGCGTTAAATCACCAGTTGTTCACTAATTAAATGTACCTTGATAAGGAGTCACAGCACCCTGTGGCTCCTAGGTTAAAAGATTCCTTATGTCGTTTTTGCTTCGCCGCTTTGGCTTTTATTTTACCGCATTTTTGATTGCTATTTCATTCAACTTCATGCTGCCACGTTTAATGCCTGGAGACCCCGTTGAGGCGCTATTTGCGGCTGCACAAGGTCGAATGGACATTGCTCAGATGGACGCTGTTCGTGAAATGTATGGTTTTCTTGATGGCAATATCTTCGAACAGTACCTCGCGTATATGAAAAGCGTCTTCACCTTAGACTTAGGGCCGTCAGTATTGATGTTCCCTGTTAGTGTGTCTGATGTTATCGCAATGGCCCTTCCTTGGACTATGTTTCTTGCACTTGGCTCACTGATTGTTGCACTTATTATTGGTGTCAGCATCGGAACCTACGCCTCGTACAATCGTGCAGGGATATTTGGACAGGTTGTACCGCCGGTGCTCGCTTTTATCAGTAATTTTCCGTACGTCGTCACTGCTTTATTACTGTTTTACATCTTCGGTTTAAAGCTTGATCTCTTACCACTTGCGTACACCTATGACCCGTCACTTACGCCCGGTTTCACATTCGAATTTATTGGTAGCGTCGCTAAACACGCTATTTTGCCTGTCGGTTCTATGGTGGTGGTCGGTATTTCAACGTGGGTATTCAATATGCGAAACGCGATGATCAATGTACTTGGTGAAGACTATGTCACGATGGCAGAAGCAAAGGGGCTAAGTAACTACCGAGTGATGTATCGCTATGCTGGGCGAAACGCCATTTTGCCCGTTGCAACGGCGATAGCGATGGCGATCGGATTCTCGTTCGCAGGTTCTATCATGACCGAGGTGGTTTTTAACTATCAAGGGTTAGGGAATATCCTATTGAAAGGCATAGTTGCGCGCGACTATCCGCTTATACAAGCCATTCTCCTTATTCTGGTTTCAGCGGTGCTTACCGCTAACTTCATCGCCGATCTTTTATATGTTTGGCTCGATCCACGAATCTCAAATTAGGTGCATCATGGACAAACTTATTCCTAACCAACCAAACGATTTAGATGTCACTGAGCCGAACTTTTCTTGGAAGAAAGTGAAAAGTGTGATGCATACGCTATATGCTTTTTTCTATGGTAATCCGCCAGCGATAATTGGTGGGTTTTTACTGACGGTTATCCTTGCTGGTGCTGTTTTTGCGCCGGTATTTGCCACGCACAACCCTGAAAAGCGTGCCGCACGGCCGCATGTCGCCCCTAGCGCAGAACACATTATGGGCTCAACACGAAGCGGACGTGATGTGTATAGTCAGGTGCTTTACGGTGCAAGAAAATCGCTAACCGTGGCTATCTCTGCTGGCGTAATTGCAATGACAATAGCGATTATTGTTGGTGTTTCGTCTGGCTATTTTGGCGGAAAAATTGACGAGCGTTTAAATTTTGTAACCAACGTGTTTTTGGTTTTCCCTCAGCTCCCCTTACTCATCGTACTTGCGGCATTCCTAGGGCAGGTGGGATCTCTGGTTATTACCGTCCTATTGGGGGTCACTTCTTGGCCATGGGGGGCGCGAGTAATACGATCCCAAACGATGGCTATTCGCAGTAAAGAATTCATTATTTCGGCGGAAGTAATGGGAGAATCAAAAATTCGCATCATCTTAGTGGAGATACTTCCTAATCTTACCTCTATTGTATTTGGCGGCTTTCTTGGCACGGTTATCTACGCAATGGGCGCAGAAGCTGGCTTGGGTATTTTGGGTTTGGGAGATGCAACAGAAGTGAGCTGGGGTTCAATGTTGTATTGGGCACAAACGTCATCTGCTCTTTACACGGGGGCGTGGTGGGAAATGATTGTCCCTGCAATGGCTCTCGCCCTTACAGGGGGGGCATTAGCACTAATAAACATGTCTATTGATCAGGTGAGTAATCCAAAACTAAAAACCGGTCCGCATATTAAGATTTGGCACAAATTGAAGAAAGAAGCGGATATTCGCAGAGGTTTAAGATGAGTAATTTATTAGAGATTAACAACCTTTGTGTTGATTATGTTTCTCCAAATGGGATTGCGAGAGCGGTAAATAATGTCAGTGTTTCTATTGCTCCGGGTGAGACATTAGGTATTGCAGGGGAGTCAGGTTGTGGAAAAAGTACCTTGGCGTTTGCGATATCCCGGTTGCATAAAGCGCCAGCGCTTATCTCTGAAGGTGAGATCCTTTACAAAGGTGAAGATGTTCTGAAAATGAACGATAGACAGCTTAGAAATTTTCGTTGGAATGAAGTTTCAGTGGTATTTCAAAGCGCAATGAACTCTCTAAACCCTGTGATAACGATTGGTGAGCAGTTAACGGATGTGATTTTAGCGCATAAGCCAGTAACCAAAAAACAAGCTTATGAGAAAGCGGCGGAGTTACTTGAGATTGTTGGGATACACGCGGATCGTTTGTCGAGTTTCCCTCATCAACTTAGTGGCGGAATGAGACAACGCGTTGTCATTGCTATTGCGCTGGCACTCGAACCGAAACTTATCATTATGGATGAGCCAACGACCGCACTTGATGTGGTGGTGGAACGTGAAATTCTTAATGAGCTTTATGATCTGAAAACCAAATTTGGATTCTCAATACTATTTATCAGCCACGATTTAAGTTTGATGGGCGAAATAGCCGACAGAATTGGCGTGATGTATGCGGGTAACCTGATTGAATTAGGCGCCGCAAAAACCGTTTTTGGTTCACCACAACATCCATATACACAAGGTTTGATTTCGTCGTTTCCTACTATACATGGGCCCAAAGAGCGTTTGTATGGAATTCCAGGTAACCCTGTAAATCTACTGAAGACACCACAAGGCTGCAATTTTCAAGATCGCTGCTCGCATTGTTTTGCTGACTGTAAAGCGAAAGAACCGAGACTGTCCCTGTTAGAAGCCGGACATCAAGTGTCATGTCATCTTGTGTAGGAGAGAAGAGATGGAACAAGTAA